>NZ_BAABIK010000011.1:0-174450 GCF_039542725.1 Streptomonospora halophila | reverse complement strand
TTCTACCAACCGCCGGTGGCCCAGGCGGCTTGACAAACCCATAGAAGCACCCCCCCCCGGAGCAGCCGGCGGCGCGCACCCCGGGGTGAGTTGGCGCCGCGGTCGTCGACGGTGTCGCGGGCGCTCGCGGGCAGGGCTCCTGCTCCCAGCAGGGACAGCCCCAGTCCGCCGGCCGTCGCTCCGCCGCCGCGGAGCAGGCCGCGCCTGGTTACCGCCGGAGGGCGGGAAGAGGACGGGGGGTCGGGGGGCGAGTGGAATCCGTCGTGTCGCACGAGATCACCTTTTGTAGTGGATATTGAATACATAATTCTGTATACAGGGGCCACTCGGGTAAAGGCGTCAGTTCTCCATCCCCTGAGGCTATGGACACCGCCACCCGCAGGGGTCGCCCGAGGCCCGACCGGCCGCGCGCCGCGCTGGCCGGTTGGGGCGGGGGCGCGTTCGCGGGCGCTGAGCGTACGGCTGGACGGCGACATCCATCGCACACCCTCGTGCGAAGCCGCGACACTCGTCGGCTGATAAGCTGGTACCAAATCAGGTACCAGGGGGTGGGTATGCCGGCACTCAACATCGAGTTCACCGCCGAAGAGATGGAGGAGATCCGTCGGGCGGCCGCCGAGGAAGACACCAGTGTCAAGAACCTCGCTAAGGGAAGCATTCTGGGGAGCATCCACCACCGCCGTGTCATGGAAGCCGCGGTGAGGGTGACGCAGGCCTCGGCCGGCCTGAACGAACGGCTCGCAAGGTAGGCGATGGCTTCGCACATCGTCTACCTGACCGTGGTCCAGGTGGTCGAGATCACCACCATGGCGCTTCGGCAGAACAACCAGAACCGAGTGGTGGTCCGGGACTACGGTCTTCTGGAGAGCGCGGTCCACCGGCCGCGCTCTTCGTCATTCGGGGTGGAGCACTACCCCGGGCTCATCGAGAAGGGGGCGGCGCTCCTCCAATCCTTGGCCCGCAACCCTGTCTTCGTCGACGGGAACAAGCGGGCCGCTTGGAACTGCCCAGCCGTGTTCCTGGAAGTGAACGGCGCGTCATTGATCACGCCGGTCGACGAGGACAGGGCGGAGCGCTTCGTCCTCGACGTGACCACGGGTGCGATGCCAGACGTGTCTGACATCGCCGTGGAACTCAGGGCCTTCCACCACGCCGGTCCGATCGGCTGATGTCCGGCTCCGGTTTCAGCACTCGATGACGTTGACCGCGAGGCCGCCGCGGCTTGTCTCCTTGTACTTGTCCATCATGTCCCGGCCGGTGTCGCGCATGGTGCGGATCACCTTGTCGAGGGAGACGAAGTGGCTGCCGTCGCCACGCAGCGCGAGGCGGGCCGCGCTGATCGCCTTGATCGAGGCCAGGGCGTTGCGCTCGATACAGGGAACCTGCACCAGGCCCCCGATGGGGTCGCAGGTCAGGCCCAGGTTGTGCTCCATGGCGATCTCCGCCGCGTTCTCGATCTGGGCCGGGGTCGCGCCCCACGCCTCGGCCAGGCCCGCTGCCGCCATGGACGACGCCGAGCCGACCTCGCCCTGGCAGCCGACCTCGGCGCCGGAGATCGAGGCGTTCTGCTTGTAGAGGATGCCGATCGCCCCCGCCGCGAGCAGGAAGCGCATCGTCCCCTCGTCGCCCGCGCCCTGGGTGAAGTGCGCGTAGTAGTGCAGCACCGCCGGGACGATCCCGGCCGCGCCGTTGGTGGGTGCGGTGACCACCCGGCCGCCGGCGGCGTTCTCCTCGTTGACCGCCAGGGCGTACAGCGTGATCCAGTCGGTGCCGCGCATCGGGTCGCCGGGGTCGCTGTGGTCGGGGCCGGCCAGACCCTCGGGGCCGCAGTGGCCGCCGAGTTGGCGGTAGAGCCGCGGCGCGCGGCGCGAAACCTTCAGGCCCCCGGGCAGAGTGCCCTCGGTGGTCACGCCCCGGCGCACGCACGCGCGCATCGCCCGCCAGATCTCCAGCAGGCCCTCGCCGATCTCCTCGTCGGTGCGCCCGAACGCCCGCTCGTTGGCGAGCATGACGGCGCTGATGGACATGCCGGTCTCGCGGCAGGTCTCCAGCAGTTCGGCCGCGCTGGAGAACGGGTAGGGCTGCGGAGTCTCGTCGGCCGTGATCCGGTCGGCGCCCACGGCCTCCTCGTCGACGACGAAGCCGCCGCCCACCGAGAAGTAGGTGTGGGCCCGCAGCTCCGTGCCCGCGGAGTCCAGGGCCAAAAAGCGCATGCCGTTGGGGTGGCCCGGGAGCGTCTCCTTGCGGCGGAAGTCCAGGTGCGTCTCGGGGTCGAAGTCGACCTCGCGGACGCCGGCCAGGGCGAGCCGGTGCTCCGTGCGTACACGCTCGACCGTCGCCGCGGCGGCGTCGACGTCGACGCCCTCGGGCGTCTGCCCGAGCAGCCCGAGTACCACGGCGCGGTCGCTGCCGTGCCCCTTGCCGGTCAGTGCCAGCGAGCCGTACAGCTCGGCGCGCACCGCGGCGGTGCGCTCCAGCAGCCCGGACTCGGCCAGCCCCTCGGCGAACCTGCGTGCGGCCCGCATCGGCCCCACGGTGTGCGAGCTCGACGGACCGATGCCGATGGTGAACAGGTCGAAGACGCTGATTGCCATTCCTGCCCTCCTTGCGGGTACAGGAGCGATTTCGGTGTTCGGTGCGGCCGGGGCGGAGTGCCGAGCACGCCCCGGCCGCACCAGGAGGGCAGGGGACTGCCCTCTACAGCTCCGGGTAGAGCGGATTCTTGCGTACGAGCGCCTCGACGCGGCCGCGCAGCGCCGCGGCGTCGTATTCCGGCTTGAGCGCCTCGGCGATGACGTCGGAGACCTCGGTGAAGTCCTCGTCGCCGAACCCGCGCGTGGCAAGCGCGGGGGTGCCGATGCGCAGTCCCGAGGTCACCATGGGCGGCCGCGGGTCGTCGGGTACGGCGTTGCGGTTGACCGTGATGCCGATCTCGTGCAGCCGGTCCTCCGCCTCCTTGCCGTTGAGCTGGGAGTTGACCAGGTCGACGAGTACGAGGTGGACGTCGGTGCCACCGCTGAGCACCCGCACGCCCGACTGGACGGCGTCCTCGCGCATCAGCCGATCGGCCAGGATCTTGGCGCCGGAGACGGTGCGCCGCTGCCGGTCGGCGAACTCCTCGCCCGCCGCGACCTTCAGCGAGACCGCCTTGCCGGCGATCACGTGCTCCAGCGGTCCGCCCTGCATGCCGGGGAACACGGCGGAGTTGATCTTCTTGCCGAACTCCTCCTTGCTGAGGATGAGCCCGCCGCGCGGACCGCCCAGGGTCTTGTGCGTGGTGGTGGTGACCACGTCGGCGTGGGGCACCGGACTGGGGTGCAGCCCGGCCGCCACCAGGCCGGCGAAGTGCGCCATGTCGACCATGAACAGGGCGTCGACGTCGTCGGCGATCTTGCGGAACCGCGCGAAGTCCAGCTGGCGCGGATAGGCCGACCAGCCGGCGACGATCATCTTCGGCCGGTGCTCCTTGGCCAGCTTCTCGACCTCGTCGTAGTCGACGGTGCCGTCCTCGGGGCGGACGTGGTAGGCGACCGCGTTGAGGATCTTGCCGGAGTAGTTCAGCTTCATGCCGTGGGTCAGGTGGCCGCCGTGCGCGAGGTCCAGGCCCAGGATCGTGTCGCCCGGCTTGAGCAGCGAGAAGTAGACGGCCGTGTTGGCCTGGGCGCCTGAGTGCGGCTGCACGTTGGCGTGCTCGGCGCCGAACAGCGCCTTCGCCCGGTCGATCGCGAGCTGCTCGACCACGTCGACGTGCTCGCAGCCCCCGTAGTAGCGCTTGCCGGGGTAGCCCTCGGCGTACTTGTTGGTCAGGACCGTGCCCTGGGCCTCCAGCACCGCCTGCGGAGCGAAGTTCTCCGAGGCGATCATCTCCAGCGTGTCGCGCTGCCGGTTGAGCTCGGCGCCGACGGCTGCGGCGACTTCCGGATCGAGCTGTTCGAGGGACTGGTCGAGCAGATTCCGCTGAGAGGGCATGTGATCAACCTTCGCCTTCGGTCAACTGCGTGTACTGCTCCGGAGAGAGCAGCTCGGACGGTTCCTCGGTGACCTCCACCTTGAAGAGCCACCCCTGGCCGTAGGGATCGGTCCCGATGACCTCGGGGTTGTCCACCGCAGCCTGGTTCACGTCGACGACCTCGCCGTTGACCGGCGCGTACAGGTCGCTGACGGACTTGGTGGACTCCACCTCCCCGCAGGTCTCACCGGCGGCGACGGTGGTGCCCGTCTCCGGCGGTTCGACGTAGACGATGTCGCCGAGCGCCTCGGCGGCGAATGCGGTGATGCCGACTGTGGCGACACCGTCGCTGACCGCCACCCACTCGTGGTCGCTCGTGTAGTTCAGCTCCGCGGGAACGCTCAATTCAAATCTCCAGGAGGTCGTCGTTGTCCGGGTCTGGGACCGGGTAGGGCGCGGCGCCTTCGCGTGTGGCCGCCCGACCGGTTCGGCGTGGACCGTCGGCGGTTCCACCCAGTCGAATTCTGCCGCTTCGGCCTGCGGCCGCGCACGCTGTGCGCGCGCTTCGGCCGCCGCCGGGGTCAGCGCTCCCGGCGGTAGAGCGGCAGGTCGACGACGTCGACGGCCTCGGCGCGGCCGCGCACGTCCACGGCGGTCTCGCCGGAGGACGGGTCGGCCCCGCTGTCCATGTAGGCCATGGCGACGGGCTTGCCCAGCGTGGGCGAGGGCGCCCCGCTGGTGACCACGCCCACGGGCTCGCCGTCCAGCAGGACCGTGTTGTCCTTGCGCAGCGGACGGCGGCCGCGGGCCACCAGGCCGACCAGGCGGCGGCGCGGGCCGGAGTCGGCGACGCTCTGCAGCGCGTCGCGGCCCACGAAGTCGCCGGGCTTGTCCAGTTTGACGACCCGGCCGAGGTTGGCCTCGAAGGGGGTGGTCCGGGCGTCCAGTTCGTTGCCGTAGAGGGGCATGCCGGCTTCGAGGCGCAGCGTGTCCCGGGCGGAGAGCCCGGCCGGGAGCAGGCCGTGCGGCTCGCCCGCCTTGAGCAGGGCGTCCCACACGGCGGGCGCGTCGTCGCCGGGGCTGAGGAAGATCTCGAAGCCGTCCTCGCCGGTGTAGCCGGTGCGGGCCAGGAGCACCGGGTGCCCGGCGACCTGGTGGGAGTATCCCGCGAAGTACTTGATGGTGCTCAGGTCGGCGTCGGTGAGCGGCGCCAGGATGTCGACGGCGGCCGGGCCCTGCACGGCGATCAGCGCGTAGTCGGCGGAACGGTCCTCGACGAGGGCGCCGAAGCCCGCCGCGCGCTCGCTGAGGGCGGCGAGCACGGTCCCGGTGTTGGCAGCGTTGGCCACCACCAGGTACTCGTCGTCGGCGAGCCGGTACACGATGAGGTCGTCGAGGACGCCGCCGTCGGCCGCGGTGATCATGGTGTAGCGGGCGCGGCCCGGCGCGACCTTGGACAGATGGCCCACGAGGGCGTAGTCCAGCATGTCGGCGGCCTGGGGGCCGGTGATGTGGATCTCGCCCATGTGGGAGAGGTCGAAGAGTCCGGCCGTCTCGCGCACGGCCGCGTGCTCGGCGCGCTCGCCGCCGTAGCGCAGCGGCATCTCCCAGCCCGCGAAGCCGACCAGGGTGGCCCCGGCCCGCTCGTGGACGGCGTGCAGCGGCGTTGTCCGCAGTGCCGATCCGTCGTCCGGCGCAGTCATTCTCACTCCCGAGAGGATGGACGTCGTTTCGTGACAGGCGTTGCCATCCTCCCCCTCTGTCATGATGCCTGAGAGCTTCGCCGCGCGAACGCGGCTTGCACCTTCGGCGAGGGGCTCGAACGCCCCTGCTTTCCAGAGTGGTCTCGACCGTACGGTCCGGCGCGCCTGAGAGGTTCTCTGGGGAGGAATTGCTCCTTCGGCGGCCCGTGCCGGCTGCACGGACTCTCTCCCGTACGGATTCAACGACCGGTTCCAGGCTAGCAGTGCGGCTTTCGCGCGAACAGCCAAGGGGACACGAAACGCCCACTTCACCGCACCTGCCAGCGGAGACGCCGACCGCCGCGGAGCCGGGGGCGCCGGCGGCACCCGAGAGCCGGGTCCCTCCGGCGGCGCCCCCGAAAGGCGTCCGCGGCGCGCGGCCCGCGGCGAGTCCGGGCGCCCTCGGCCGCGGGCGGGGCAGCGGGCTCCGGTGCTTAGACCGAGCGGCGCTTGCGTACCGCCTCGGCGAGCCGGCCCAGCACGTCCTCGGTGGTCGACCAGCTCATGCACGTGTCGGTGATGGAGCGCCCGTAGGAGAGCTCCGCGGGGTCGCCCAGCTTCTGGGCGCCCTCCTCGATGAAGCTCTCCAGCATCACGCCGATGATGCCGCGCTGACCGTCGGCGACCTGCGCCGCGATGGCGTCGGCCACCCCCGGCTGGCGGGTGTGGTCCTTGCCGCTGTTGGCGTGGCTGGCGTCGATCATCAGCCGCCGCGGCAGTCCGGAGCGCTCGACGACCTCCAGCGCGGGCGCGACGCCGGCCGCGTCGTAGTTGGGGCCGCTGCGTCCGCCGCGCAGGATGACGTGGCAGTCGGGGTTGCCCGCGGTGACCACGACCGAGCCCGCGCCCGAGGGGTCGATTCCGAAGAAGGTATGCGAGGCCGCGGAGGCGCCGCAGGCGTCCACCGCCACCTGCACGTCGCCGTCGGTGCCGTTCTTGAAGCCCACCGGCATGCTCAGGCCGCTGCCGAGCTGGCGGTGGACCTGGCTCTCGGTGGTCCGGGCGCCGATCGCGCCCCAGGCCACCGCGTCGGCGATGTACTGCGGGGTGATGGGGTCGAGGAACTCGGTGCCGGCCGGCACGCCGATCGAGCCGATGTCGAGCAGTAGCTTGCGCGCGGTGCGCAGGCCGCGGTGCACGTCGTAGCTCTCGTCCAGCCCGGGGTCGTTGATGAGCCCCTTCCAGCCCAGCGTGGTGCGCGGCTTCTCGAAGTAGACGCGCATGACCAGGCAGAGGTCCTCGCTCAGGGACGGCGTCAGCGCCTTGAGCCGCTCGGCGTAGTCCAGCGCGGCCTCGGGGTCGTGCACGGAGCAGGGCCCAACGATGACCAGCAGGCGGTCGTCGGCGCCGTCGAGCACGCGCTTGACCTCGCCGCGGGCGTCCTCGACCAGCGCGGCGCGCTCCGGTCCCATCGGGAGCTCGGCGAGGAGGTCCTTGGGCGCGATCAGCGGCTGGTAGCTGGCGACGCGCGTGTCATTGGTGTTGGGCATGCCTTCTGTGTCCCTACTTCCGTCTCACCTGCGGACCCACTCAGAACACTAACGCGGGTGGGCGGCGTGCGGGGTGCCGGAGTGTTCCGGGGCGCCGCCCCGCGCACCGGCCGCGGCCCTTTCGGAGCCGCCGGGTGTGGTGCGCCTCGGCGCGCACGGCCCGAAGCCGGTGTCCGCGCAGGTTCGCGGCGTTTCATGTGACCCTGGACACACTCTGGAGCCGGGCTCCGCCGCGGGGACGCCCGGCGGCCGCGGCGCGCCCGGCAGCGCGGGAGGCGCAGGCGCGGGGCGGGCAGCGGGGACGATGCCGTGCGCTGGAACGATCTTGGCGCGCAAATCCGCCGCGGCGTGCGAAACCCTCGGCGTGGCCGGGCTTCCGGCGCTGCGCCCGAGTGCCGGGAAACGTCCTCCCGCGGCGGACGCGCGGCACTGCGCCCGGTCGTCCCGGTTCTAGGATTGTCCGCGGCCACATCTGCGACGAAGGACGCCTAACCCATGCGCACGCTGTACCCGTCCATCGAACCCTACGACTCCGGCATGCTCGACGTGGGCGATGGACACCGGATCTACTGGGAGCTGTGCGGGAACCCGGCGGGCAAGCCTGCGGTGTTCCTGCACGGGGGACCGGGTGCGGGCTGCTCACCCGACCACCGGCGCCTGTTCGACCCCGAGCGCTACCGCGTGCTGCTCTTCGACCAGCGCAACTGCGGCCGCAGCACCCCCCACGCCGCCGGCATGGACGTGGACCTCAAGACCAACACCACCTGGGCGCTGGTGGAGGACCTGGAGCGCCTGCGGACGATGATGGGCGTGGACCGCTGGCAGGTGTTCGGCGGTTCGTGGGGCAGCGCGCTGGCGCTGGCCTACGCCGAGGAGCACCCCCGGCGGGTCAGCGAACTGGTCCTGCGGGGGATCTTCACCCTGCGCAACGAGGAGCTCCGCTGGTTCTACCAGAACGGCGCCAGCTACCTCTTCCCCGACCTGTGGGAGCACTACCTCGCGCCCATCCCCGAGGAGGAGCGCGACGACCTCATCGGGGCCTACGCGCACCGGCTGTCCTCGCCCGACCCCGATGTGCGCCTGGCCGCGGCCCGCGCCTGGAGCTTGTGGGAGGGCTCGACCATCACCCTGCTGCCCGACGAGCGCGTGCGCGCCCAGCACGCCGAGGCGGAGTACGCGCTGGCCTTCGCCCGCATCGAGAACCACTACTTCGCCCACGGCGGCTTCTTCACCCCCGGCCAGCTGATCGACGGCGCCGACCGGCTGAGCGGCATCCCCGGCGTGATCGTGCAGGGCCGCTACGACGTGTGCACCCCGGTCAAGACCGCACACGACCTGCACCGGGCCTGGCCCGAGGCGCAGTTCCACCTGGTCGACGACGCCGGCCACGCCTTCAGCGAACCCGGCATCCTGCACCACCTCATCGAGGCCACCGACGCCTTCGCCGACGCCTGAGAGGGGGCTGAAAGCGTCTGGGAAGCGTCTCCAGTGGCGGGGGGCGCGCCATCCGCCCGCGGGTCCGCGGCCGCTCGGTGCGGGATTAGGCTCGGACGCGCAAGCAGCGGCCCCACGGCGCAGAGCGAGGAGAACCATGCGGGTCAACGTCGACTTCGACCGGTGCGAGAGCAACGCGGTGTGCATGGGTGTGGTGCCGGAGGTCTTCGAGGTGCGTGAGGACGACTTCCTCTACGTGCTGCAGGAGGAGCCCCCGGAGGACCTGCGGGCCGAGGTCGAGGAGGCCGCCCGCATGTGCCCCAAGCAGGCCATCACGATCGAGGGCTGACCTCGGCCAGCGCGTCCTCCCAGGTGGTGGGCTCGGCCAGGAGCCGGCGCAGGCGCATCACCTTCGGCGTGGAGCGCAGGCCCAGGATGCCCACGAGCATCCCGGCGCGGCCGAGGAGGGCGACGAACTTGCGGTCCTCGGCCGAGCCGTGCACGATCTCGGCGGTGTCGGCGGGCGCGGCCTGGCCCAGCAGCTGGATCTTCATCCCGTACTGGTCGGACCAGAAGTAGGGGACCGGGGTGTAGGGCGTGCCGCCGCCCGCCAGCAGGTTGCGCGCAGCGGCGGCCGCCTGCTCGCCTGCGTTGGTCCAGTGCTCCAGGCGCATCAGGCCGCCGTAGCGCGGGTGCGGCCAGGCGGCGATGTCGCCCGCCGCATACACCCCGGGCAGGGCGGTGCGGCAGTACTCGTCGCAGAGCACTCCGCCGGTGCCCCCGGCCAGTTCGACGCCCGAGCCCTCCAGCCAGCCGGTGTTGGGCAGGGCGCCCAGGCCCGCCACGACCAGCGACGCCTCGACCGCGCTGCCGTCGCCGAGCCGTACCCGCTCGACGCGCCCGCGCCCCTCGAACCCGGTCACGCCCACGCCCAGCCGGAGGTCGACGCCGTGGTCGCGGTGCAGCTCGGCGAACACGCCGGCGACCCGGGGGTCGACGACGCGGGTGAGCGGGGTGGGTTCGGCCTCCAGCAGCACGACCTCGAGCCCGGCCGCGCGGGCGCTGGAGGCGACCTCGGCGCCGACGAACCCGGCTCCCACGACGACGACGCGCTCGGCGGCCTTGAAGGAGTCGCGCACGGCCTCGGCGTCCTCGACGGTGCGCAGCACGTGCACCCCCTCCAGCGCGGTGCCGGGGCGGCGGGCGCGGGAGCCCGTGGCGATCACCAGGCCGTCGGCGGCCACCTGCGAGCCGTCGTCGAGCTCGACGGCGCGCTCGCGCGGGCGCAGCCGCCGCGCGGACCGGCCCAGCCGCAGGTCCAGCCCCAGGCCGTCGAACGCGGAGTCCTCGCGCAGGTCGATGCCCGCACCGGCGCCCTTGCCCGTCAGGAACTCCTTGGACAGCGGCGGGCGCGAGTAGGGGCGGTGCGGCTCCTCGCCGATCATCGTGATCCGCCCCTCGAAGCCGGCTTCGCGCAGGGACTCGGCCGCGTGCAGCCCGGCCATGCCCGCTCCGGCGATCGCGACGCTGCGGATGTCGCCCATGTGCCGCCCTTCGTCGGTGGTGGTCACGCGCGTGGAACCGGCGAACCGGTGGGCCGCCGCTTCGGGGCCGCCGCACGGCCCCGTCTGGTCGAAACATAGCCCAGTGCCTTCCGATTCCGCCCACCGCGCGGACAGGGCCGGTACCGCGGTCGCGCCGTCCCCGGCGTCCGCACCGGCGCCCGCCGCCGGGACCGCCGGGGAGGGACGGGTCAGGCGAGCGCCTCGTCGGCGACGGGGCGAAGGCGGCCCACCGCCCTGCCGCCGCCGCGGACCTCCGCAGCGGCCAGGTCGCGAACGGGGGAGACGTCGGCGCCGACCGCCGCGAGGGCCTCCAGCGCCGCCAGGGTGCGCGCGCGGAACAGCGGGTCGCCGTCGCTCAGCTTCACCGCCGCCACCTCGCCGGCGGGTGCGGCCACGACGAGCACGCCCTCGGCCCCCATCTTGGCCACCGCGCCCGGGAGGCCGCGCATCAGCAGGGTGTCGGTGCGCCCCTCGCCGGCGACGTACTCGGGCCGGTTCCGCATGGCCTCCAGCACCGCGGCCTCGGGCGAACCCTCCGGTGCCAGGGTCATCTCCCGCAGGCCGCGCGCCAGGCCCAGCAGGGAGACCGCCAGCTGCGGCGCGCCGCACCCGTCGACGGTGGTGTGGGCGACCGGCTCGCCGCACATCTCCTCGACCTCCCTGCGCACCAGCTCCTGCACCGGGTGGTCCGGTTCCAGGTAGTCCCCGGTGCTCCACCCGCGCGCGACGCAGGCTGCGAGCATGGCCGCGTGCTTGCCCGAGCAGTTCATGAGCAGCGGCGAGGGCGCACCGCCGTCCATGAGCAGCCGTTCGCGCTCGCCGCGGTCCAGGGGCCAGTCGGCCGGGCAGCGCAGCGCGCCGGCGTCGAGGCCGGCGCCGGCCAGCATCCCCTCCACCGTCTCGACGTGGCGCGGCTCCCCGCTGTGGCTCCCCGCGGCGATCGCGGTCTGCGCGGGTCCCAGGTCGGCGCCGGCGCGCAGCACGGCCGCGGCCTGGAAGGGCTTGGCGGACGAGCGCGGGAGCATCGGGGCCTCGGCCCCGCCGCGGACGTAGCCGATCTCACCGCGGGCGGTGAGCCCCACCGCCGTGCCGAAGTGCACGCCCTCGGCGAATCCGGACCGGACCACCTCGACCAGCGGGACGTACTGCGGCTGCGGGCTCTGCTGCATGGGGAACTCCTCGGTCGGGGGCGCTCATACGTCACGGCCGGAGCCCAGGGGGTGGCGGGTCCGGGCCGCTGGTTCAACGCCGTTCGCGGCAGCGGTCTTCCCGAGCGTGTCGTAGTGTCTGGCCGCGGGAGGTGCCGCGATGAGGATCGGACGGGGTGTGGACGACGTGCTGGACGCCGAACCCGACGCCGGGCGGATGGTCCGGATGGGTGCCCTGACCCGCCGCCGCGGCGCGGCCCGCGGCGCGCGCGATCTGGAGTACGCGGTCGTCGATGTCGAGACCACCGGGCTCTACCCCGGTGAGGGCGCGCGCATCTGCGAGATCGCGGTGGTGCGCATGCGCGGCGACGGCACCCTGCTGCGGGAGTTCACCACGCTGGTCGACCCCGGCTCCGCCGTCACCGGGCAGGAGTTCCACGGCATCGGCGCCAGCGACGTCATCGGCGCGCCCAAGGCCGCCGAGCTGGTGGACGCGCTGCGCGGCCTGTTCTCCGGCGCGGTGCTGGTGGGGCACAAGCTCGACTTCGAGGGCCGCTTCCTCGCCTCGGAGCTGCTTCCGGCCGGTCTTCCGGGCGGCCTGCCGGGCCTGTGCACGCTGCTGTCGCTGCGCTCCCAGCTCGACCTGCCCCGCTACTCGCTACCGCGCGCCTGCCACACGCTCAGCGGTCATTGGCCCACCGGACAGCACACCGCGCTGGGCGACGCCCGCGCCTGTGCCCAACTGCTGGCCGAGCTGCTGGCCAACGCCCCCGGCACGCTGCGCTACACCGGCCCCGCGCCGATCGAACTGGATTCGGGCGAACCGGATCCGGCCCCGCTCAAGCCCCGCACCTCCTACGCCGCCACGCCCTCGGCGGTCGCCCTGCGCGGCCACCCCGAGCGGCCGCCGGCCGAGTGGCCGGTCCGCTGGCGCCGGCTGGAACTGGACCCGCGCGACTGCGGGGGCCGCTTCAGCCCCGAGCAGCGCGCGGCCGCTCAGCGCGACGCCGAGTGCCGCAGTGCGGCGCTGGAGGCCGCGGCGGCCTCGGCGGCGGTGGCCACGGCCCTGGCGGCCACCAGCGCCGCGCGGCTGGCGGCGCGCCGGCTGCGCACGGTGCTGGGCTGAGCCGGCGCCGCGGTCACATCCCCGACAGCGCCAGGAAGAAGGCGACGATCAGCGCGCTGCCGCCTACCGCGGTGAGCGTCGCCCGACCGGCCTCGGTCAGCCGCGCTCGTACCAGCTGGGGTGCTGCGCGGGCCTGGAACCGGGGCACGCGGTTGAACATCGCGACGGCGACCAGGAGGGCGCCGGCCAGGATCAGGAGCAGGGACACCGGGGGCTCCTCCGGAGCGGGGGCTGGCTGGGCGGTGCCCGATTTTGCCCCAGCTCCGCTGCGGGTGCGCAGCCGAGGAGCGGCCGCTGCCGGTTCCGGTCGCGCCGGTATGACCTCAGGTGAGCGAGGGTGACGCGGAGTGACCGGCGGCGTCGGTTGCGCGGGCGCCGAGCGCGCGCAGCGTGAAGGCCGCCACCAGGCGCCCGGCGTCGCCGGGGGTGGTCTCGCCGTGCATGAGGGGCGCCCGCTGGGCGCCCAGCATCGCCAGCACCAGGCGGGCCACGGGCTCCACCGGCGCCGCCGCGAACTCGCCGTCGTCGACGCCCTGGCGCAGGATGCCGGTGAGCAGCCGCTGCATCGGCGCGACGTGCTCGGCGAGGGCCTGGTAGGCGTCGGGGCCCAGGCTGGCGCCGAGCTCAGCGGCCGCGGGGTGGGGGTGCTCGGCCAGGGCCTCGACCTGGAGCCGCACGAAGGTCTCCAGCCGCTCGGCCGCGCCGGCGCCCGCGGGCAGCTCGCGGTGGTAGCGGTCGACGAACCCGGTGGTGGCCTGCTCGGTGAAGGCCAGCAGCAGCGCGGGCTTGTCGGGGAAGTAGTTGTACAGCGCCGTGCGCGTGATGCCCGCCTCGGCCGCCACGTCGGTCATGGAGATCTCGTCGATGCCCTGCACGCGCGTGAGGGCGGCGACCGCCTCCAGGATGCGCTCGCGGGTCTGCGCGCGGTGCGCTGCGATGGTGGGCGCCGAGATCTTGGGCATGCGCCCATGGTGTCACGCGGCGGCGGCGCCCGGTAAGCGCCGCGGTGGCGGCACACGGCAGTACACCGGCACCAGGGCCGCGGTCGGGCGGGCGGCGGCGCGCCCGCCGGCGGCGGCGCCGTAGGTCCCCCGGCGGCGCCCGGCACGGGTGCCGCGGCCGGCGGAGCGCGCGCCCGGGTTCAGGCCGCCGTGTCGGCGGCGAAAATGTGGCCGAGATCGGCCAGTACCGCGACGTTGAGCCGGTAGGCCAGCCGCGTCTCGCTTACGACGTGGTCGCGCGCGGCCTCGTCCAGCTCCAGTGCGTCCAGCCGCGCGCGGTAGCCGGCCTTGAACCGCGGCAGGCTGCCCAGCTCCGAGAAGTGGTAGAAGGCGGTCCCGCCGCGTTCGTCGAGCCCGTAGGCGCCGGCCGCGACCTTGCGGATGAACTGCCCGCCGGAGAGGTCTCCGAGGTAGCGGGTGTAGTGGTGGGCCACGTAACCGGCGGGGTCGCCGGCCGTGCGCTCGATGCGCGCGGTGTAGGCGCGGGTGGCCGCTGTGGGGGCGATGCGCTCGCGCCAGTCGCCTCCGTAGAGGGCTTCCAGGTCGCGCTCCAGCGCGGGCACGCGGAACAGGCCGGGGTGGACGACCGCGCCGGCGACGGGGTCGCCGGCCAGCGAGCGGCCGACCCGCTCCAGCGCGACGTAGGCGAAGTAGTGCTGCGCGACCATCGCCGCGTACCCCTCGCGGGGCAGCCGGCCGTCCAGCAGGGCGCGGGTGAAGCCGTGCTGCTCGGCGTCTTCGTGCGCCGACCAGGTGGCCCGCTTGAGCAGCTCGGAGAACGGCGTGCGTGCGTCCTCGCGGGCGGCGGTGCGGGCGCGGAAGTCGGGGTCCTCACTGGGGCGGCGGCCTTCCGCAGTGGGCACATGCCCTCCTTTGTTGGCGTTTATCCCGATTGGGATACTGACATGATGTCAGCACGTGGGGGAGGCCTTCAAGAGTGAGATGACACAGTGTCGAGAAAGCAGGCTGGCGGAAGGCGGGTAGCCTGGATGGGCACGCAGGTGCGATCGAGCGCACCGAAGGCGCGGTGTCCCCAGCCGCCGTTGAATCCCTCCCGTGCAATCCCGCTAGCGACAAGACGTGCAGGCGATTATCGTTTGACTGCCGCAACGGCTGACGACGCGCACCGCGCACCGGTCGACGTAGAGGCGATGTGTGGATACCAGCAACCCCGGACCCGAGCCCGTGACCATGACCGATACCGAGCAAGCGTGGCCGGCCGACCCCGGCCGCGCGGCTGAGGCCGTCATGGAGCGGCGGTCCCCCTCGACCGCGGAGGCGGTCGACGTCCTGCTCGTCGAGGACGACACCCAAGACGCGTTCCTGGTCGAGGAGCTCCTCGCCGACGCCGCACTCGACACCCGCATCACCTGGGTGCGCACGCTCGACGAGGCGCGCGAGCACCTCGTCGGCTTTCGCGGATGCGTGCTGCTCGACCTCAACCTCCCCGACGCCCGCGGCATGAGCCTGCTGCGCGAGGTCCTCACCACCGCCTCCGCGGCCGCCGTCGTCGTGCTGACCGGATTCAACGACGAGCACGAGGGCATCGCGGCCGTGGCCGCCGGCGCGCAGGACTACCTGGTCAAGGGGCAGGTCGACGGCTCCCTGCTGGCGCGCAGCCTGCGCTACTCCGTCGAGCGCCAGCGCGCCGACGAGAACGCCCGCCAGCTGCGCGAGGCCGAGCTGTACGCCCGCGAGAACATGCGCCTGGAGCGCGGCCTGCTGCCCCAGGTGCTGCTGGACAGCTCCCCGCTGAGCCACCGCTCCTTCTACCGGCCCGGCCGCAAGCGCGCCCTGGTCGGCGGCGACTTCTACGACGCCGTGCAGAAGGACGGGACCACCCACGTCATCGTCGGCGACGTCAGCGGCCACGGCCCCGACGAGGCCGCGCTGGGCGTGAGCCTGCGCATCGCCTGGCGCGCCCTGGTCATGGGCGGCGTCGCCGAGGCGGAGGTGCTGCCCGCGCTGGAGGAGATCCTCGTCAGCGAGCGGGCGCAGGAGGAGATGTACGCCACGCTGTGCCAGACCAGCCTGGACACCGGCAGCGAGGACGCCCGGATCCGGCTGTTCGGCCACCCGCCGCCGCTGGTCCTGCACGGCGGCGCCGTCGAGGAGGTCGCCGTCGCCCCCCGGCCGCCGCTGGGCGTGTTCCCCGAGCACGAGACCGAGATCGACGGCTTCCGGCTTCCCCGCGGCGCCACGCTGATGCTCTACACCGACGGCCTGGTCGACGCCTACGACGGCAAGCCGCCCGGCCGCCTGGAGGTCGGCGGGTTGCGCCGCATGGTCGGCGACGTGCTGGAACGCGGCACCTCCATCGTCGACCTGCCCGAGCACCTGGTCGACGAGGCCGAGCGCTACAACGGCGGCCCGCTGCAGGACGACGTCGCCATGCTGCTCATCACGCACGAGGACCGGACTTGAGAAGGTGGCCCCTGCGCCGCCGCGTGACCGTCCTGCTCGCCTCCGTGGCGGTGGTGCTGGTCGCGTCGGTGTCGACGATCACCCTCGCCGCGTTCAACGCCCGCGACGCCCTGGACCGCCAGGTCGACGAGCTCACACCGGCGCAGAGCGCCGTGCGCCAGACCATGTCGGCCTACCTGAACATGGACAACGGCATTCGCGGCTACGCACTGACCAACGACATCGAGTTCCTGGCCCCGTACCAGCAGGGCAAGCAGGACCTCGCTGAGAGCCTGCCGCAGTTGCGCGCCGTGGCCCAGCAGAACAGCCAGGTCGACGGCTACATCCACCGGCTGATCGCGGCCGGAGAGGCCTGGCAGGACGACTTCGCCGAGCCCACCCTGGAGAAGGTGCACGGCGGCCAGGAGATCACCTCGGCCGACTACCAGATGGGCCGCGACCGCTTCGACGACCTGCGCGCCGCCGGCGCCCGCACCGAGCAGCGCATCGACGACGAGCTGAGCCAGGCGCGCGACGGGCTCACCCTGGCCACCCAGCAGGTCATGGCCCTGCTCGTGCTGGTCGGAGCGGTGGTCGTGGTGCTGTGCTGCTTCCTGTGGGTCATGCTGCAGAACTGGGTCCTGCGGCCGCTGGACGAGCTGGGCCGCCACCTCATACAAGTGTCCGAGGGCTATTACGCCCACCGCATCGAGCTGCACGGTCCGCCCGAGATCGAGCGCGTCGGCCGCGACGTCGACGCCATGCGCGAACGCATCGTCCGCGACCTGGACGAGGTCGGCACCGCCCGCCGGACCCTCCAGGAGCAGTCGGAGCTGCTGGAGCGCCAGACCGACGAGCTGCGCCGCTCCAACCTGGAGCTTGAGCAGTTCGCCTACGTCGCCTCACACGACCTGCAGGAGCCGCTCCGCAAGGTCGCCAGCTTCTGCCAGCTCCTCCAGCGCCGCTACCAGGGCCGGCTGGACGAGCGCGCCGACGCCTACATCGACTACGCGGTCGAGGGCGCGAAGCGGATGCAGACGCTCATCAACGACCTGCTGGCGTTCTCGCGCGTGGGCCGCACCAAGGACGACCAGCCCGTCGACCTGAACGAGGCGCTCGCCGACGCGCTCAGCAGCCTGGAGACCCGGCTGGAGGAGGCCGATGCGCTGGTCACCTCCGACGGACTGCCCACGGTCCGCGGCGACCGCACGCTGCTCACCCAGGTGTTCTTCAACCTGATCGGCAACGCCGTCAAGTTCCGCGGCGAGGACCCGCCGCGGGTGCACATCGGGGCCGGGCAACAGGGCGACGAGTGGGTGTTCTGCTGCGCCGACAACGGCATCGGCATCGAGCCGCAGTACGCCGAGCGCGTGTTCGTGATCTTCCAGCGGCTGCACACCCGCGACAGGTACGGCGGCACCGGGATCGGCCTGGCGATGTGCAAGAAGATCGTGGACTTCCACGGCGGCCGGATGTGGCTGGACACGTCCTTCGGCGACGGCGACGGCGAGGATGACGCCGAGCCCTTGCGGGGCACACGCATCTGCTGGTCGCTGCCCGTCGGCGACGGCGCCGCGGACGAGGCGGCCGAGCAGGAGCGGCCCGCGGGCGCAGCGGAGCCGGCCGGGCCCGAGCCGGCCGCGGAGGTCGAGGGGGCGCGCGATCCGCACGGCGCCCCCGGCGCCCGCGAGGACCGGGGCGCGCAGGAGGCGGAGCCCGCCGAGGCCGGGGCGGGCGCCGCCGGCCCCGCCGAGGAGGGCGGCGAAGACCCGGCGCCCCAGTCGGAAGGAGACGACACCGCCCCGGGCGCGCCCGGGGCCGATTCGGGACAGGTCGGACGAGATTGAGCGAGGACAACTTGGTGCAAGCCATTGAGGTGCTGCTGGTCGAGGACGATCCCGGCGACGTCCTGATGACCAAGGAGGCCTTCGCGGAGCACAAGGTGGGCAACCGCCTGCACGTGGTCTCCGACGGCGTCGAGGCGCTGCGCTTCCTCCGGCGCGAGGGCGAGCACGCCGGCGCCCCGATGCCGCACCTGATCCTGCTCGACCTCAACCTGCCCCGCAAGGACGGCCGGGAGGTGCTGGAGGAGGTCAAGAAGGACGAGGCGCTCTCCCACATCCCGATCGTGGTGCTGACCACCTCCGAGGCGGAGGAGGACATACTGCGCAGCTACCGGCTGCACGCCAACGCCTACGTCGCCAAGCCGGTCGACTTCGACCAGTTCATAAGGGTCGTCCGCCAGATCGACGACTTCTTCGTCACCGTGGTGCGCCTGCCCAAGGGGTGATTCCGCCGATGCCGGGTCCGGCCGCCCGCCGGACGGGCGCGCCCGGCCTGGGCTACCGTGGTGATCATGAGCCTGCCTGATCCCCTCGACCCGACGGGGCCCTACCGGATCGCGCTGGTGTGCCTGGGCAACATCTGCCGGTCGCCGATGGCCGAGAAGGTCCTCACCGCCGACCTCGCGCGCGCCGGCCTCGGCGGCGCGGTGGCCGTCGACAGCTCCGGCACCGGCGGCTGGCACATCGGAATGGGCATGGACCCGCGTGCGGCCGCCGCACTGCGAGTGCACGGCTACGCAACCGACCACACGGCGCGCAGGTTCGACCCCGCCTGGTTCGCCGAGCGCGACCTGATCCTGGCGATGGACCTGGACAACTTCGACGAGCTGGTGCAGCTGGCCCCCGACCCCGCGTCGGCGGGCGACCGGCTGCGGCTCTTCCGCGGCTTCTCGCCCAAGCTCGGCGGCGCAGCCAACCCCGAGGTCCCCGACCCTTACTACGGCGGAGAGGACGGCTTCAGCAACGTGCTGGGAATGGTCGAGTCCGCGTCGAAGGGCCTGACCGGCGAGCTCGTCGCCCGATTCGGCCGCCGGGCCGCACGCTGACCGCACCGGGCAACGCGCTGACGCGCCGGGCCGGTGGCGGCGCTCACGCGTCGGCGTGCTCGGCCTCCAGCGCCAGCAGACCCCGCTTGGCCGCCGTGCCGCCCGCGTACGGCCCCGGATCGTTCGGGTAGTCGTCGCCGACCACGCGGTGGCAGGGCAGGAACAGGCACAGCGGGTTCTCGGCGAGCGTGCTCGCGACGGCGCGGCGCGCGTTGGGCCGGCCGATCCGCGCGGCCAGGTCGCCCGGTGCGATGGTGGAGCCGTAGGGGACGTCCAGCAGCGACCGCAGCACCACGCGCCCGAAGTCGCCGGTCAACCGCAGGTCCAGTGGGACGGTGAACGTGCTCAGCCGCCCCGCGAAGTAGGCGCCGATCTCGCGGCGCACCGGGTCCAGGTGGGCGTCGTGCGGGCCGATGTTGGCCGAGACCGCCCGTTCCAGCCGCTCGACCACGGCCTCCTCGGGGGCGAACGAGCACGCCGCGAGCCCCGTCTCGGTCATCGCGCAGAACAGGAAGCCCACGGGAGTCTCGACCACGCCGGTGACCACGTCGAAGGGGACGCCGCGCGCTGCGGGCGCCGCAGCGGCGCCCCCAGGGCCGGCGCGGTCCTCCCCGGCCGCCGGGGAGGTGGCGCGGACCAGGGCGTCGATGTCGTCCGTGCCGCTTCCCGGCCCGTCGGTGCCTTCGAAATCGGCGTAAAGGTCGCCGTGCCACATGCCGGCCAAGGATCCTCCCGCGTCTGGCTCGCCCGGACGAGGATGCCACGGCGCCGCGCGGCTGTCGCTTCGCCGCCCGGGCGGCGCCCGAATTCAGCGGGAGGCGCGCTGCGCGGCGCGCGCGGACCCGCGCGGGGCCCCGGACCCGTCCTCCTCGCGGGAGCGCCTGCGGGGCCGGATGCGGCCGAAGGGCTTGACCGTCGACAGCAGGCTGGCGGCCACGAGCACCGACAGGGCCACCGAGAGCGCGATGACGAGGCTGAGGCGGTCGGCGAACGGGGGCAGCACGGTGCCTCCGCGCGTCGCCTCGGCCAGTCCGGCCGTCGCGGGCATCAGCTGCAGGTTGCTGCCGGCCACCAGCACCGCGGTCAGCGCGAGCTTGGCGGCCACCCAGTAGTGGCGGAACAGTCCCCACTGCGTACCCAGCGCGCAGACCAGGCCGGTGGCCACCGCTGTCAGGCTCAGTACCGGGACGAGCAACCCGCCCAGCGTCGCGGCGGAACCGTAGAGCGCGCCGGCCCGCGCCGCGCCGTCGGCGGCCAGCCCGGCGGCCACCAGCGTCAGGACGCCGGCGTGCACGCCGAGCCAGCCCACCGAAGCGATCACGTGCAGGCTCAGCACCGCTTTGCGTTGCGGGCCCGGGCGGAGTCTCACTTGCGGCCGCCCTCCTGCGCTCCGGGCGTCCAGTTCAGGACGCTGGCGCGCTCCAGGAACTCGTCGACGGTGATGTCGCCGCGGGCGAAGCGCTCGGCGAGCACCTTGCGGGCGGCGTACTCGGGCGGCTCGGGCGCGGCGGCCCACGGCGGCCGGCGGCCCTTCGACCGCGAGATCAGCAGGTAGGCGGCCAGGCCCAGCAGAAGCAGGACGAGCAGCATTGCGACTCCCATCATCGGGAACGGCGGGTGGGCGTGGAATCTCGCGGCGGGTCCGGCGAACAGGGCCGTCGCATCGGCCAGTCCGGCCGCCGCTGTCAGTGGTTGTGCCATGCCCCAAGCCTGCGTGGACCGACCCCCGCCGCGCGTCGCCCCAGCGGCGGGGATCGCGCTACGCGCCGGGCACCAGAGCGCCTACGCCCGGGGGCGGCGGAGTGCCCGCGCGGGCCGTCCGAACGGGGGCGTCCGGCTCCCGCGAACACGCTTCCCGCCTGCGGACCCGAGCGGGCAGGAGTGGACGCGGGCGCGTCACGGTCCGCCGCGCTCGGCTTCCTCGGCCTCGGCCAGCCCGCCCCGCAGCAGCGCGTGCAGCCGCAGCGCCAGTTGGATCTCCAGGGCCCGGCCGGGCTCGTGCCAGTCGGGACCGATGAGTCGGCCGACGCGCTCCAGGCGCTGAGCGACCGTGTTGACGTGCACGTGCAGCGCGTCCTTGGCCCGCGACATGCTGCCCCCGTGCGCGAAGTAGGCGCGCAGCGTCTCCACCAGCGCCGTCTCGCGGCGGCGGTCGTAGTCCAGCAGCGGTCCCAGGACCGAGTCGACGAACCCGGCCACGTCGCGGTCGCCGCCCAGCAGCACGCCGAAGAACCCCAGGTCCTCCGGTGCGGCGACCTCGCCCGAGCGGCCCAGGGCCACCAGGGTCCGCAGGCACCGGCGCGCCTCCGAGAAGCGGGCCGCGTAGTCGGCCAGTCCCGAGGTCGGCCCGGATACGCCGGCGGTGACCGCGGTGTTGACCGCGGCGGCCAGCGCGCCGGCGGCCCTGCGTCCCGCCTCCGCCGGCCGCGGACCGGGCAGCACCAGCACGGTCGTGCCCGCCCGGGCGCCCGCCAGGCCGCCGGAGGTCTCGGCCAGGTGCATCGCCGCCGAACGCAGCCGTCCGGGATGGGCGCCGGGAGCCTCGGCCACCACGACGGCGTGCTCGGCGTCCAGGTCGGCGCCCAGCCGCTCGGCGCGGCGGCGCAGCGTGTCGGGGTCGCGTCCGGGCGCGTCCAGCACGGCGTCCAGCAGGTCGCCGCGCACGCGGTTCTCCGCCTCGCTGGCCGACCGGCGCATCACCAGCAGCAGCGCGATCACCATCGCCGCGCGCTCCAGGATGCGCTGATCGGCGGCGCCGAGGTCGACCCCCTCCAGCACCACCGCGCCCAGCGGCTCCCCGCCGGCCACGGCGGCGGCCACCCACCCGCTGCCGGAGCGCACCGCGCGCCCGCTGGAGCGGGATGCGCCCGCCGCCTGGGCCAGCTCGGGAGCGAGGCGCTCGGCGTGCCGCGAGGCGTCGTAGACGGTGACGGCTCCGCCCAGCACCGCGCTGACAGCGGCCTCGACCTCCTCGATGCCGCCGCCGCGCAGCACCAGGTCGGTGAGCCGGTCGTGGGCGTCGGCGGCGCGCTCGACCGCGCGGCTGTGGTCGGTCAGGCGCTGGTTGACCTCGTTCAGCTCCTCCAGCGCCGCGCGGGTCTTCTCCAACAGGTTGGCGCTGTCGATGGCGATCGAGGCGTGGGTGGCCAACGACCCGAGCAGGGCCACCTCCGCGTGGGAGAAGGGGCGCTCGCGCCGGTTGGCGGCGAAGAGCACGCCGATGACGCGCCCGTTGAGCTGCAGCGGCACGCCCAGGATCGCCACCAGGCCCTCGTCGAGCACGCCGGCGTCGATGGTGTCGGTGTGCTCGAACCGGCTGTCGGCGAAGTAGTTGGCGGTGACATAGGGCAGCGCCGTCTCGGCGACGAGCCCGCCCAGGCCCTCGCTCGGCCCCAGCCGCAGCTGCTGGAAGCGCGCCGAGACCGAGCCGGAGGTCACCCGCATGACCGTGTCGCCGTCCTCCACGGCGGTGTCGCGCAGGGTCAGGTAGGCGGTGTCGGTGCCCAGCAGGTTGCGGGCGCGGTCGACGATCGCCCGCAGCACCTGGTCGAGGTCGCGCATGCCCGCCAGGTCGTTGGCGGTCTCGAACAGGGCGCTCAGCTCGGACTCCCGGCGCCGCCGGTCGGAGAGCACCGTGCGCACGCGCAGCGCCAGCACCTTGGCCTCCTCCAGGTCGGCCAGCTCCTCGGCGCCGCCGCCCGCCGCGCGGGCCCGCACGAGCGGGCGCTCGTACTCCACGGCGGGCGCGTCCCGCAGCAGCAGCCGCAGGAACTGCGCCTGCGCGCCGCCTCCGCCCGCCTCGGCGGCGGTCGGGTCCGGCACCGCCTGCGCCCGGGGCCGGGTCTGCTCCCGGTAACGGTCTCGATCCGTGTGCTCGCTCAGCTCGCGCTCCATGCTCCGTCCATCGCCAGGGAGGCCCCGTTGACATAGGACGCCTCGGGGCCGCACAGGTACGCGGCCATCGCCGCCACCTCGGACGGCTCGATCAGCCGCTTGAGCGGGCTGCGGGCCAGCAGCACCGAGCCGACCACCTCGTCCTCGGGGATCGCGTGCGCGCGCGCCTGCTCGGCGATCTGGCGCTCGACCAGGGGAGTGCGCACGTAGCCGGGGTTGATGCAGTTGGAGGTGACGCCGCGGGCGGCGCCCTCGATCGCGGCGACCTTGGAGAAGCCCTCCAGGCCGTGCTTGGCCGCGACGTAGGCCGACTTGTAGGGGGAGGCGCGCAGTCCGTGCACCGAGGAGACGTTCACGATACGCCCCCAGCCCTGGGCGTACATGTGCGGCAGCGCCGCCCGCACCAGGTGGAACGGCGCCTCCAGCATCAGCCGCAGGATCAGCGCGAAGCGGTCGGGCGGGAACTCCTCGATCGGCGCGACGGTCTGCACTCCGGCGTTGTTGACCAGGATGTCGGCGCCGCGCGCGACCTCGGCCGCCGCGTCGAGGTCGGTCAGGTCGACGGGCACGGCGGTGCCGGTACCGGCCTCCTCCAGGGCGCGCAGCCCGTCCGCATCGCGGTCGGCCAGGAGCACCGCGGCGCCGGCGGCGCTCAGCCGCTCGGCGCACGCCCGGCCGATCCCGCCGGCCGCGCCGGTGACGACGGCGGTGCGGCCGCGCAGGTCGGGGCCCCGGGCGGCCGCGGCGGTGTCGGCGGGCAGCGGCTCGGGCGCGGACGGGGCCGCCCGGGGGGATTCGCGGGTCGTCATGGCGCCAATCTAGGGTTCCTCCTCCCCGGCGGCGGATGGCCGTCGCGCCCACACGAGCGCCTCCCGGTATGTAGCCGACGACCATAACCTCCCGGGGCCGCGGCCGGCACCCCCGGCAGCAGGCGGGCCCGACGCCTCGGCCGTCGACCGCGTGGCCGCCGCCCTCCCGGCCGGGGGCGGGGTGTGTGCCGCGGCCACACACCCCGCCCCCGGTATCGGTGCCCGGCGGATATGGCCCCCATCACACGCCCGCTCCTACGCTGCGACGACGCACCCCCATACCGAGCGGAAGACGATCACATGGCTGTGCCAAACTCCCCCTCCGACGCCCCGGCCGCGGCGCCTCGCGGATCGTTCGCGAAGGTCGTGACCTCCAGCCTCATCGGCACCACAGTGGAGTGGTACGACTTCTTCCTCTACGGCTCGGCGGCGGCCCTGGTCTTCGGGGCCGTGTTCTTCCCCGAGTCCGACCCCCTCACCGGAGTGCTGCTCGCCTTCGGCACCTACGCGATCGGGTTCGTCGCACGCCCCCTGGGCGGCCTGGTCTTCGGCCACTTCGGCGACCGCGTCGGCCGTAAGAAGCTGCTGGTCATCAGTCTGCTGATGATGGGCGGGGCCACCTTCGCCATCGGCCTGCTGCCCGCCTACGCGACCATCGGAACGGCCGCTCCGCTGCTCCTGATCACCCTGCGGCTGATCCAGGGCTTCGCCCTCGGCGGCGAATGGGGCGGCGCCGTCCTGCTGGTGTCCGAGCACGGCAGCCCCAAGCACCGCGGGTTCTGGGCGTCGTGGCCGCAGGCGGGCGTGCCCTGCGGCAACCTGCTGGCGACCGCCGTGCTCGCGGTGCTGGCCGCCACCATGGCCGACTCCGCCTTCGAGGCCTGGGGCTGGCGCATCCCGTTCCTGCTGTCGGGGATTCTGGTCATCGTGGGCCTCTACGTCCGGCTCGCCGTCGAGGAGTCGCCGGTGTTCCAGGCCGCGGCCGCCCGCGCCGCGCAGGCGCGCGCGGGGCGGGACGCGGGCGAGCGCGCCCCCGTCGTCGAGGTCGTGCGCCGGCACTGGCGGGAGATCCTGGTGGCCATGGGGGTGCGCCTCGCCGAGAACATCTCCTACTACGTGATCACCGCGTTCATCCTCGTCTACGCGGTGCAGGAGGCCGGAGTCGAACGCGGCACCGTCCTCAACGCCCTGCTCGCGGCCGCGGCGGTGCAGCTCGTGGCCATCCCGATCTGGGGCACCCTCTCCGACCGCTTCGGCCGCCGCCCCGTCATCGCCTTCGGCGCGATCGGGACCGGGCTGTGGGCGTTCGCGTTCTTCCCGATCATCGACGCCGGCGGGTTCGGGATGGTGCTGGCCGCCGCGGGGGTCGGCCTGGTGCTGCACGCGGCGATGTACGGGCCCCAGGCGGCGTTCTTCTCCGAGCTGTTCGGCACTCGGACGCGCTACTCCGGCGCCTCCATCGGCTACCAGCTCGCGTCGATCGTCGCCGGCGGGCTCGCGCCGCTGATCGCCACGTGGCTGCTGTCGACCTTCGGCACCTCCGTTCCGGTGTCGGTGTACGTCGCCGCGGCCTGCGTGCTGACGGTGGGGGCGGTGGCGGCCTCGCGCGAGACGCGCGGCCGCGACCTGGACGACCCGGTGTTCGCCGAGCGCTCCGCCGGGAAGGGCTGAGGCGCCGCGGGACGAGCGCGGGTCCGCGCGCGTCCGGCGCGGTCCCGCGGTCCCGGCGGTCCCGCACCGAGCGGCTCCGGTCTGCGCTCGCCGCACCAGTGCGGATACGACGCGGCGCTGACGACCCGGGCGGCGGGGCCGACTACCGTCATGGGCGTGAGCCAACGTATCGCCCGCGTCCTCGCGCTGGACGTGCCGATCGCCCTGTTCGTGGGCGTGGTGTCGCTGGGCGCCGCCCAAGCCCGGGGGCCGTGGCCGCAGTCCGGTTCCGGACCGCCTTGGGCTCCGGGCGGTCCGCTGTCGGACGGGCGGCCGCCGTGGGCCCAGGGCTCCGGCCCCGAGTTCGCCGCACTGCCGCCGGCGGCCTACGTGTGCGTCGCGGTGGTCGTCGCGGCCCTGGCCCTCCGCCGCTTCCGCCCCCGCACGGCCTTCGCCTTCGCCATGGTCGCGACAGCCGTGTTCTACGCCCTGGACCAGCAGGGCGGCATGCTGCGGATCGGGCCGGCGGTGCTCGTCTACACGATGGCGGTGCGCCTGCCGCTGCGGCAGTGGACGCCCTGGACCGCCCTCGCGGTCCCCCTCTTCCTGGCCGAGCGCGCCGACCGCCCCTACCTCGGGCTGTTCGAGCCCGACACCGTCGGCTCGCTGGCGATCCTGCTGGCCCTGCTCCTGGCGCCCGCCGCGGTGGGCGTGATCGTGCGTTCGCGCCGCGAGAGCAGCCGGCGCGAACGCGACGACGAGGTGCGCCGCTCGGTCTACGAGGAGCGGCTGCGCATCGCCCGCGAGGTGCACGACGTGGTCGGCCACAGTCTCTCGGTCATCAACATGCAGGCGGGCGTGGCCCTGCACGTGCTCGGCAAGCGCCCGCAGCAGGCCGAACCCGCGCTCCAGGCGATCCGCCAGACCAGCAAGGACGCGCTGGAGGAGCTGCGCGGGACCCTGGCGGTGTTCCGCAGCGACGGCGCGGACGACCGCGGCGCGGAAACGCCGGACGAGCCGTCCGGGGAGGACGCACCCGTCGGCGGGCCCTCCGGATCCGCGCGCGAACCGGTTCCCGGCCTGGACCGAATCGACGAGCTCGCAGCGGGTATCGATCCTGCGGGCGACCGGGTGCGGGTGCGCATCGAAGGGGAGCGCACCGCACTCCCGGCCGCCGTCGACCACGCCGCGTTCCGCATCGTCCAGGAGGCGCTGACCAACGCCGTCCGGCACGGCGGCGGCGCGGCGGCCGTTTCCATCGGCTACCACCCCGAGGAGTTGACCGTGGAGATCACCGACAGCGGGCCCGCGCGCCCCGGCCAGGCCTACGAGGAGGGCAGCGGCATCGCGGGCATGCGCGAGCGTGCCCGCGCCGTCGGCGGACGCCTGGAGGCCGGGCCGCGCGCCGACGGCGGGTTCCGGGTGCGCGCCGAGCTGCCCGCGGGGGAGCGGTGAGCGCCGTCCGCGTCGCCGTCGCCGACGACCAGGCCCTGGTGCGCATGGGCCTGCGCGTGCTGATCGAGGCCGAGGACGACATGGAGCCCGCCGGCGAGGCCGCCGACGGCCGCGCGGCCGTCGACCTGGTGCGCCGCGAGCGCCCCGATGTCGTGCTGATGGACGTGCGCATGCCCGGGATGGACGGCATCGCGGCGCTGCGCGAGATCGCCGCCGACGACTCGCTGGCGTGCACCCGTGTGGTCGTGCTGACGACGTTCGAGCTCGACGAGTACGTCTTCGACGCGCTGCGCGCCGGTGCCGCCGGGTTCCTGATCAAGGACAGCGACCCCGGCGAGCTGCTGCGCGCCATCCGGCTCGCCGCGGCGGGGGAGTCGCTGCTCTCGCCCTCGGTCACGCGCAGCGTCATCGCCTCGTTCACCTCGCGCGCGCCCGCGGGCGGGCCGCGCCCCGACCTCGGCGAGCTGACCGAGCGGGAGCGCGAGGTCCTGGCCCTGGTCGGTGAGGGCCTGTCCAACGGCGAGATCGCCGATCGGCTCGTCGTCAGCCCCGCCACCGCGCGCACGCACGTCAGCCGCGCAATGGTCAAGCTGCACGCCCGCGACCGCGCCCAACTCGTCGTGATCGCCTACCGCGCCGGACTGGTGCGGTGAAACGGGACGAGGCGCGGCGCAGCAGGTGCGGCCCGACCCTCGGAAGGCTCCCTGGGCAGGGCGTACAGCCGATCGCTCACGGCGAACACAACAGGGGGAACAAAAGCGGACTCTCGTTTATTGAGTGATAGTGACTCAACAAGGAGGGTCTGATGACTGAAGCGCAGTCCAACGCGACGTTCCCCGTGCTTCCCCTCGACGAAGAGGTCGTCCTCCCCGGAATGGTCGTGCCGGTGGACATCGGCGACTCCGAGGTGCGTGCCGCGGTCGACGCCGCGCGCGCCGGCGGCGACGGCGCTGCGAAGGGTCCCGGAGTCCGGTCCGCGAGCAAGCCGCGGGTGCTGATCGTCCCCCGCATCGACGGCAACTACGCCGCGGTCGGCACCATCGCCGTGATCGAGCAGGTCGGCCGCACCCCCGAGGGGGAACCGGCCGCGGTCGTTCGGGGTACGGCGCGGGCCCGTGTCGGCAGCGGGACCACCGGGCCCGGCGCCGCCCTGTGGGTCTCGGCCGAGGTCCACAGCGAGGAGCCGCCGGAGGGCGGCCACCCCGGCAAGGTCCATGAGCAGGCGCGCGAGTACAAGTCCCTGCTGACCACCTACCTGCAGAAGCGCGGCGCCTGGCAGATCCTGGACGGCATCCAACAGCTGGAGGACCCGGGCAGCCTGGCCGACCGCGGCGGCTACTCCCCGTTCCTCAAGACCGCGCAGAAGCTCCAGCTCCTGGAGACCTACGACGTGTCGGAGCGGCTGCGGCTGCTCGGCGACTGGACCCGCGAATACCTGGCCGAGCTCGACGTCGCCGAGACCATCGACCAGGACGTGCAGGAGGGCGTCGACAAGCAGCAGCGCGAGTTCCTGCTGCGGCGCCAGATGGAGGCCATCCGCAAGGAGCTCAACGAGCTCTCCGGCCGGCCGGGCAGCGAGGAGGACGACTACCGCGAGCGCGTGGAGTCGGCCGAACTGCCCGACCACGTCCGCAAGGCCGCGCTGGAGGAGGTCGACAAGCTGGAGCGGGCGGGCGACTCCTCGCCGGAGTCCGGCTGGATCCGCACCTGGCTCGACACGATCCTGGACATGCCCTGGAACACCCGTACCGAGGACGCCTACGACATCGCCGGCGCCCGGGAGATCCTCGACGCCGACCACGCCGGCCTCGACGACGTCAAGGAGCGCATCGTCGAGTACCTGGCGGTGCGCAAGCGGCGCGAGGACAAGGGCCTGGGCGTGGTCGGCGGGCGGCGCAGCGGTGCCGTGCTGGCGCTGGTCGGCCCGCCAGGCGTGGGCAAGACTTCGCTGGGCGAGTCCGTGGCCCGATCGATGGGCCGCGAGTTCACGCGGGTCGCCCTGGGCGGTGTGCGCGACGAGGCCGAGATCCGCGGCCACCGGCGCACCTACGTCGGTGCGCTGCCGGGGCGCATCGTCCGCGCGATCAAGGAGTCGGGCTCGATGAACCCGGTCGTGCTGCTCGACGAGATCGACAAGGTCGGCAGCGACTTCCGCGGCGACCCCACCTCGGCGCTGCTGGAGGTCCTCGACCCCGCGCAGAACCACACCTTCCGCGACCACTACCTGGAGGTGGACCTCGACCTGTCCGACGTCGTCTTCCTGGCCACCGCCAACGCCCTGGAGACCATCCCCGGCCCGCTGCTGGACCGGATGGAGCTGGTGCAGCTCGACGGCTACACCGAGGACGAGAAGGTGACCATCGCGCGCGACCACCTGCTCCCGCGCCAGCTGGAGCGGGCCGGGCTGGAGTCCGGCGAGGTGGAGTTCGCCGACGGCGCGCTGCGCCGGATCGCCGCCGAGTACACGCGCGAGGCGGGCGTGCGCGAGCTGGAGCGCACGGTCGCCCGGGTTCTGCGCAAGGTGGCCTCGGGCCTGGCGCTGGGCGAGCGCGAGCTGCCGGTGTCGGTCGGCGCCGACGACCTGCCCGGCTTCATCGGGCGGCCCAAGCACACCCCCGAGACCGCCGACCGCACCTCGGTCCCGGGAGTGACCACCGGCCTGGCGGTCACCGGCGCCGGCGGCGACGTGCTCTTCGTCGAGGCGTCCCTGGCCGACCCCGAGTCCGGGGCCGGCGGGCTGACCCTGACCGGCCAGCTGGGCGACGTGATGAAGGAGTCCGCCCAGATCGCGCTGTCCTACCTGCGCTCGCGCGGCGCTGAGCTGGAACTGCCGGTCGGCGACCTCAAGGAGCGGGGCGTCCACCTGCACGTCCCCGCGGGCGCGATCCCCAAGGACGGGCCCAGCGCCGGTGTCACCATGACCACCGCCCTGGCCTCGCTCCTGTCGGGCCGCCCCGCGCGCTCCGACGTGGCCATGACCGGCGAGGTCTCGCTGACCGGGCGGGTGCTGCCGATCGGGGGCGTGAAGCAGAAGCTCTTGGCGGCGCACCGCGCGGGGATCACCACGGTGCTGATCCCGGCCCGCAACGAGCCGGATCTCGACGACGTCCCCGAGGACATCCGCGAACAGCTCACCGTCCACCCGGTCGGCGACGTCCGCGAGGTGCTCGAACTGGCCCTCGACCCGGCGAAGGCCCCGCAGCCGCTGGCGGCGTAACCGGGCGGGGACCGGGCGAGAACCGGTAACGCGCAACCGCGGTGTGGGCCGTCCCGCCCGGGGCGGCCCACACGCGGGTCACGGGTCCTTGTAAATGGAGTGGTCGCCGATGCGACGCCAGACCAAGAGCGGGTCTCCAGCCTCGTCCTTCTGGATGTGGAAAGTGGCCCGCCCGTCCGGTGAAGCGAAGCTCCACGTCAACGAATAGACGTCGTACCCTCCAACCTTGTGGAGGCGAAGCCGTGTCGGCCATGGCGGATTTCCGGAGAACGCCCCGGCGGCCACCGCGGGAAGGAAATCCTTGTGAACCGCGGCCAGGAACAACCGCTGATGCTCTTTGGGAAGCTGCCGGAGCTCGCGGTCGAAGGTTTTAAGGCTTGTAAACTTCACGACTCCTCGCCGGCCTTCTCACCAGTCACGTCCTCCAGGTGGGCAAGGAACTCCTCGCCTGTCATAGGAGGGTTGACCTCTCCGGCGGCGAGTTCCTCATCCGCCTCCTGCTCAGCCTGCTGCTGTCCTTCCTCCCAGAACCACACGTCGTTCGGGTGGACAGCGACCTTCGGTAGAAGGACGACCTCCCCCTCGCGTACGACGAACTCCACCACGGCATCGGGCTTGTCCAGGCCGAGTTGTCGCCGCACCTCGGGAGGCACGACCAGTGTGCCATCGGTCGTGGAGACACTGCCGAAACCCAGGTGCTTGTCCATCTCTCCACGGTAGCCGCGGTCCTGTCTCTCGGTAAGCACGGACATCCGTACGCGGTCCCCGTTCCATAGATCTCCGGTCGGCGTGACTCTAGCCCAGAGGCACGTAGGGTGTCTGGCGATTACCGAATGTGAGTGGCCATTCGTTTTCATGGCTGTTCCGGCGTGATGCGCCATGGTGGCATTCGTAGGGTGAAGCAGGGGCTGGTGGCGGCGCACCGCGCGGGCGGATTCGACACCGCCCTCGGGCACCGCGCGGCGGCGCATGGCTACCGTGGGGGGATGACCTCTGCGAACGACGCTGAACGAGAACTGCAGGTCGCCGTCATCGGGTACGGCAAGGGCGGCGAGGTGTTCCACGCGCCGCTCGTCGACGCCACCCCGGGACTGCGGCTCGCGGCGGTGGTGACCGGGAACCCCGAACGCCAGGCGGCCGTGCGGGAGCGCTATCCAGGGGCCGAGGCGATCTCCTCGGCCGACGAGCTGTGGAAGCGCACCGGCGACATCGACCTCGTGGTGGTCACCACGCCCAACGAGACGCACGTGCCGCTCGCGCGCGCGGCGATGGAGGCCGGGTTCGCCGCGGTGGTGGACAAGCCGTTCGCGCTGACCGCGGCCGAGGGGCACGAGCTGGCCGAGGACGCGCGGCGGCTGGGCCAGGTGCTGACCGTCTACCAGAACCGGCGCTGGGACTCCGACTTCTTGACCTTGTGGAAGCTGGTGGAGGAGGGTGCGCTCGGCCGGGTGCACCGCTTCGAGTCGCGGTTCGAGCGGTGGCGCCCCGAGGCCAGGGGCACCTGGCGCGACAACGGCGACCCCGACGCCGGCGCCGGAATCCTCTACGACCTCGGCCCGCACCTGATCGACCAGGCGGTCAACCTGTTCGGGCCGGTGGAGTCGGTCTACGCCGAACTGGACGCCCGGCGCGGCGCGGCGGCCGACGACGACGCCTTCCTCGCGCTGACCCACACCGGCGGCGTGCGCTCGCACCTGTGGATGAGCGCCCTCGCCGCCCAGCTCGGGCCGCGCTTTCGGGTACTGGGCGACCGCGCGGCGTTCACCGTCGACGGGCTGGACTCCCAGGAGGAGCGCCTGGAGAGCGGTGAACGGCCCGACGCGCCCGACTGGGGCGTCGAGCCGGAGTCGGCGTGGGGCCGGCTGGGCACCGTCGAGGAGTCCCACCCGGTCCGCAGCGAGCGCGGCGCCTACCCGGCGTTTTACGCGGCCGTGCGCGACGCGGTCGGCGAGGGCGAACCGCTGCCGGTCGAGCTGCACGAGGTCGTCCACGGCCTGGAGATCATCGAGGCCGCGCGCCGCAGCGCCCGCACCGGCCGGGTGGCGGCGGTGCGGCCGTCCTGACGGGCCGCGGAACGTCGAACCAACCATTGCGTTGGTTCGAGGTGGCCGGAGTCGTCCAGCGGGCGGCTCCGGCCAGGCCTGTCAGGCCTGTTGGCTTTCGCCTTCGCCTTCACTCTCGTGCCCGTCGCCGGTGCCGCCCCCGGCGGCAGGCGTGTGCTCGACGCCGCGCACCGCTGCATTCGCCATGGCCACGATGTGGGCGCGCAGGTCGGCCGAGCCCTGGGCGGTGAGCATTCGGGGGCCCACCACCAGGCGCGCCAGATGCGGCATGGCGAACGGCCACGCGCCCATCCCGATCAGCGAGAGCAGGCTCATCGCGGCCGCGCTGTCGGGCTCGACGCCCAAACTGCCGGCCAGGGCGAGCACCTTGGCGGCGTAGACGTCGGAGCGGGCGCCGTCCTCGGGCAGGGGGCGGTCCTCGAAGTACAGCGCCTCCCACATCAGCAGGCGCACCATCGTGCCGTTGGCAGCGTGGGCGTCGTAGAGCCGCCCCACCCACTCGCCGACGTCCTCGCCCGGCCGCGGGAGCGAGGCGGCGTGCTCGGCCTTGACCGCCTCCAGCACCGCCTGGAACAGCTTCTCCTTGCTGCCGAAGTGGCCGTAGACGCGCTCCTTGTTCACGCCCGCGCGCTCGGCGATGCGGTCGATGCGCCCGCCGGCGATCCCGTGCTCGGCGAACTCCTCGCGCCCGGCTTCCAGCAGCTTGCGGCGGGTGGCCGCGCTGTCCCTAGGTGACATGCCGCCAGCGTATCGAACTTGACACCCAAACGGTTGGTTGGTTTCGTGAGTGACATGCTCAAGCAGACCTCCGATCGCGCAGCCGCTGAGCCTGCCCCGAAGCGGGCCTCCGCGCCGCGCCCGACCGCGCAGATCCTGGTCATCTCCGCGGCCGCCCTCGTGGTCATCGGCCAGCTCTACCTGGCTCTTCCGCTGCTCTCCCCGATCGCCGACTCCACCGGATCCACGGTCGACCGGGCCAGCTGGGCGGTCACCGCGTTCGGCGCCGCCTACGCACTGGGGTTCCTGGTCGTCGGCCCTCTCGGACCGCGCGTCGGCTACCGCCGGCTCATCGTCACCGGAGTGGGCGCCACCGCTCTGTTCGCCTGCGTCACGGCCTTCATGCCCACGGTCGAGACCGTCGTCGCGGCCCGCGCCCTCCAGGGGTGCGCCGCCGCGGCCTTCGCGCCTACAGCGATCGCCTACCTGACCCGCACCATCCCGCCCCACCGCAGAGCCTTCGCGTTCACCACGCTGACCAGCTCGTTCCTCGCCGCCGCGGTCGTCGCGCAGGTCGCGGCCCAGCTCATCACCGCCCGCTGGGACTGGCCGGCGGTGTTCCTCATCTCGGGCGCGGCCACCGCCGCCGTGGCCGTGCTCGCCCGCTTCCTGCTGGTGCCCGACCGGCCGGAGCAGGCGGTCTCGCCCGCCGCCGCCTACCGCGGTCTGGCCCTGGCCGCGGTCCGGCCGCACCTGCTGCCCTTCTACGGGATCGCCATCACTGTGCTCTTCGGCTTCGTGGGGCTGTACGCGGCGATCCGGCTCGCCGACCCGCTCGGCGTGGCCGCCGACGACGGCGCCCTGCTCGCGCTCCGCGCCGGCGGGCTGCCCGCCATCCTGCTCGCGCCCCTGGTGACACCGCTGCTGTCGAGGCTCTCGGTGCTGCACCGGCTCGCGGCGGGCCTGGCGGCCTCCGCCCTCCTCGTCGCGGCCGCCGGGCTGTCGGTGCCGCTCGTCGGCTCGGTCGGCCTGTTCACCCTGCTGATCGCGGGCTACGTGCTGGCCACGGCCGTGGCCCTGCCCGCCGCGATGCAGGGCTCCCAGGCCGCCGCCGGCGAGCAGGCCGCCGCGGTCGGCGCCATGTACGGCTTCTGGCTCTACATCGGCTCCAGCCTCGCGGCACCCGTCGTCGCGGGGACGTCCGACCTCGGATTCCCGGCGCTGAGCGGGCTGTTCGCCGGCGTCCTGCTCGTCGGCGCCGCGTTGGCCCTGGTCACCGCATTCGCCTCCCGCGGCTCGGGCGGGCGCTAGCGCCTTCGGAGTCCGGTCGCCGTGCGCGGATGCACGCACACGCAGCGGCACCCTCGCGCGATCGAACTGGGGTGCCGCGACTAACGTCGGATGGGTGGATGAGGGGACTGCGATAGGGGGACACGTCGGCCACCGGGCCGGCAGCGGCGGATACCGGCGCATCGTCGCGGCGATGTCCGCCGCCGGGGTCGCCACGTTCGCGCAGCTCTACGCGGTCCAGGCGGTGCTTCCCGGCCTGGCCGACAGCTTCGCGGCGTCCGCCTCCAACGTGGCGCTGAGCGTCTCCTTCGCCACCGGCGGCCTGGCGGCGTTCGTGCTGGTCTGGAGCGGCATCGCCGACCGCATCGGCCGTGTACGGGTCATGGCGCTCTCGCTGACCGTGTCCACGGCGCTCGGACTGGCGGCGCCCTTCGCGCCGGACATGTGGACCCTGCTCGTCCTGCGCGGCCTGCAGGGCGCGGCGCTGGGCGGGGTGCCGGCCGTGGCCATGGCCTACCTCGCCGAGGAGGTCCACGCCGCCCACCTCTCCCGCGTGGCCGGGATCTACATCGCGGGCAACACGGTCGGCGGGATGAGTGGGCGCCTGGTGGCCGGCGCGGTCGCCGACCTCGGCGGATGGCGCTGGGGCGTGGCCGCCGACTCGCTGCTCGCGCTGGCCGCGCTGCTCGTGTTCGCCGCCGCGATCCCGCGCACCCGCGGATTCACCCCCCGGCGCGGCGGATCGTCCGGCCCGGGCCTGGCGCGGCGCGTGCGCTCCGCCGTCGGCGACCCCGGCCTGATCGCGCTGTACTGCCAGGCGCTGTTCCTCATGGGCGCCTTCGTTACCGTCTACAACTACCTCGGCTTCCGGATGACCGGCCCGCCCTTCGGCCTGTCGCAGACGCTCGTGGCGTTCCTGTTCGTCGCCTACCTCTCGGGCACCGCGGGCTCGGCCGCCGCCGGACGGCTGGGCGAGCGGCTGGGCCGGCGGGCCGTCCTGCTGTGCGGTGTCGCCGGGATGGCCGCATCCGCCGCCCTCCTGCTCGTCCCCGCGCTCTGGGCGGTCGCCGCCGGGCTGCTGGTGTTCACCTTCGCCTTCTTCTCCGCGCACGCCACCGCCTCGGCGTGGGTGGGCCATCGGGCCACGACCGCGCGCGCCCAGGCGGCGGCGCTGTACACACTCGCCTACTATCTGGGCTCCAGCACTTTCGGCTGGCTGGGCGGGCTCTTCTACGACGCCGTCGGCTGGACCGGCGTGGTCGCCTACGTCATCGCGCTGTGCGCCGCCTCCGCCCTGGCCGGAACCGTGCTGCTCCGGCGCCGGGGATGAGAGGCTCGTAGACCCGCGGGCGGTGCCGCCGCGACCGGCACAGTGCAGCACGAAGGGGAGGAAGCCGTGGCCCAGGTACTCGTCGTCGCCGACGACCTCACCGGCGCCAACGCCACCGGCGCCCGGTTCGCACGCGCCGGGATGCGGGCCGCCACCGTCACCCCGGAGCACGTGAGCGCCGTCGCCGAGGAGTACGACGTCGTGGTGGCCAACCTCGACAGCCGGCACGCGTCGCCGGAGCAGGCCGCGGACCTGGTGACCGACGTCGTCGAGGCGATCTGGCCGGTCGGCCTGGTCGTCAAGCGCTTCGACAGCACCCTGCGCGGAAACGTGGGCGCCGAACTGGAGGCGGCCTGGCGCGCCGTGCGCGAGCGTGTGGCCGCCCGCTGGGCCGTGCGCGCGCTGGTCGTGCCCGCGTTCCCCACCGGCGGGTGCACCACCGTCGACGGTGTGCAGCTGCTCGGCGGGCAGCCGCTGGAGGCCACCGACCTGGCCCGCGACCCCTTCTGCCCGATGGACACCGGCGACGTCGCGGCGATCCTGGCCCGCCAGAGCACTCTAGGAGTGCGGCGGCTGCCCGCCCGCCAGGTCACCGAGAGCATGCTCGTCGCCGAACTGCGCTCCGGCGACGAGCCGGTGCTGCTCTGCGACGCCGCGGACGAGCAGCGCATCGAGGGCCTGGCGCAGGCCGCCGCGGAGGTGCACCGCGAGGACGGAACGGTGTGGGTGGCCGCCGACCCCGGCCCCAGTGGCGCACTGCTGGCCTATGCGCTGCGGCTGCGCGGCCAGGCCGGGGCGCCGGGACCGCTGCTGGCCGTGGCCGGCAGCACCACGGGACTGACCCGGCGCCAGTTCGACGCCCTCGCCCGCTCGGGTCCCGCACGGTTCGTCGACGCCGACCCCGTCCGCCTGGGCGGCGGCGACCGGAGCCACGCCGCCGACGTCGCAGGGCAGCTCGTCGACCGGCTGACCTCTGCGGTCTTCCCCGACGTCGTGGCGCTGCGGCTGCTCGACCCCGGCCCGGCCGCCGAGTCCCGCCGGTCCGAGCGGGCCCTTCCCGCCCGCCTCGCCGAACTGCTCGCCGAGGTGGTGGAGGAGGTCGGGGAGCAGGCCGGCACCCACGCCCTGCCCAGCGGGCTGTTCCTCACCGGCGGCGACGTCACCTCCAGCGTGTTCGACGCGCTGGGCGTGCACGGGTTCGTCGTGGCCGGGGAGGTGCTGCCGCTCGCCGTGCACGGCACGCTGAACGGCGGACCGCTGGACGGCGTGCCCGCCGTGGTCAAGGGCGGGTTCGTCGGCGACGAGTCGGCGGCGGTCGAGTGCCTGGGCCGCCTGCGCCGCGCCGCGCGCGCCCGGCTCCAGCAGGTGCACTCCGAGGTCTCCGAGCACGTGCTGCCCCCGGCGGGGCCGCCCGCGAACCAGCCGTTCGCCGGCGCCTGAGGCGGCGGCCGACCGCCGGGCGGAGCCCGGCGCGTCCGTCCTCGGCGCGCGGCATCCGGCGGCGTCCGGCGCGCGGCGCCTCGGACCGGCGGCCGGCCCGTGCCCCGCCTCGGGCGGAGCGCGGGTGGGACGGGCATCACCCGCCCCCTCCGACCCGCGCCGACGGGTGGTCGTCTAGACTTCCGGGCAATTTACCCACATGAGGGCGGTGACCGCCCTCAGCGCCCGAACACGGCGGACACCAAGGAGGAAGATGACACCACTCGGATACGAGACGATCCGGCGCCTACCCAAGGTGCTGCTGCACGACCACCTCGTCGGGGGCCTGCGCCCGCAGACCGTGCTGGAGATGGCCGCGCGCTCCGGCGCCGAACCGCCCGCCGGCGACCCCGCCCGCCTGCGCGACTGGTTCGCCGCCGCCGCGCCCACCCCCGAGGAGCGGGCCCGCCGGCTCGACCCGGTTCTTGCCCTGCTGCAGGACACCGAGTCCCTGACCCGCGCGGCCGCCGAGTGCGCCCAGGACCTCGCCGACGACGGCGTCGTCTACGCCGAGGTCAAGCTCGCGCCCGAGCAGCACACCGAGGGCGGGCTGACCCGCGAGCAGGTCGTCGACGCGGTTCTGGAGGGGCTGCGGGTCGGCCAAGCCAAAGCGCGGCTGTTCGGCGCGCACACGGATGTGCGGCTGCTCCTCACGGCGATGCGCCAGGCCGCCGACTCCCTGGAGATCGCCGACCTGGCGGTGCGCTACCGGCACCGCGGCGTGGTGGGCTTCGACATCGCCGGACCCGAGGCCGGCTTCCCGCCCACCCGCCACATCTCCGCCTGCGAGCACGTCAAGCGGGCCAACTTCCACCTCACACTGCACGCCGGCGAGGGTTTCGGGCCGTCCTCCATCTGGGAGGCGATCCAGTGGTGCGGCGCCGACCGGCTCGGCCAGGGAGTGCGGATCGTCGACGACATCGCCCTCGCCGACGACGGCTCGGCCAAACTGGGCGAGCTCGCCGCCTACATCCGCGACAAGCGCATCCCGCTGGAGCTGTGCCCGACCTCCAACGTCCGCGCCGGGGTGCTGCCGTCGCTGGCCGAGCACCCGGTCGACACGCTGCGCCGACTGCGGTTCCGCGTCACCGTGAACACCGACAACCGGCTGCTGGACAGCACCTGCCTCAGCGAGGAGCTGGCGCGGATCAGCGCGGAGTTCGGCTACACCGCCGAGACGCTGCGCTGGTTCACGGTCAACGCGATGAAGTCGGCCTTCATCGGCCACGACGAGCGCCTGGCGCTCATCGACCGGGTGATCAAGCCCGGCTACGCCGACCTGGAGACCCACCGGGCCAGCGCGGCGTTCTTCCGCCAGGAGGACCCCTGGTAACAGGCCGGCGGCGGCCGCACTCGGCCCCGGTGCGCGCCACCGCGCGCCCCGCGCCCGATGGAGGGCGCAGGGCGCTTCGGTGCGCGCCGGCAGCGGACGGTCCCCTGGTGTCGACGCGCCCTCGGACGGCTGTGGGGCCTCAGTCCTCGTCGGGCGCGACCTCGGGCACGGCGAACGGCGGCGCCCCGGTGCCCACGACGCGGTACCCGCCCCAGACGTTGGTCTCGGTCAGCGTGCCCGCGCCCTCGTGTCCCCCGGGCGTGCGCAGCAGGACCCGGGTGTCGCCGGACCGGTAGGCGGCGTCGGCCGCCGGGTCGGCGGAGACGCGGCCGACCCACCGGTAGGCGCCCACCAGCGGGTCGAAGCGCCCGGCGAGGTGCGCCTCGACCTCGGCCTCGACGCCGCCCGCGACCAGGGTCGCCGACCCGTGGTACTCCTCCTCGTCGTCGCCCATCCCGCTCACGGCGGCCTACCTTCCCGCTTCCGGTGCGCTCGTGCCGCTCACTGCCGCCCCGATCCGGCGCCGCGCCGGCGCACGGCCCCGCCCGGCCGGGAGCGTGCGCGCCGCCGCGTGCGCGCGGGGCCGGGTGCGGGCCGCAGGCGGTAGCCGGCGGGGTCGAAACGGCTGGTGCGCAGCCTGTAGTCCCAGGTGAAGCCGGGCCACAGCGTGGTGTTGCGGCCCTGGTCGTTGAGGTACCAGCTGTCGCAGCCGCCCGCGACCCAGACGGTGCCCCGCATCTTGTCCTGGACCCACCGGGTGTAGGCCTCCTGCGCGTCGGCGCGCGGCTCCAGCCGCTCGACGCCGTGGTCGTGGGCATAGCGCAGCGCGGCCATCGTGTAGCCGATCTGGGCCTCAAGCATGAAGAGCTGGGAGGTGTGGCCCAGTCCCGTGTTGGGTCCGGCCAGCACGAACAGGTTGGGGTAGCCGGCGACGGTGGTGCCCCGGTGCGCCTGCATGTCCGTACCCCGGCGCCAGCGGTCGGCGAGCAGCACTCCCTCGGCGTCGCGGATGCGGTGCGAGATGGGGCTGTCGGTGACCTGGAAGCCGGTGCCGAAGATGAGCGTGTCCACCTCGTGGCGGGCGCCGTCGCGCGTGACCACGGCGTCGGGCTCGATCGCGGCGATGGGCTCGGTGACCACGTCGACGTTGGGGGCGTCCAGCGCCGGATAGTAGTCGTTGGACATGAGGATGCGCTTGCACCCGATGGTGTAGTCGGGTACCAGCTTCCGCCGCAGATCGGGGTCGGTGACCCCGCGGCGGAGGTTGGCCAGGGCGAGCTTCTCGACGATCCCGAGCAGCCGCAGGTTCTTGGCGAACCCGAGGACGTAGGTCTCCCGCCCCCAGTAGATGCAGGTGCGGGCCAGGCGCTGGAGCAGCGGCACGGCGTTGTAGAGCCGCCGCTCCACCGCGGTGATGTCGCGGTCGTGGCGCGGGATCACCCAGGGCGGGGTGCGCTGGAACACCCGCATTCCGCTCACGGCCGGCTGGATCTCGGGGATGAACTGGATCGCCGACGCGCCGGTGCCCACGACGGCGACCCGCCGGCCGGCGAGGTCGCGCCCGTGGTCCCAGGTGGCCGAGTGGAAGACGGATCCGCGGAAGGTGTCGAGCCCGGGAATGGCGGGATAGGCGGGGTCGGCGAGCGGGCCGCAGCCGCTCACCAGGAACTGCGCGGTGACGGTGCCGCCGCTGGTGCGCACCCGCCACCGGCCGTGCCCGGGCTCCCACCGGGCCTCCTCCACGTCGTGGCCGAACCGGATGTGGCGCACCACGTCGTAGTCCTTGGCCACCCGGCGCAGGTAGTCCCAGATCTCGGGCTGCGGCGAGAAGCTGCGGCTCCAGTCCGGGTTCGGGGCGAAGGAGAAGGAGTAGAGGTGGGAGGGGACGTCGCAGGCGGCGCCGGGGTAGTCGTTGTCGCGCCAGGTGCCGCCGACGTCGCCGGCGCGTTCCAGGAGCACGATGTCGTCGAGTCCGGCCTGCTTCAGGCGGACCGCCATGCCGATCCCGGCGAAGCCGGTGCCGATGACGGCGACCCGGTAATGGGGAGGCGCCGCCTCCGAAGCCTCGGTCACGTCCTGGTCGTCGGTCACGTCAGCCGATCCTTTCCGGCCGGTGGAGCGGAATGGCGCCCGGCCGGGCCGCGGCCCGGCGGCGCGCGGTTCGGCCGGGGCCGGCGGGGAAGCCGGCCCGGACGCTCAGGCGCGTTGAGCTTCCGGGCCGGCGGTCGAGGGGGCCGCGCCGCGACGGCCCAGGAGTCCGGCCTTGCGCCAGAGGTACCTGCCGGGACCGGAGATGGCGCCGGCGCGGTCGAGGGTGGCCACGACCTTGCGGGCGGCCCAGGTCTTGGTGTCGGTCCAGTGCGGGTTGCGCCGGGCCGCCTTGCGGGCCGCGCGGGGGTCCAGGCCGATGCGCTCGTAGACCTCGGGGCTGATCAGCCGGGTCGCGGAGTAGTAGGCGACCGCTCCCAGCACCAGGCGGCTGTAGTGCTGCACGAGGGCGCCGCGTCGGTTCCAGTCGCGGGCGAACTCCTCGCGGGCGTAGCGCATGTGGCGGGCCTCCTCCACCACGTGGATGCGCGAGACCGCTCGGGTGAGCGGTTCCAGCGCCTCGTCGGCCATGATCTCCCGCTGCAGCTGGTCCAGGATCTCCTCGACGAACAGGGCGGCGCTGAAGGTCAGCGGCCCGTTGGAGACGGTCTTGAAGACCTTGCCGAGGAGGTGGGTGAACGGGTCGAGCCGGTAGAAGGGCGCGTCGAGCTTGTCCAGCAGCTTGGCGAACATGACGGAGTGGCGGCACTCGTCGGCGATCTCGGTGTAGGCGTACTGGACGTGGTGGGTGGTGGGGTCCCGGTCGTAGGCGTGGCGCACCAGCATCTGCATCAGGATCGTCTCGAACCAGATCCCGATGCTGGCGACGCTGGCGATCTCCTGCCGGCTGAGCTCCTTGCGCTGCTCCTCGGTGAGGGTCTCCCACAGCTCGGTGCCGTAGAGGGACAGGCGCTCGGGCCGTATGGCGTAGCGGTCCGGGTCGACGGGGGCGTCCCAGTCGATCTCCACGAGGGGGTCGAAGGACGCCTTGGCCGACGAGCGCAGCAGGCGCCTGGCGATGTCTTCGCGGTCGGTCGTGCGGGTCTGCGGCTCAACGGTCACGTCGGTCCTCCTCGTCCTCATCCGGCGGCGGCCCGGCGGCTGCGGGCGGCGGATCCGGTGGTCCCGCCGGCGGGCGCCGGGCCGCGCCCTGAGGGGCGGATGTGATCTCGTCCACACCGTGGATGCCGAAACATTACAACGGCCATTGTCACAATTCAACCGGTAGTCGAATGCGGAGCGGAGCGCGGTGCCGGCCCGGCCGCGGACGCCCGCCCGCGCTCGCGGTGAACCGCCGGCCGGGCCGCGACGCCATAGGCTTGGGCCATGGCCGAATACCGCATCGACGAGTTGGCGCGGCTCGCGGGTACCACGGTGCGAAACGTCCGGGTGTACCAGGACCGCGGGCTGCTCTCTCCGCCGCGCCGCGAAGGGCGCGTGGGCATCTACACCGAGGCTCACCTGGCGCGGCTGCGGCTGATCGGCCAGCTGCTCAAGCGCGGCTACACCTTCGCCAACATCAGCGAGCTCGTCACCGTCTGGGAGCGCGGCGGCGACCTCACCGACATCCTCGGCTTCGAGTCGGCGGTGGGAGACCCGTGGTCGGACGAGATTGCCGGCTACGTCACCATGCGCGAGTTGCGCGAGATGTTCCCCGGGCAGGTGAACGCCCCCAACATCACGCGTTCCCTGCGACTGGGCCTGCTGGAGCGCGAAGGGCTGCGCTTCCGCGTACCCAGCCCGAGGCTGCTCAACGCCGGCGCCGAGCTGGTCGCCGCCGGCATGGAGCTGAGCACCGTGCTGGACATCTCCGAGCGGCTCAAGGAGCGTGTGGGCGCCCTCGCCGGCGAGCTCGTGCGCGCGGTGGCCGACCACATCCTGGCCGAGCACGCGCCGCAGGGCCTCCTGCAGGGCGACGAGATCGCCGAGACCGCGGCGCTGGTGCGCCGGCTGCGCCCGCTGGCCCAGACCGCGGTCGACGCCATGCTCGCCGACGCGATGGCCCGCAGCCTGCACGAGGTGATGGGCGAGCACTTCGCCGAGGTGCTGGAGCACATCAACGAGCGCAAGGGCGCCGGCGGCGCAACGGCCGTCACGGACGCCGGCGCGGCCGGCGAGGTACCGCCGGACGAGGCGCCGGACCGGGGCGCGCCCGGCGGCGCCGGGCGGCGCTCGGCCTGACTCAGCCCTCCCGCGGACCGGCCGCCGCACGGCACAGCGCCGCCAGCTCCTCGCCGACCGCTTCGGGTGCCTCCAGCGGGAGCATGTGGCCGCAGCCCGCCAGCACGCGCAGGCGCGCATGCGGCAGAGCGCGGGCGAGCTCGCGGGGGTGGCGCGGCCCCACCAGCCGGTCGCGGCCGCCCGCCAGCACACGCACCGGCAGGCCGCCGAGCGCGCCGAGCCCCGCGGAGAGGTCCTGGTCGGCGAGCGACGCGTAGAACCCGGCCACCACCCGCGTCGGCGTGCCGTGGATCAGCTCGGCGCACTCGCGTACGTGCAGCGGATCAGCGGCGGTTCCGAAGGCGGTCCGCCGCACCGCGGCGCGGTAGGCGCCGGTGTGCGGCGGCAGCAGCCGGCGCAGCCGGTCGACCGCCTCGGGCGCCAGCCGCAGCGCGCGCATCGCGGACCGGCGGGCGGCGGCCCCCGCCCGCGCGCCGAGCGGTCGGCCGGGGCCGGTCGCCTCCAGCCGGCCCGCTCCGGTCGCCGCCAGCAGGACGCCCGAGACCCGCTCGGCCGCGAAGCCGGGGTGGGCGGCGGCCAGCGCGATGACCGCGCGCCCGCCCATCGAGTGGCCGCCCAGCACCACCGGCCCCTCCGGGGCGCAGGCCTCCAGCACGCGCATCAGGTCGTCGCCGAGCACGGCGCTGTTCAGCGGGCGCGAACCCAGCGTGGAGCCGCCGTGGCCGCGCTGGTCCCAGCGGACCGTGCGCACGGCGACGCCGGGCTCGGCGGCCAGCCGGGCGGCCTGCGGCCGCCAGGTGTCCGACGCCAGCGCCCAGCCGTGGGCCAGGACCGCGGTCACCGGCGCGTCGGCCGGTCCGCGGATGTGCGCCCGCAGTTCGGCGCCGTCGGGCGTCTCCACGATCCGCGCCCGGTCGACGGCGTGGCGGAGCGGGGGCACGGGCGCCTCCTTCGCGTTTGGGGGCAGGGGCGGCCGCGTTCCCGGCGACCGGGCCCGCGTGGAGCGGGCGGACGGGCGGGCCGCCGCGGCGGCCCGCCCGGTCAGACACGGTCGGCTTCCTCCGCCGGCTCGGAGTCGGGTCCGCGCTGCTCGACCACGCTCAGCGGCAGCGGCGCGGTGAAGCGCAGCTCGCCGCCGGCCCCTGCGGGCACGGCCGGGCTGTGCGGGAACACGGGGGCGACGCGCCGGTAGTCCTCGCCGGGCGAAGGCCGGGGGTCCTCCCCGCCCCTGTTGGGCCACAGCGACATCGCCCGCTCGGCCTGGGCGGTGATGGTCAGCGACGGGTTGACGCCCAGGTTCGCCGAAACGGCCGACCCGTCGACCACGTGCACTCCGGGGTGGCCGTAGAGCCGGTGGTAGGGGTCGATGACCCCGTCCTCGGGCGAGGAGGCGATCGGGCAGCCGCCGAGGAAGTGCGCCGTCAGCGGGATGTCGAACACCTCGCCGACAGTGCCGCCGGGGTGCCCGTCGATCTCGTCTGCCAGCCGGGTCATCACCTCCTGGCCCTGCGGGATCCACGTGGGGTTGGGCTCGCCGTGGCCCTGGCGCGAGGTCAGGACCCGGCGGCCGAGCAGGCCGCGCTTGGTGAACGTCGTCAGCGAGTTGTCCAGGGACTGCATCACCAGGCCGATGATGGTGCGCTCGGAGAACCGGCGAACCGAGAGGCTGCGCGCCAGGACGTAGGGGTGGCGCGCGGCCAGCCCCAGGAAGCGCAGCCACCGGGGCACGCGGCCGCCTCCGGGGACCTGGATCGTGGCGAGCAGGCCCATGGCGTTGGAGCCCTTGCCGTAGCGGACCGGCTCGACGTGGGTGCGGGCGTCGGGGTGCATCGACGAGGTGATGGCCACGCCCCGGGAGAAGTCCTCGACCGGCGTGGTGCTCTTGCTCATCGCACCCGCCAGCGACTCGGAGTTGGTGCGCGTCAGCGAGCCCAGCCGCGCGGAGATCCGCGGCAGCATGCCGGTGTCGCGCATGCGGTGCAGCAGGGTCTGGGTGCCGTAGGTGCCCGCGGCCACCACCACCTGGCGGGCGGTGAACGTGCGGGCGTACTTGCGCTTGCGCGGCGCGCCGGTGGACAGCGCGTCCACGGCGTAGCCCGCGCCCCGGCCGCCCTCGGCGGGCAGCTCGCGCAGGCGCTCGACCGTGGTCAGGGGGTGGATCACCGCGCCGTCGCGCTCGGCGAAGTAGAGGTAGTTCTCGGTGAGGGTGTTCTTGGCGCCGTGGCGGCAGCCGGTCATGCACGAGCCGCACTCGATGCACGCGCGGCGCCGGGGACCCGCGCCGCCGAAGTAGGGGTCGCCGCCGACGGCGCCCGGGGCGGCGGTGTGGCGGCCGTCGCCGTCCTCGCTATCGCCGAAGTAGACGCCGACGGGCGCCAGGTGGAAGCTGTCGCCCACGCCCATGTCCTCGGCGACCTTCTTCAGGTGCACGTCAGAGGGGGTCATGGTCGGGTTGGTGCGCACTCCCAGCATGCGGCGGGCCTGGTCGTAGTAGGGGGCCAGTTCCGAGCGCCAGTCGGTGATGTCGCGCCACTGGGGGTCGTCGTAGAAGTCGTCGAGGGGGGTGTAGAGCGTGTTCGCGTAGTTAAGCGACCCGCCGCCGACGCCGGCGCCGGCGAGGATCATCACGTCGCGCAGCAGGTGGATGCGCTGGATGCCGTACATGCCCAGGGCGGGGGCCCAGAGGAAGTTGCGGACGTCCCACGAGGTCTCGGGCAGCGTTTCGGGCGTGAAGCGGCGGCCCGCTTCCAGCACGCCGACACGGTAGCCCTTTTCGGTCAGTCTCATGGCGCTTACTGCGCCTCCGAATCCCGAGCCGATCACGACGACGTCGTAGTCGAAGTCGTCCTCGAACCCGTCGGCTCCGGGGGTGGTGGCCGCGCCGTCCCCGGGCTCAGTGCTCTTGTCGTCCGTTGCCACGGCCTCGCCTTCCTGAACCGTCCATGCTGCTGAAGCCGTCCTCGCGGCGGAAAGCGCGCGCGAGTCGGGCGGTTGGAAATGTGACATCGACTATTGTAATGTTCCTCACCTACCGGCCGGTAAGGTGTCCTGGGTAACACACCGCCGCCTACCTCCCACAACCCCCTCGCCCCGTCACGGGCTCCGGTATCGGTGTCCGTAAAGGAGGAAGTGCAATGGCAGAGGAGACGCAAGCGGAGGCCCCCCGCGCCTCCGGAGGCACCGCCTGGAAGCGGTTCGCGCTCGCCTTCATCCCGGCGCTGGGCGCCGCGGGAGTCCTCGTCGGCCTGACCGCCCAAGGCACCCTCGCCGCGTCGTTCGCCGTCTCGGGCGAGAGCTTCAAGGTCTCCGCCGACCAGCTCAAGGGGTCCGGCTTCGCCCAGTTCGCCGACACCGCGACCTCCGCCGACGGCACCGAGCACCCGGTCGCCATCTCGGTCATCGACCACGCCGAGCTGAGCAACCTCTGCCAGTCCGTGCTGATGGACACCGGGGTCGGGAAGGTGACCCTGCTGGTCCGGGCCGGCCAAGGCGACAAGCCGGCCGTCGCCGAAAACATGGTGATCGACGTCCAGCAGCTGTCCGGCGACGCCGAGTTCACCGAGATGGAGATCGGCCGCGACGCGAGCACGGTCGAGAACGCCAGCGGCGAGAGCGGCGAGCCCGGCGTCTTCGGTCAGCAGGCCGACACCATCACCATCGACGGGCTCCGCCAGACCGCATGGTCGGTCAACGCGGGCACCTTCAGCCTCACCGGCCTGAAGCTGAGCGTGAAGCCCGGCAACCACGAGTGCTACTGATTCGATGACCCCTTACGGCACCTCCAGCGGGTGGACGACCGCGCGCTCGGCGTTTCGGGTGTGGCGCAGGAGCCGCCCATTCTGGGGCGGCCTGCTGGTCCTCCTCGCCGGCATCGTGATCGTCGCGGCGCCCGCCCTGAACCCCCTCGACCTGATCGTGCAGCAGGGCATCGCGGGCATCTCCGGGTACTTCGCCGGACTGCTGCTGATGGCCGTCGGCGTACTGGTGTGGCTCCAGCCGCCGCAGCGGGTCTTCTACGGCGTCGCGGCGGTGCTGCTCTCGCTCGTCTCCTTCGTCACCTCGAACTTCGGCGGGTTCGGATTCGGGATGCTCTTCGGCCTGGTCGGCGGTGCGCTGGCCGCGGCCTGGGTGCCCCACCGCGAGCGCACGGCGCGCGCGGGCCGGCGCGGCCGCCGGCGCGGGCCCGCCAGTGAGGAGCGGACCGACGTCCCGCCTTCCGGCGGTGCGGTCGAGGACGAGGCCGCGGCCGGTGACGAGGCCGCGGCGCGCGGCGGGGACGAGCAGCCGGCCGACGCCGGCGCACCGGAGCGTGAGCGCGCCGCCGGGCGCGGCGAAGCGGATGTGGTGCGCGGTCCCGCCGAGGACGCCGAGGACGCGGGCGGGACCGCTCGGGGCGGTGCGGGAGTCGGCGGCGCCACCTACCTCACGTCGCCGGAGGGCCCGCCCGGCAAAGACTCCGCCGGGCACCCGCGTCGGCACAGCGGGCACGGCCCGGGCTCGGTGGGCCGGGACGACCCCGCCTCCGGGGGGAGCAGCGGCTCCGGCGGCCCCTCGGGCGGCGACCGGCTGCACTCCCTGGCCGCGGTCGCCGCGGCGCTGGCCATCGCGGTCCCTGTGCCCGCGACCGTCACCTGGCCCTGGGACGACTGGTTCGGCGGCGGTGAGGAGACCCCCGCCCCCGAGGACCCCTCCGCCGGTCCGACTCCCGCGCCCACGCCCGCGCCGTCGCCTTCGGGCGGCGCGGACGGCGGATCCGACGGCGGTCCGGGCACCGGCGAGCAGGACGGGCAGGGCGGTTCCGGGCAGGAGAGCGAGGAGGAGCCCCCGACCGCCGCGGAATGCGAGGTCCACGAGGGGCCGTCCTCCATGAGCGAGCAGGAGTACCGGGCTCTGCTCGAAGCCTGCCGGCAGGCCAAGGAGAACGGCGAGGCGCCCGAGTTCCAGGTGCACGAGGGCGACGGGCGGTGGCTCGCCCACACCGCGACCTCCGGGCTGAGCGCCGACGAGCTGAGCATGGAGGGTGCGGCCTTCGAGGGCGTGGTGGAGTACCCCGTGAAGGGCGGAACCGTGCGCTACCTCAAGCTGACCATGGACACCGCGGAGTTCAGCGGTGCGCGGCAGTGGAGCGAGCACGACGGCACCACCACCTCGCTCGACATTCTCGCGATGACCATGTCGGGCGACGTCGTCATGCACGTCACCCGGATGAAGGTGCGGATACTGGGCATCCCGCTGGAGTTCACGCCGGACTTCCCGCCCCCGCTGCTTCTGCCGTCGATGACCGTCACCGACCTTGAGGCCGACCAGCCGCTGGCCCAGGCCCAGACGGTGGACATCACCGGCCTCGATGAGCGGGTGAAGCCCTGAGCGCAGGGCCGGGGCGACGGTGCCGGCCATCGTCGGGCCCGGTGGCGGTCGGCGGCCGGCGCCCCGCTGGTGAACGGACGGTGGGGCGGTCCGCGGACCGCCCCACCGCACTGCCGCGCCGACCGGGCCGGCTCAGCCCGTCAGACTCCGGACAGCGCCCCGGCGGCCTCCGCCGCCCCGGCGTGCGGGGCGGCGCCCTCCACCTGCGGCAGGAGCCGGCTGGGCGCACCGGCGTAGGAGACGTAGAGGGCGTCGCGTGCGCGGGTGCCGGCCACGAACAGCAGGTTGCGCTCCTGCTGGTAGACCTGCTCCAGCGCGACCGGGTCGCCCTCGGCGGAGTCGACCGCGGCCTTGGGCGGCAGCAGCGGCTCGCTCATGCCGACGATCGCCAGGCACCGGAACTCCTGGCCTTTGAGCCGGTGCATCGTGCCGACCCGGACCGCGCGGACGTCCTCGGCGGAGTCCAGGGGAGCGGTGGGAACGCCGCGGGCCTGCAGTTCCTTGGCGATGTGCCGGACCACCCACTGGTTGCGGCCCGCCACCGCGATCGAGCTGGGAGCGACGCCGGCTTCGAGCCACACCCGCACCCAGTCGGATCGTAGCCATGTCGTTCTGTGAGCCAAGGAGTTGACTGCCTGTTTTGTCTTCCTAAGACCGCTTGGCCTCCGACTTTATCCGGCGAGGGTGTCGGCGTTGTCGTCCATGCCCAGCGCCGGCTGGCGGCCCAGGATCGGCATCGCCCAGCTGAGGATCTCCTGGGAGACGCGGTAGCTCACGCGCAGCCGGTGGCTGCGGCCGCGCACGTTCACCCCCAGCGAGGCCAGGGACACCCGGTTGTCGTAGATGCGCTGGTGCGGGTCGCCCACGATGAACAGGTCGTCGGGACCTGCGGGCACCGCGGCGCGCAGCATCCGCCACTGGGTCGGGTGCAGGTCCTGGGCCTCGTCGACGACGACGTGGCGGTAGCGGGGGCCCGAGCGCCCGAGCACGCGCGCGGCCTCCAAGGCGACCTGCGGGTAGGACCACTCGTTGGCGACCTCCATCGCGCCGGTGTAGCGCTGGACGGTCTCCCACACCCGGGTGCGGTGCTCGGGCGCCAGGTGCAGCATGCGGCCGCTGCGCTCGCAGCGGATGTAGTCGGGCAGGCGGGTGAGGTTCTGCGCCAGGATCACCTGCTCCCACTCGTCGACGAGGAACCTGCCGGAGTACGGCAGGCCGTCGGCGCGGGCGGCGTCGCGCCAGCGCTCGCTCAGCTCCTCGCGGCCGAGCGTCTCGGGGCTGCGCCCGCTGCGCTCCTGGACCAGGGAGCGGGCGAGGCTGTCGACGGTGGCGACCTCGACCCGGTCGCGCAGCGCGCGGTCGGGTAGGACGCGGTCGAGCTGCTGGGACAGGATCTGGGCCAGCACCCGGTTGAACGTGGTGACCAGGATGCTGCGCCGCTCGTCGTCGGGGTACCGGGCCGCGTCGCGGTGGGCGAGGTGTGCGGCGCGGTGCAGCGCGAGCACCGTCTTGCCGGTGCCCGGACCGCCGGTGACCTGCGCCGATCCGGCGAAGCGGGCGTCGACGATGCGGTGCTGGCGCGGGTACAGGGTGATCTGCCAGTCGGCGAAGGACTTGTCGAGGACGGCGGAGAGCTCCTCGGGGCCCGACACGCGGGGCGGCCCGGTGAGCGCGGGGGAGTCGTCCGAGCCGGGTTCGACGAGCTCGATCGTGCCGTCGTCGGGCGCTGCGACCTGGGACGACCCGGCCCGGGACGCCGACGGAAGCTCCGCCGCGGGCAGGTCCCGCGCCAGCGCGGCCGCGTCGTCGTGCCGGCGGATCGCGATCAGCCACGCGGAGCCCTCGGCGCCGGGCGCGACCACCCCGCTCCACTCCTGGCCGACGTGCAGCAGTCGTACCCGGGGGTCGGATGCGTCGGCCACGGTCTCGGTCCGGGCGTCGTCGCCCGTCATGTACGCCTGCACGGCCGTGAGCGCCGCGGTCTGGATCGCATGGTCGAGTCGGGAGAATTCGGAGAGGAAGGTCGGGGAAATGGCGAGCTTCGGCACGTCTGCGTATTCCTCCGGTCGCGTTCCTGAGGTGCTGTGTCGAGGTCGGGTGGGGAGGGGTTTTCGGGGCGGATCGGCCGCCGACCAGCGCGTTCGTTAACAGACATGCTCGCGGCGGAATTTGGGCAAACGCGGCGGGAAAGCGGATGTCGGTCGGGTTCCGGCGCATCGTGGTCGCCGATGAATAGGCAGGTCACGGCGCCCGTTTCGGAGATGTTTTCGAGTCGGTGGGCGGGATGGTGCCTATGCGGGTGGTGAGGGCCGGATCAGCGGGGACGTGTGGGGTCCGGAAAGCGTCATTCGGGATGACCGAAAACGGGGCGGTTGATCCGGAAACGCCCGGAGACAAGCCGAACAAGGCGGGTCCGTCCTCGGGGCGGGAGCGGTGTCAGGGGTGTCCGTTAAAGGCGGGACGGAGGAGCCGGGCCTTTGAGACCGCCTGCCTCTCCGGGGCGAATCCCCGAGCCGCGCGGACCGCTCGTCAGCCGCCGCGCCGATCGCCGGCGGCGCTTCGTTCCCGTGCCGTCGACTGCAAGCGCGCCCCGCACGCGGGCTCGCGTCCACCGGGTACGGCTCTGCGCGGGGTCTCGAAGGCGGCCGCCCGCGAAGGCGGCGGCCGTGCGCGCTCGGCCGAGCGAGCGCCGCCGGCTCGCCTGTGCCGCCTCGCTGCGGGCTGCGGCACGAGGGGGCCTCGCGGCGTCCGGTCGCCGTCCGGTCGCCCGTACGTCCTCAGGCGCCGCCTGACAGGCGCCGGGCGCGCACCGGACACCGGAGGCGGAGGCAGGGCTCAGGGCCCTGCCGGGGCCCGTCCTACCCCGGCAGGGGCCTCAGCCGACGTGTCCGGTGGGCCGGCTCCTCCGGCCCGGAGGCCGTGCCGCCGCCGGGCAGGCGTCACTGCGGGGCCGAACACTCGGGCTCCCGGCCGGGCGCGCGGGCGGCCGCATGCGAAGAACCGATCCGCATGGCACATCGGCGGCGCGGGCATGCTGTCCGCGGCACCGACCGCCGGGCTGCGCCCGGGCCGGGCATGGGAGATGTCCTCGCGTCGCACCCACCGATCAATCGACGAACAATCATCGCATGGACAGCGGAATCCTGAGCACCTTTCTCAGGGTCTTGTTTTGCTTACCTTGAGATGATTCCGTCCCTCTATAGGCCTCTGGGATGATTTGCCGCTATAAGTGATATCGGGTCGACCGGACAGGACTTTCGCGCACGCTGAGGGCACGGAAACGGCGCGGCGCGCACGGCCTCGGACGGCGCCCCGATCGGGCACGGCGACGGGAGCGGAGTGGAGCCGGAAAGCGATGCGCGGTTGATGCGGGCGTCGGACGACGACCGCGACGAGGTGGCGCGCCTCCTGCGCGACGCGGTCGCCGAAGGCCGCATCACGCTCGACGAACTGCACGAACGCCTCGATCTGACCTACCGTGCCCGCACCTACGCCGATCTCGCGCCCATCACGGCCGATCTCCCCGTGGCGGGGGTGGCGCCGCCCGCGCCGGTGCCCGCACCGCGGGTCGGCGCCGGCGCGCCGGCGCCGACCGGCCCCTCCACACCGCTGGTGATCCGTTCGACGGCGGGAACCGTGGTCCGGAACGGAAACTGGCGCGTGCCCCAGCGGGTCGAGATCGGAAATCCCTACGGCGACACCCGCCTGGACTTCTCCGAGGCGAACCTGCTCGTCGACACCGTCGATATCGTGCTGCACGGCCCCTGGGGCTTTATCAAGATCATTCTCCCGGACGCGGCCACCGCCGTCGCCGCCGTGGACACGTCCTGGTTCGGCAGTTGCGATTCGGCCGTGCCCGACATACCCGCTCCGCCGGCACCGCACTTCCGGATCACCGGCAGCCTCAAGGGCGGGGCGCTGCGGGTGCGCTATCGGCGGCCGATGGACGACTGGGTGGACTGGACGATGTGGTGAGGGCGCGGCCCCGCCGCGGCAACGGCGCGTGCGGCGACGACCCGGCGGCGCGCACGGCGCCCGACCGGCCTGGTCGGCCGCGTCCGCTCGGCTGAGGTCAGCCGCTGCGCTTCGCCTGCTCCACCCGTCGCACACCGAGCGCGGTCGCGGTGAGCTCGGATTCGCCGAACCGGGCCGGATCCAGACGCACCTCCACCACGAGCCCGGGCTCCACCAGCCAGAACACCAGGCCGTCGGTCCGGTGCCCGGCCGCCGCGCCGTGGCGGAACGGGCGCAGGTCCCAGGCGGCCGCATCGCGCTCGTGGTACTCGGAGAGGAAGGCCCGCACCGACGGGAGGTCGCCGAGCCGCTCGCCCCGCAGGACGTTGAGCTTCAGGTCGACGGTGTAGCCGCCGTCGGGGAGTTCGCGCTCCCACACCCGCGAGGAGAACGCCACGCCGCCCCACTCGGTGTGGAAGTCGGAGACCTGGCCGCCGACGCCCTCGGGCAGGTGTCCGACGGTAAAGCCCGCCAGCTCGTGCATTCCGACCCCCTTGACCGCGCCGCCGGCCGGCGGCGGTGGCACAGGCCCGATGCCGACGGCGAGCACTGTGCAGACGAGGACAGTGAACAGGACGCGGGCGGTCATGCCCATGGTGCACCTCCGATGGAGCCGAGGACATCCCTTATGGACGCCCGACCGACCTCCATGCTCGAAGCGCCGGGCACCGCGGCTCCAGCCGGATTCACCGCCTGTGGACAACGCCCGCAGCCCGCTCGTCCACGCGTGGAAAGGGGCGAGCGGGCTCGGCGGCGAGCCCACTCGCACGCCGGGCCGGTGCGCACGCCGCCTCGGCCTGTGGGGCGCGGCGCTGTTAGGGGTGAAGATCACCGGCCTGGAGGAAGCCCGTCGCGGGCGGCCGGTGGCCGGTACACCGCCCCCGTCTTCGAGACCCCGACGTGCCGCGACGCACCGCCGACGCGCACTGCGGTCGGCGCGTCCGTCGCCCCGGCGCCGGTCGGCGCGCCGCGCCCGACGCCCTACACGCGCAGGGCGCGCGCGTACCAGCCGTCCTGGTCCGCCAGCTCCTCGTGTGTGCCGACCTGGACGACCTCGCCTTCGGCGACCACGTAGACGGTGTCCACCCGCTCCAGGCCCGCCAGATCGTGGGTGATCAGCAGCGTGGAGTACCCCTCGGCCGCCGTCAGCAGGTCGTCGGTGACAGCGTCGCGCGTATCGGGGTCCAGGTGCGCCGTGGGCTCGTCCAGGACGAGCACCCGCGGCGCCGCCAGTAGCGCCCGCGCGAGCGCGAGCCGCTGCCGCATGCCGCCGCTCAGCCGCATCCCGTGCGAACCCACCTCGGTGTCGAGCCCCCGGGGCATCGCCCGCACATCGCCGGCCAGCCGGACGCGCTCCAGCGCCTCCCACAACCGGTCGTCGTCCGAGGCCGGTGCGGCCAGCCGCAGGTTCTCCCGCACGGTACTCGCGAAGATGTGCGGGTCCTGGGGCACGCCGGTGACGGCCCCGCGGACCTCGTCGGCGTCGTAGCGGGTGATGTCGGCGCCGTCCAGCTCCACTGTGCCGTCGTCGGGGTCGCGGAACCGCAGCAGCACGGCCGCCAGGGTGCTCTTCCCTGCGCCGCTGGGTCCGACGACCGCGACGGTGCTTCCCGGTGCGACGCCGAGGTCGACGCCCTTCAGCGCCCACGGCTCCTGCGGTCCGTACCGGACACTGAGGGAGCGAACGCGCAGTCCCTCCACCGCGCCGCCGCTGTCGGAACCGTCCGACCCGTCCGTGCCGCCCGAGCCCTCCGCCGACGGCAGCCGGCGCCCCGGCTCCGGGGGCGGTGCGACCTCGGGCGGGGTGTCCAGGATGCCGAACAGCCGCTCGCCGCCCGCGCGGATCGACCCGAGCCGCGCAGCGACAGCGGGGAGCGGCGCCACGATCTCGAACGCCGCCAGGGCCGTCAGCACCAGCACGGCCAGCGAGACGGCGCTGAACGAGCCGCCCTCCACGGCCGCGACGCCGAGCAGCAGTGTGCCCCACACCGTCAGGCCGGTGATCAGCGATACGGCGCCCGCCCCGAAGCCGAGGACCGCCGCGTCGCGCCGCGCGATCCGCGTCAGCTCCTCGTCCGCGTCGTTCACCCGGGCCACCGCACGGTCCATCGCCCCGTAGGCCACCAGGTCCGGCGCTCCGTAAAGGGTGTCCACCAGAGCCGTGGCCAGCTCGCCGCGGGCCGCGGCCTGGCGCTGCCCGGGGCGCCGCCCCAGCGCCGCCGCGAACAGCGGCACGGCCAGGCCTGCCAGCACGAGCCCCGCGCCCAGCGCCAGGCCGCCCGGCACCAGCAGCACCGTGCAGAAGACCACCGCCGAGCCGCCGGTCAGCACCGCCGCCAGCGGCGGCGTCAACCCGCGGACGAGGAGGTCCTGGGTGGCGTCGGTGTCGCTGACCAGGCGCGACACCAGGTCGCCCGAGCGGAACCGCCGGACCGGCTCGGTGCGGGCCAGCCGCTGGTAGACCCGCACCCGCACGTCGGCCAGCGTCCGGAACGCGGCGTCGTGGGTCACCAGGCGCTCCAGGTAGCGCGTGACGCCACGGGAGATGCCCAGCGCCCGGGTGGCGACGACGGCGATGCTCAGCGCCGTGATCGGCGGGTGTTCGGCCGCCCGCGCGATCAGCCACGCGGCGACGCCGAGCAGGGCCACCCCCGACCCGGTCGCGAGCGCGCCCAGCACCACCCCGAGCACGAAGCGGCTGCTGCGCGGCCGCGCCAGCGCGATCATCCGCCACAGCGGGTCCCGGCCGGGAGCGGCCGGACGGGCGTCGTGCCCGGCCTGCGCCGCGGCCCCGGCGGGGGACTGCGGGATGCTGTCGCCGCTCACGAGGCCACCCCCGATTCGACGCGTCCTTCCCGCACCGAAACCACCTCGTCGACGGCGTCGGCCCAGCGGGTGTCATGGGCGACGACCACGCCCGTGCGGCCGGAGAGCAGCCGCGTCACCGCTGTACGCACCGCCGCTGCGTTGTCGGGGTCGAGGTGGGCGGTGGGCTCGTCCAGCAGCACGATCGGGGCGTCGCGAAGGAACGCGCGCGCCACGGCGATGCGCTGCCGCTGCCCGGCGGACAGGCGGGCGCCGCGCTCTCCCAGGCGGGTCTCGTAGCCCTCGGGCAGCGCGCGGACGAACTCGTCGGCCTCGGCGCGCTCAGCGGCCAGCCGGACCTCGTCGATGCCCGCCTCGGGCGAACCCAGGCGGATGTTGCCGGCGACCGTGTCGTCGAAGAGGTAGGGCGACTGCGGGACCCACGCGATGCGCCTGCGCCACGCGTCGGCGGGAATGCTCTGCAACGGGGTCCACTCCGCGCCGTCGGCGGCGGAGCCGTCGGGCGTGTGCTCGGCGCCGCCGGCACCCGGGCGGTCATCGGCGCCGCGTACCACGATCCGGCCCGACTCGGGCTCGGTGAACCGCAGCAGCAGCGAGAGCAGGGAGCTTTTGCCGGACCCGCTCGGCCCCACCAGCAGCACCGACCGGCCCGGCTCGATCAGCAGGCTCGCACCGTCGAGCGCGGGAGTCTCGCGGCCGGGATAGACGAGCCGGACGTCCTCCAGCCGGATCCACGCCGCATCGCGGCGACCTGCGGGTGCGGCGTCCGCTCGGCTGCGCGGACGCCGGGTGTCGCCTTCGGTGTCGCCGTCGTCCACTCCGCTCGCTCGTCGCCTCTCCAGCTCGGTGTTTTCTTGGAGCGTTCGGCTCCTCGCTCGGCTGCGCGGACGCCGGGTGTCGCCTTCGGTGTCGCCGTCGTCCACTCCGCTCGCTCGTCGCCTCTCCAGCTCGGTGAACACCTGCTCTGCCGCCGCAACCCCCTCCATGCTCGCGTGGAAGCGCGAGCCGACCTCGCGCAGCGGGAGGTAGGCCTCCGGAGCGAGGATCAGCACGAGCAGCGCGGTCTGGTAGTCGAGCATGCCGTACATCAGCCGGATGCCGATCTCGACCGCGACGAGGGCCACGGCCAGGGTCGAGAGCAGCTCCAGCACGAACGCCGACAGGAAGGCCACGCGCAGCGTGGACATGGTGGTGCGCCGGTGCTCGTCGGTGATGCGGCGGATGATGGCGGCCTGCGCCTTGGCCCGGCGGAAGATCGCCAGAGTCGGCAGCCCTTCCACCACGTCCAGGAAGTGGCCGCCGAGCCGGTTGAGCAGCTGCCACTGCCGTTGGGTGCGCGCCTGCGTGTGCAGGCCGACCAGCGCCATGAACAGCGGGATCAGCGGCAGCGTCACCGCGATGACGGCCGCCGAGATCCAGTCCGCGCTCGCCACGACGACGAGGACGGCGGCGGGGACGAGCGCCGCCAGCGCCAGTTGCGGGAGATACCGGGCGAAGTAGTCATCCAGCGCATCGAGGCCACGAGTGGCGAGCGTGACCAACTCACCGGCGCGTGGGGTGCTCGTCCCCTCTTCGGAACCGGTCTGCCCTGACAACCAGACCGCTTCCACCCCCGAGCCCTGCGCGGGCCCGCGGGAGTCGTCATCCCCCCTGCCCTCCCGGGGGCCGTCCGCACCGGCGGTGCCGGTCACGTGCGCCACCAGCCGCCGGCGCAGCTGCGACTTCGCCTTCGCCGCCGAACGCAGGGCGGCGGTCTCCGCGCCGTAGGCCATGGCCGCCCGTGCCACGGCCACGGCGGCGACCGCGCCGATCGCCCAGCCCAGCTCGGCCGTGCCCGCCCCCGACGCCGCACCGGTGATAACCCGAGCCAGCAGCCACGCCTGGACCAGGATCAACCCGGTCACCGCGGCCCCGGTGGCCACTGTGACGGCCAGGTGCACCCGAACGGCGCTTGCGGTGCGCACCAGGCGGGGGTCGAGGGGCTTCATGGACCACGTCCTCCCGGGTCGTCAGTCGCCGGACGGGCTCGGCGCCGGGGCGGACGGCGTCCCGGCGTCCGGGCGTTCCCCGCCGCCCGCGCGTGCCGGCTCACGGCCACCATAGGCGGGGGCGGGGTCGATCTGCTCCCGGCTCACCCGCTTGCGGAAGACCCAGTAGCTCCACGCCTGGTAGGCCAGGACGAGCGGCAGGAAGACCACCGCCACCCACGAGAGGACGGTGAGCGTGTAGGGGGCCGAGGAGGCGTTGGCCACCGTCAGGTCGTAGGCCGCGTCGGTGGTCGAGGGCAGCACCGCCGGGTAGAGCGACCCGAACAGCGTGACCGTCGCCGCGCCGATCGCGACGGCGGTCGCCGTGAACGACCAGCCCTCGCGCCCCGCGGCGGCCAGGAACGCGCCGGCCACCAGCGCCGCCGCGGCCGCGGCGGCGACCGGCAGCGTCCAGGCGGCGCCGTAGGCGTACTGCGTCCACGCCAGGAACCCCGCGCCCGCGGGCACCGCGACGGCCGCCGCGCGCAGTGCGGCCGCGCGGGCGCGGGCCCGCACCGGCCCGGAGGTCTTGAGAGTCAGGAACACCGCGCCGTGCAGGGTGAACACCGCCAGCGTCGTCAGCCCGCCCAACAGTGCGTAGGGGTTGAGCAGGTCGGTGATCCCCGCGGTCACGATGCCGTCGGCGTCCATCGGCACACCGCGCACGAGGTTGGCGAAGAACACCCCCCACAGCACCGCCGGCGCCGTGCTGCCGAAGACGATCGCGCGGTCCCACCAGGCGCGCCAGCGGTCGGTGTCGCCCTTGCCCCGGTACTCGAAGGCGACGCCGCGCGCGATCAGCGCCAGCAGCACGATCAGCAGCGGCAGGTAGAAGCCGCTGAACGCCGAGGCGTACCAGGCGGGGAACGCGGCGAACATCGCGCCGGCGGCCGTGATCAGCCACACCTCGTTGCCGTCCCACACGGGGCCGATCGCGTTGATCATCACCCGCCGGTCGGTGTCATCCCGGCCGATGAGGGGCAGCAGGACGCCCACGCCGAAGTCGAAGCCTTCGAGGACGAAGTAGCCGGTCCACAGGACCGCGATGGCGATGAACCAGATGTCGGGCAGTTCCATGGTCGTCGGCTCCTAGTAGACGAAGGCCGGCACGGGGGAGTCGGCGGTCTGCTCGTCCTCGTCGTCGCGGTCGGGGATGACGTGGGACGGGCCGGCCTTGACGTAGCGCCACAGCAGCCCGGCCTCGACCACCGCGAGCACGGCGTAGATCCCGGTGAAGGCGGCGAGCGAGAACGCGACGGTGCCCAGGCTGACGCCGGGGGAGACGCTGGCGGCGGTGAGCAGTTCGCCGTGCACGGTCCAGGGCTGGCGGCCCATCTCGGTGAGGACCCAGCCCAGGATGTTGGCGGCCAGGGCGGCGGGCAGCGCGAGGACCGCCGCGTAGTAGAACCAGCGGGTCCGGGGCAGGCGGCGGCGCCGGGTCAGCCACAGGCCCAGCGCGGAGACGCCGACACCGAACAGCCCGAGGCCGATCATCAGCCGGAAGGACCAGTACAGGACGAAGACGTTGGGGATGTAGTTCCCCTCTCCGTAGGTCTGCTCGTACCGCTCCTGCAGGTCGTTCATGCCCTCGACGGTGCCGTCGATCTTTCCGGTGGCCAGGAAGCTCAGCACGTGCGGCACGTTGACGTCGACGACGTTGAGCCGCTCGTCGGTGTCGCCGACGGCGAAGGTCGAGAAGGGGGCGCCCTCCTCGGTCTCCCAGTGCGCCTCGGCCGCGGCCAGCTTCATCGGCTCGTAGGCGGCTGCGAGCTTGGCCTGGTGGTCGCCGGAGTAGACCGCCAGCACGCCCGCGATCAGGGTGACGACCATGCCGGCCCGCAGCGTGGTCCGGAACAGCTCCCGCTCGCGGCCGGCGGGGGTGTTCGCCCCGGGGGCCGGGGCCTCGCCGTCGGTGCCCCCGCCCGGCCCGCTCGGCCGTGAGGTCCAGAGCTTGTAGGCGCTGACCGCGGCGACGAACATCCCCGCGGTGATGAACGCGGCGGAGACCACGTGCAGGTAGGTGGACCACGCCTGGGTGTTGCCCAGTACCGCCCAGATGTCGGTGAGCTGGGCGCGGCCGGTCTCCTCGTCGCGGGTGAAGCCGACCGGGTGCCGCATCCAGGCGTTGGCCGCGAGGATGAAGTAGGCCGACATGTTGGTTCCGACGGCCGCGGCCCAGATGCAGGCCAGGTGGACCCGGCGCGGCAGCCGGTCCCAGCCGAAGATCCACAGGCCGATGAACGTGGACTCCAGGAAGAACGCCAGCAGCGCCTCCATCGCCAGTGGGGCGCCGAAGACGTCGCCGACGAAGCGGGAGTACTCGCTCCAGTTCATCCCGAACTGGAACTCCTGCACGATGCCGGTGACCACGCCCATGGCGAAGTTGATCAGGAACAGCTTGCCGAAGAACTTCGTGGCCCGCAGGTACCGGTACCTGCCGGTGCGGTGCCAGGCGGTCTGCAGCGAGGCGACGATCACCGACAGCCCGATCGTCAGCGGCACGAACAGGAAGTGGTAGACGGTCGTGATGCCGAACTGCCACCGTGCGAGATCCAGAGCGTCCATGCCCGCCTCTCCAAGGGTCCTTATGTAGACGGCCCGTAGTACTACAAACTGTAGTTCTACAGAGCGTCGTAAGTCGACCGGGTTCGGAGAGGGACACATCACCCGGACCCGCCGCAACGCGGTCGGATCCGGGGATCCGGATACGGAGCGGGGCCGCTCCCGCTGTTACTCGGGATCGACGCCGCGGTCGCGCAGCATGCGCTCCATCAGCTCGATCTCGCTGTTCTGCGCCTCGACCATGCCCTGGGCGAAGTCCACGACCATCTGCTCGCCGCCCAGGTCGGCCTCCGCCTGGGCCATGTCGACGCCGCCCTCGTGGTGGTCGATCATCAGCTGCAGGAAGAGGACCTCGGCCTCCTCGCCCTCCGCCGCGCGGAGCTCGTCCATCTCCGCCTCCGTGGCCATGCCTGCCATCCGCGCCGAGCCCTCGCCGCCGTCACCGCCCCCGCTGCCGCCGTGCCCGCTGTGGCTGCCGTGGCCCTCCATCCAGGCCATGGACGGCTGCGCACCGCGTGCGGGCAGGCCCCACTCGACCAGCCAGCCCTGCATTCGGCCGATCTGCTCCTGCTGTGTGCGGAGGATGTCGGTGGCCAGGGTCCGCAGCACGCGGTCGTCGGCCTCCTCCAGCACGATCAGCGACATGTCCACGGCCTGCGAATGGTGCACGCTCATGTCACGCAGGAATCCCGCGTCGGCGGATCCGTCGACCGGGTACGCGGGCCGTCCGAGCAGGTAGCCGCCGACCAGTGCCACGACGACCAGGGGGACGGCGATCAGCAGCGGCACCGTGCGCCGACGCCGGGCGGGGGCGGCTTCGTCGCCGTCCTGCGAGGTGTCTTCGTCCACGGTCTCTGTCATATGCTCTTCGCCACCTATGGGAACCTTTCCGGCGATACGCGCGTTCGCAAATGGCGCACCGTGCATTGAGCGTAACGGTGTATAACGCGTGACCACCCACCCGGGAGAAGCACAGTGGCCAAGAACGCAGCCGAACGCCGCCGGAAGGCCGAGGAGCGGCGCCGACAGCGCGAGCGCGCGGAGAGGCGGTCGCGCATCGTGCGCGTCACCGCCTTCACGGGGGCCGGAGTGCTCTTCGCCGGACTCGTCGGTTTCGGGATCTGGGTCGCCTACGACCGCGGAGCGGGCGGAGGCGGCGCCGCCCAGGCGTCCGACATCGCGAAACTGCAGACCTTCGAGGGGCTGACCAACCAGCACGTCACCGAACCCGTCGACTACAAGCAGACCCCGCCCGCCGGCGGCGACCACCACGCCGTCTGGCAGAACTGCGGGGTCTACGACGCGCCCCTGTCCTCCATGAACGCGGTGCACTCCCTGGAGCACGGGGCGGTCTGGATCACCTACTCCCCCGACTTGGCCGGGAAGAAGGTCGAGAAGCTGGAGTCCCTCTACAGCCAGGGCAGCTACGTCCTCGTCAGCCCCTACGACGAGAAGGAGATGCCGGCCCCGATCGTGGCCACCGCCTGGGGCAACCGGATCGAGGCCACGTCGCCCGACGACGAGCGGATCACCCAGTTCCTGCGGGCCTTCGAGCGCAGTCCGAACGTGCCCGAGCCGGGCGCGGCCTGCACCGGCGGGCTCGACCTCACTGCGCAGGAGCTGGAGGAGGCCGGCGGCCTCGACGCGCTGACCGGGGGGATGCAGCGCTGAGGGGACGCCCTCCGACCGGCGGCGCTCGCGGACGACGGTTCGGGGGCGCCGCCGCCGTCGCTCCGCCTCGGCCTCAGAGCTCGCCGGGAGGAAGCGCCGGTATCTCCTGCTTGATCAGGTTGCTCACCTCCACCAGGCCCTCGGCGGGCGCGCCGTAGGAGGCCGGAACCGTCATCTCGACGTAGGCCTCGCGCCCCACCGCGGTGAACAGCTCGGGGCGGTCCTGCGAGCCGGGCAGCCAGGCGATCTCGTTGACCACCGTGAGCCGGGAGTCGCGCCGCAGGTTGGCCGGGCTCCCCACACCGCAGCGCAGCGCGATCGGCGGGTCGCCCCACGCCGCCGAGTAGGGGGTCTCGGGCCGGACCTCGACCCGCTCCTGGTCGAAGAGGGTCTGGGGCAGGCGGTTCACGAGCGCGCGGCACATCTCCGCCGCGGCCGGCTCGGGAGTGGGCGCGGGCATCTCCACCGCGCCGGCCGAGCAGCTCGCGAGCACGCCCGCTGCGCAGAGCGCGGCGATCCCCGTCGCGGCACGTCGCATGTCCTCGCCACCGGTCCCCGTCGTGTGCTGGACGATCCCTGCCTGCCGACCCGTGCCCGGCCGCCGCGTCAGATGTTGACGATCGGGCAGGTCAGGGTGCGGGCGATGCCGTCGAGGCGCTGGATCCGCGCGACGACGAGGCGGCCGAGCGCGTCGATGTCGCCGGCCTCGGCCCGCACGATCACATCGTAGGGGCCGGTCACGTCCTCGGCCTGGGTGACCCCGTCGATGGCGGCGATGTCGCGCGCGACATCGGCCGCCCGGCCCGCCTCGGTCTGGACCAACACGTACGCCTGCACCATGGAACCCTCCATTGCTCGTCCTCGCCCGGCCGTGCCAATCCCGCCGGTCCGTCCCGGTCCGCCGTCCTGTCCCGCTCGTGCGCCGGACCGCCGGCCGCGCCCCGCCGGGAACGCGCCGACCGGCGGCCGCGCTTGCCTGCCCAGCAGGGTCTAGACCACTGGTGCCGAGGCGTCACCGTACCCTGATAGCTGTGTGGAGCACCATTGGGGAACTGGGCGAATTCGGCCTGATCGAGCGCGTGACGGCCAGATTCCCGCGAACAGGCGACGTAATCCTCGGTCCCGGCGATGACGCCGCAATCGTGACCGCCCCGGATCGGCGCGTTGTGGCCACGACCGACCTGCTGGTCGAGACCAGGCACTTCCGCCGCGAGTGGTCGTCGGCCGAGGATGTGGGGCGCAAGGCCGCCGCGCAGAACCTCGCCGACATCGCCGCGATGGGCGCCCGCCCGACGGCGCTGCTGGTCGGCCTCGCCGCACCGCCCGATCTGCCCGTCGACTGGGCCGACGGCCTCGCTGAAGGCCTGCGCGCCGAATGCGCCTTCGCGGGGGCCGCCGTGGTCGGCGGCGACACCGTCTCCGCGGGCGAGATCACCGTCGCCGTCACCGCGCTGGGCGACCTGCAGGGTCTGCCGGCGGTGCGCCGCGACGGCGCGCTGCCGGGCGACGTCGTCGCCGTCACCGGGTGCCTCGGGTTGTCCTCCGCCGGCTTCTCGCTCCTGGAGGGCGGGATCGGCGGAGCCGAGGACGCGGCGCGGGTGCTGGGCCTGCGGGCGCCTGCGGGCGGTCCCGGATGGCTCGCCTGCCTGCGCGAGCACCGCAGGCCGCGCCCGCCCTACGCGCGCGGCCCCGAGGCCGCGCACCTGGGCGCGCGGGCGATGCTCGACGTCAGCGACGGGCTGGTGCAGGACCTCGGACACATCGCGCGTGCCAGCGGTGTGGGCGTGGACGTCGACTCCGCCGCGCTCGTGCCCGAGCCCGCGCTGTGCGAGGCCGTTGCCCTGCTGGAGGAGCTGGGCCGCCCCGGGCGCACGGCGCTGCAGCGCATGCTCTTCGGCGGCGAGGACCACGCCCTGGCCGCCGCGTTCCCGCCCGAGACCGATCTGCCGCCGCAGTGGCGCCCCGTCGCGGCCGTGACCGCGCCCGGTGCCGGCGGGCCGGGTGTCACCGTCGACGGCGCCGCCGCCGAGCCGCAGGGCTGGGAGCATTTCCGCTGACACGCGCCCGGACCGTCGTTCAGCGGGGCTCGAATCGGCCATTCGCCGACATGCATCTCTTGAGATAACGAATGGGGCAGATCCGGCGAACGTTATGTCATCCGGCGCGGACGCCGGGTTAAGATGTCGGTTTTGAAGGCCAACTCACGCTAAGCTCTGCCTGTTTCTTCAGTCTGCACCGGAACGGGGTCACCGTGCGGCCACGTGGAAGGGACGACCGGTCCCGGGCGGATTCGCCGAAGCCGCGGCCGGACATTTCCGAGCGCATGCGAGCCGACCGCCGCGATCCGCTCGCCGAACGGCCCCAGAGAGGCGCCCACCGCTCCGAGCCCGCGGAGAAGGGCAGGGTGGCCGCCGTCGGCTACTTCCTCGGCAGCACCGTGCCCCGGCGGGTGCAGCCGCCGCGCCTGCTCAACGTGCTGCTGATCTCCGGCGTCACGCTCGCGCTCACCCTCTTCGGCTACAGCACGACCCAGATCTACCTGCGCTTCAGCGAACCCCCCACGGCGCAGGAGAGCAACCCTTCGGCCCCCGGGACGAGCGAGCCGCTGGCCCCCGGCGGCGCCACCGCCGCCCCCGGCCCCGAGGCCACCGCCGGTACCGGCTCCCGAGCGGAGATGGTCAGCGTCGTCTCCTACGAGGCCGTCGAGTCCTCGGCCACCGGGTTCACCGGCGAGGTCACTGTCACCAACACCGGCTCCGCCGTCCTCGACGACTGGGAGCTCGCCCTGGAGTTCGCCGACGCCGAGGTCACCTCGGTATCGGACGCGGAGTGGCGGTCCACCGAGAACGGCATCGTCGCAAGCGAGCCCGCGGACGCCGCCGGGCTGCGGCCGGGGGAGTCGGTGACCGTCAGCTTCACCGCCGAGGGGCGGGCGCAGAACCCGGTCTCCTGCTCGATCAACGCCAGCCCCTGCGACTGGGCCGGCGCCGACTCGGCGCAGAACTGAGCGGAGGCCGAACGGCCGCGCGTCTACGCGGCGGGTCCGCGCTCGCGGCGGATCGGGCCGTCCGACCGCCGCAGCGCACGCCGAAAAGCGCCACGGCGCGATGCCGTGGCGCTCATGGACGCCGTGGAGCGCGGAGCGGGTCCGCGGTCAGCGATCGACCTTGCCGGCCTTGATGCAGGAGGTGCACACCTGCATGCGCTTGGGCGTACCGCCCACGCGCGTGCGCACGGTCTGGATGTTGGGGTTCCAGCGGCGGCGGGTGCGGCGGTGCGAGTGGGAAACACTGTTACCGAACCCTGGTCCCTTGCCGCAGACGTCGCAGACGGAAGCCACGGTAACTCCATTCAAGCGCTCGGATCCGCACGCGCGCCGATACGGTGCGGACAACCCGAGAGAGGTCTGATGAGCAGGTTGGCGCGGCGCGCCAACCGTCGGAGCGTACACGACGACCTGCGCCGACTTCCAATCGGGAAGGAACGCAGAACGCTTACCGCGCACGCGGGAGCGGGGTCGCCGGAGAGCGTGCCCCGGACCCGGATGCGGGCGGCACGGCCGAGGATCCGGCGCGGACGCCGCACGTCCGCCCACCACTATACCGGCTCGCCCCGGCCCCGGGGACCGCACCCTCGCGCGCGGACGCCCGCGGACGTCGGCACCGGGGTGTAGAAACGCACTAGCGTGCACCGTGAGGCGGTCTGCGAACCGTCCGCCGCCGGCGAGAGGGGGAGACCGGAGTGACCAGCTGGGACGAACCGCTGCGCACACCCTTGGGCGCCACCGCCGCGAAGAAGCTCGCCGGCGAGCTCGGCCTGCACACCGTGGGCGACCTGCTGCGCTACTACCCCCGCCGCTACGCCACGCGCGGCGAGCTGACCGACCTCTCCTCGCTGGCCGAGGGGGAGCAGGTCACGGTCGTCGCCGAGGTCCACTCCGTGCACAAGCGCGACCTGCGCCGCGGTCCCGGGGGCAAGCCCCGCAGCCTGCTGGAGGCGGTCATCACCGACGGCACCGGGCGGCTCACCCTGGCCTTCTTCGCCAAGGTCGGCTACCACCAGCGCGAGCTCGTCACCGGGCGGCGGGGCATGTTCGCCGGCCGCGTCTCGACCTACCGCGGCAAGAAGCAGCTCGCCCACCCCGTCTACGAGATGCTGCCCGAGGACTCCGCCGACGACGGGCGCGCCCGCGAGTTCGCCGAACGCCCCATCCCCGTCTACCCGGCGACCAAGGACCTGCCGTCGATGACCATCGCCCGGTGCGTAAGCCTGGTGCTCGACCAGATCGGCGACTCCGGCCCCGCCGACCCGCTGCCGTCGGACCTGCGTTCCCGGCACCGCCTGCTCGACCTGCGCGAGGCGCTGGAGCGCATCCACCGCCCCGCCGACTCCGACGACATCCCCCGTGCCCGCATCCGCCTGAAGTGGGACGAGGCCTTCGTGCTCCAGGTCGCCCTGGCCCGGCGCCGCCGCGAGGCGGCCGAGGTCGCCGCCCGGCCCCGGCCGGGCCGCTCCGGCGGCCTGCTCGACGCGTTCGACGCCGCGCTGCCGTTCGACCTCACCGAGGGGCAGCGCGAGGTCGGCGCCGCCGTCGCCGAAGGGCTGTCGTCCACCCATCCCATGCACCGGCTGCTGCAGGGCGACGTCGGCGCGGGCAAGACGCTCGTCGCACTGCGGGCCATGCTCCAGGTCGTCGACTCCGGCGGCCAGGCCGCCCTGCTCGCTCCCACCGAGGTCCTGGCCCAGCAGCACCACCGCTCCATCACCGCGATGCTCGGCCCGCTCGCCCAGGCCGGCATGCTCGACGGCGCCGAGAACGCCACCCGGGTCGCCCTGCTCACCGGCTCCCAGGGCGCCGCAGCCCGCCGCGAGAGCCTGCTCGACGCGGCGTCGGGAGCGGCGGGGATCGTCGTGGGCACCCACGCGCTGCTGCAGGAGCACGTCTCCTTCGCCGACCTCGGGTTCATCGTCGTCGACGAGCAGCACCGCTTCGGCGTCGAGCAGCGCGACGCCCTGCGTGAGAAGTCCGCCGAGGGGCGTCCGCACGTGCTCGTGATGACCGCCACACCCATTCCCCGCACCGTGGCCATGACCGTCTACGGCGACCTCGACACGGTGGCGCTGAATCAGGTGCCCGCCGGTCGCGCGCCGGTGTCCACCCACGTCGTGCCGGCGCTGGAGAAGCCCCACTTCCTGGAGCGGGCCTGGCGGCGCGTCCGCGAGGAGGCCGCCGAGCAGCGCCAGACCTACGTCGTCTGCCCGCGCATCGGCGACGGCGACCAGGCCGGGGCCGAGGACCCGTCCCCGGCCGACGGCGCCGAGGCGCCGGGCGACGGCGAGGCGCGCCGCCCGCCGCTGGCCGTGACCGAGGTCGCGAGCGAGCTCGCCGCCGGCCCGCTCGCCGGGCTGCGCGTCGAACCGCTGCACGGCCGCCTCTCGCCCGAGGACAAGGACGCCGCCATGCGCCGCTTCGCCGAGGGGCGCACCGACGTGCTCGTGGCCACCACGGTGATCGAGGTCGGCGTGGACGTCCCCAACGCCACGGTCATGGTGATCACCGACGCCGACCGCTTCGGCGTCTCGCAGCTGCACCAGCTGCGCGGCCGCGTGGGCCGCGGCGGGCTGCCCGGCCTGTGCCTGCTGGTCACCGAGGCCGAGGAGGGCTCGCCCGCACGCGAGCGGCTGGACGCCGTCGCCGCCACCACCGACGGCTTCGCGCTCTCCCGGGCCGACCTGGAGCAGCGCCGCGAGGGCGACGTGCTCGGCGGCGCCCAGTCCGGGCGGCGCTCGTCGCTGCGCATGCTCACCCTGCTGCGTGACGAGGAGCTGATCGGCCGGGCCCGCGAGGAGGCCGCCCGCTACGTCGACGAGGACCCCAAGCTCGAAGGGCACCGGCCGCTGGCCGAGGCCCTCGACGCGCTGCTCACCGAGGAGCGCGCGGAGTACCTGGAGAAGACCTGAGCCCCCGCCGGCCCCGGCCGCGTGTGGCGCCCGCACTCCGCGCGCTACCGTGACCCCCATGACCCGCATCATCGCCGGCGCCGCCCGCGGGCGGCGGATCGCCGTCCCCGGCGGACACGGCACCCGGCCCACCAGCGACCGGGCGCGCGAGGCGCTGTTCGCCTCGGCGCTGTCGGATTTGGGTGGTTTCGACGGGCTGAGGGTGCTCGACCTCTACGCGGGCTCGGGCGCGATCGGCCTGGAGGCGCTCTCCCGCGGCGCCGAGCACGCCCTGCTGGTGGAGTCCGACCGCAGGGCGGTGTCCACGCTGCGCGCCAACATCGCGTCACTGGGGCTGGAGGGCGCCCGCGTGGCCGCCGGTCGCGTGCGCCGGGTGCTGGAGGAGGGGCCGCGCGACGGCGCCTACGACCTCGCCGTGGCCGATCCGCCCTACGCTTCCGGCGACGCCGAGGTCGCGGCCGTGCTGGAAGGGCTGCGCGACCACGCCTGGCTGCACCCCGGCGCGCTGGTGGTGGTCGAGCGCGCCAGCCGGAGCGGCGACCTGGCCTGGCCCGAGGGGTACACCCCGGACCGGGTCCGCCGGTACGGCGAGGCGGCGCTTTGGTACGGTCGCGCAGCGAGCCATTCCGGTCCGCGCTGAGCGCCGCGGCCCGCGCCCCGCGAAGACCGCTCGCCCCGGTAGGGCCCGCGGGCCCACAGGGATCGTCCGTCGAGAGGAACGAGCCAGTGCGTCGCGTCGTCTGCCCCGGGTCCTTCGACCCGGTAACCAACGGACACATCGACATCATCGGGCGCGCCGCGCGGCAGTACGACGAGGTGGTGGCGGCCGTGCTGACGAACGTCAACAAGCGCGGCCTGTTCAGCGTCGAGGAGAAGGTCGCCATGCTCCGCGAGTGCACCGCGGACCTGGAAAACGTGCGGATCTCGCAGTTCAACGGGCTGCTGGTGGATTTCTGCCGCGACAACGGGATCGGCGCGATCATCCGCAGCCTGCGCTCGGTCAGCGACTTCGACTACGAGCTGCAGATCGCCCAGATGAACTACCGCCTGGCCGGGGTGGAGACGCTGTTCATGACGGCCAACCCGCAGTACTCGTTCCTCAGCTCCAGCCTCGTGCGCGAGATCGCGCAGTACGGCGGCGACGTCAGCAGCCTGGTCACGCCCAACGTCGATCAGCGGCTGCGCGACAAGTACAAGGACCGCGAGTCCTCCTGAGGCCCCACCCGCCGCCGGCCGGTCAGCGGGCGGGGCGGGCCCCGGGATCGCCGGGCCCACGGGATCGGCCGCACCGGCGGCCGCCTCCCGGTCTGCCCACCGGCGCGGCAGCGGCCGCGCGGCGGGCCTTCCGCCGGATTTGGGCCGGGTCTGCGGCCGTAGCTATACTTGCTGATCGGCTGCGCCCTCATCTCGGGCGCGGCCGCTCCGCCTCTACCGAGGTGGTCCGTTCTGTCCGAGAGGTCGTCCCGACGACCACCGACCGCCGCACCCGCCGCGCGGGGGCGGCACTGCCGAAAGCGCGATCACTCTGTCACGTCTAGACGCCCGGGCCCCTCTGGTGGTCGACACCCGGCCGCTGGGGCGCCAACCCGGCTCCATGCGGACCGTCGAGCGCTCCGCGCCCGCACCCGCGCACCTCGCTACGGGGATGGCGCGCGTGCCCGAGGGGGCGCCGATCGAGCTCCAGTTGCGGCTGGAGGCCGTGATGGAGGGGGTCCTCGTCACCGGGAAGGCCCGCGTCGCCTACGAGGCCGAGTGCGCCCGGTGCCTGGACCCGGTGGGCGACACCGTCGAGGCCCCGTTCCAGGAGCTGTTCCGCTATCCCGGCGAGGACGGCCTCGGACCGCAGGACTCGGACACCGAGGACGAGGAAGAGGATTACTATCTAGAGGGCGAACTCCTCGACCTCGACCAAGTGGTGCGCGACGCCGTCGTGCTCTCGCTGCCGCTGTCGCCGCTGTGCCGGGAGGACTGTCCCGGGCTGTGCGCCGAGTGCGGGGTGAAACTCGCCGAGGCCGGGCCCGAGCACGGCCACGGCGAGCGCATCGACCCCCGCTGGGAGGCGCTGCGCGACATCGGCGAGGAGTTCGGCGACCGATGACGAGCCCCGCTCCGCGGTAGCCCCACCACTTCGCCTCCGGGCGGAGGAGGGCCGCCGGAGCACCGTGGCGCTCCCCGGGCAAGCGGGGGCGCCCTGCCAGTAACGCTCCCGCGACCGCGCGGGATGACCCAGGAGGATTGACGTGGCTGTCCCGAAGCGGAAGATGTCGCGGAGCAACACCCGCAAGCGCCGTTCCCAGTGGAAGGCCTCGCGCCCGACGCTGGTCACCTGCCCGCGCTGCCGCGACCCCAAGCTCCCGCACACGGCCTGCCCGACGTGCGGCACCTACAACAACCGCCAGGTCCTCGACGTCTGAGGACTCCGGGCGATGACGACCGGACGGGGGAGCGGCGCCGCCCTACCCCCGTCCGGTCGTCTCGGCTCGCCGGTCTGCGAAAATCGGAGCCGAAAGCGCCGGTTCGGGCATATCCCGAGGCCGTGGTGGCCGCCGGGCAGGGGCAGCGCCCCTCCTCGACGCTCACCTCGCCCTCGAGCGTCCCTGATCGGCTCAGTCGAGCGCAGAGCTAGCGGAGCTGAAGTTGGCCTCCTCCCGCAGCCCAGGCGGCTGGGATATCCGGACCGGCGCCGCGCGTCGGCCGGATCGCCGCCGCGCGGGTTCCACCGGTTCCCGCCCCGCGGACCGGGAGGTCCCGAGTCTCCTCCGGCCGGCACGGCGGTCCCTGCCGTGCCCCGCTCGGCCGCCGCGACATCTTGAACCCAGCGCACACGTTCGATCAGAGTGGCTGAACTCACGGCCCAGGCCGCGATCCGCGCCACCGGGAGCCCCGATCAGGAGTGTGAACGTCGAGTGGCCACACAACTCAACGCGGCCGAGGCCCGCGAGTTCTACCAGGCGATCGGCGTCGAGATCGACGCCAAGGTGCTGGCGCGGGCGCTGACGCACCGCTCCTACGCCTACGAGAAGGGCGGTCTGCCCACGAACGAGCGCCTGGAGTTCCTCGGCGACTCCGTGCTCGGCCTGATCGTGACCGACACCCTCTTCCGCGAGCACCCCGACCTGCCCGAGGGCCAGCTGGCCAAGCTGCGTGCGGCCGTGGTGAACATGCGCGCGCTGGCCGACGTCGCCCGCGGGCTGGGCATCGGCGAGTACATCCGGCTGGGCCGCGGCGAGGAGGGCACCGGGGGCCGCGACAAGTCCTCCATCCTCGCCGACACCCTGGAGGCCATCATCGGCGCGGTCTACCTGGACCGCGGCCTGGACGTCGCCTCCGACTTCGTGCACCGGCTGTTCGACCCGCTCATCGCCACCGCCTCCGGGCTGGGCGCCGGGCTCGACTGGAAGACCTCCCTGCAGGAGCTCACCGCCGCCGAGCTGCTCGGAGTGCCCGAGTACCACGTCGACGAGAGCGGCCCCGACCACCAGAAGACCTTCCGTGCCACCGTGCGGGTCGCCGGAGACGACTACGGCATGGGCGAGGGGCGCAGCAAGAAGGAGGCCGAGCAGCAGGCGGCGGAGTCGGCCTGGAAGGCCATCCGCGCCGCCTCCGCTGCGCGCGCCGAGAAGGCCGAGGCGCTCGACGCCGAAGCCGCCGACACGGCCGACGAGAGCTGAGACCGCCGTGCCCGAGCTTCCCGAGGTCGAGGTCGTCCGCGCCGGGGTCGAGCATTGGGTGGCCGGCCGCACCGTCGACGACGTCGCCGTCCTGCATCCCCGCTCGGTCCGCCGTCACTCAGCGGGCGCCGAGGACTTCTCCCTGAGGCTCAAGGAGCGCTCCTTCACCGCCGTCCGGCGCCGCGGCAAGTACCTGTGGCTGGAGCTCGACTCCGGCGATGCGATGCTGGCCCACCTGGGCATGAGCGGCCAGCTGCTGGTCCAGCCGCGCGAACACGCCGCCGAGCGCCACCAGCGGGTGCGCATCGGGCTGGGGCCGGCCGAGCGCGAGCTGCGCTTCGTCGACCAGCGGACGTTCGGCCACCTGATGATCGACCCCCTGGTCGACGACACGCGCGGAGGCTCGGCCGGGGTGCCCGCGGTGATCGGCCACATCGCGCTGGACCCCTTGGACCCGGCGTTCGACGACGACGTGTTCTCCGCCACGCTGCGGCGAAAGCGCACCGAGATCAAGCGCGCGCTGCTGGATCAGTCCCTCATCAGCGGGGTAGGCAACATCTACGCGGACGAGGCGCTGTGGCGCGCGCGGCTGCACTGGGCACGCCCCACGGCACACCTGCGCCGCCCGCAGGTGAGCGGCCTGCTGGAGCACCTGCGCGACGTGTTGCGCGAGGCGCTCGCCGCGGGCGGCACCTCGTGCGACAGCCTGTACGTGAACGTCAACGGCGAGAGCGGGTACTTCGAGCGCGGACTCAAGGCCTACGGCCGTGCTGGTCAGCCGTGCGGGCGCTGCGGCGCCGCGATCCGGCGCGAGGCGTTCATGAACCGCTCGTCCTACAGCTGCCCGGGGTGCCAGCGCGCTCCGCGGGGCTGAAGCGCGGTACGGCGGACGCGGCCCCGGCGCCGCGTCCGGGCCGCGGGCGGCGGGTGTCCGGCGAGGAAGACGAGGGAGGTTGCGTGGACGCCGAACAGGACTCCGCGGCACGTCTGACGGCATGGGTGCGCGGCCGTGTGCAGGGCGTCGGATTCCGCTGGTGGGTGCGTGCGCGCGCCCTGGAGCTGGGGCTGACCGGCGCGGCGACCAACCTGGACGACGGCAGGGTCGAGGTGGTGGCCGAGGGGCCCCGCAAGCACTGTGAGGAGCTTCTCACCCTGCTGCGCGGCGGCGACACGCCGGGAGAGGTGGCGGGGGTTGTCGATAGATGGGAGAATCCACGGGGCGCCTTCTCCGGATTCATCGAGCGATGAGTATCCTTGGAGGCGCGACGCGATTCGCGGGCACCCGTCCCGGCGCCGTTATCGGCGATCGGATGCGCGCACGGGGGTGTTCCTGGCCGGATCGTGCGGTGTGATATGCCCGATTACGGTGCGTAACCAACTGTTTCGTTCAACCTTGACCAGCAACGCCCATGGTGAGACTCTGGAAAGCAGACCGCGCGCCTTTCCTTAACCGGGGGCAGCCGAGCAGTTCTGGCGCTCCCGAAGCTCATATGGGCGTGAATCGAATCTGGTCACTCAGTGTGGAGGACCCACATCATGGCGAAGGCTCTGTTTGGCCACGTCGGAGGTCCTGACCCTCAGATGGTTCAGGAGATGCGGCGGCTGCAGAAACGAGTACGTGACCTCGAAGACGAGATCAGTCGGCTTCAGGCGCGAAACGACCAGCTCTCCGCGGCTGTGACCGATGTCGCTGTGCCGGCGACCGATCGCGAGCCCGCGCTCGCCTGAAGCCCCGCGAGAACACGCGACGCGACAACAGGGACGCCCTTCGACCGGCGTCCCTTAGCGTGTCATAGGGGCGGCGAGCGTCCCCGGCCCGAACTAGTGACAGACGGCGATCCTGGACCCGGTCTACCCGGGAACCTGATCGCGCAACCCCCGGCGGCAACGCCGCTCGGCCGCTCCGCACCGTGTGTAGCGGAGCCCCCGCCGATCCCACCCGCGCGTCCCAGCCGCCCCAGGCGGCACGGGGCGCGCCTTTGGGGGGCGGCGACGCCCACCCCGCACCGGATCCCCCTCCGCGTCTGTGCGGCCCCGCTCCGACATGGGGCGGTTGCGCGGACGCGGCGCACCGGTTCATGGCACCCTTGGTCACTGAGTCGCGCGAGCGCGGCGGGCGAACGTACAGGTAAGGGGGCCGGTGGCGTGTACCTGAAGAGCCTCACGCTGCGCGGTTTCAAGTCCTTCGCCTCGGCGACCACCCTGCGCTTCGAGCCCGGTATCACCACCGTCGTGGGCCCCAACGGCTCCGGCAAGTCCAACGTGGTCGACGCGCTGGCCTGGGTCATGGGCGAGCAGGGCGCCAAGTCGCTGCGCGGCGGCAAGATGGAGGACGTCATCTTCGCCGGGACCTCCTCCCGGGCCGCACTGGGCCGCGCCGAGGTCAGCCTCACCATCGACAACAGCGACGGCGCACTGCCCATCGACTACTCCGAGGTCACCATCAAGCGGACCATGTTCCGCAACGGCGGCTCGGAGTACGCCATCAACGGCGACACCTGCCGCCTGCTCGACATCCAGGATCTGCTCAGCGACTCCGGCATCGGCCGCGAGATGCACGTCATCGTCGGCCAGGGCCAGCTCGACACCGTCCTGCACGCCGGCCCCGAGGAGCGCCGCGCCCTCATCGAGGAGGCCGCGGGCATCCTCAAGCACCGCAAGCGCAAGGAGAAGGCGCTGCGCAAGCTCGACGCGATGCAGGGCAACCTCGACCGCGTCACCGACCTCACCTCCGAGCTGCGCCGCCAGCTCAAGCCCCTGGGCCGCCAGGCCGAGCTGGCGCGCAAGGCCGCCGTCATCCAGGCCGACCTGCGCGACGCCCGGCTGCGGCTGCTCGCCGACGACATCGTCACCCTGCGCGAGGCCCTGGAGAAGGAGGAGGCCGACGAGGCCGCCGTGCGGAGCCGGCGCGAGGCCGCCGAGAAGGCGCTGGCCGACGCCCAGGCGCGCGAGACCACGCTGGACGCCGCGGCCGGCGAGGCCGCGCCGGTGCTGGCCCGCCACCAGGACACCTACCACGGGTTGTCCCGGCTCAAGGAGCGCCTCAACGCCGTCGCCTCGCTGGCGGCCGAGCGCCACCGCAACCTCGCCGCCGAGCCCGAGGAGGCGGGCTCCGGGCGCGACCCCGCCGAACTGGAGCGCGAGGCCGAGGAGGCCCGCGCCCAGGAGGAGGAGCTGCAGTACCGGCTCGACGACGCCCGGGAGAACCTGGAGGGCGCCGTCGCCGAGCGCACCGCCGCGGAGGAGGCGCTCAAGGCCGAGGAGGAGCGCGTCGCGGCCGCCGCCCGGGCCGCCGCCGACCGCCGCGAGGGCCTGGCCAAGCTCCGCGGGCGCGTCGACGCGCTGCGCAGCAGGCTCGCTGCCAGCGAAGCCGAGGTCGAGCGCCTTGACGCCGCGGCCGTCGAGGCCCGTGAGCGCGCCGAGGCCGCCAAGGAGGAGTACGAGGCGGCCGAGGCGGAGTCCGCCGGTCTCGCCGAGGGCGACGCCGAGCTCGACACCGCCCAGGAGGAGGCCAAGAGCCGCCTGGATGCGATGGACGACCGGCTCAACGAGCTGCGCGAGGCCGAGCGCACCGCCGAGCGCGAGCGCGCAGCCCTGGCCGCGCGCAAGGAGGCCTTGGAGACAGGGCTGAGCCGCAAGGACGGTGCCGCCGCTCTGCTGGAGGCCCGTGAGCGCCTGCCGGGCCTTATGGGCTCGCTGGCGGCGCTGGTCGAGGTCGAGGCGGGGCACGAGACCGCCGTCGCGGCCGCCTTCGGCGCCGCGTCGGAGGCCGTCGCCGCCGAGGACGCCGACGCGGCCCGCGCGGCCGTGGAGCTGCTGAAGGAGCAGGACGCCGGACGCGCGAGCGTCGTCGTGGCGGCCGCCGGCCCCGGCGGCACGCCGCGGGCGGACTGGCCCGAGCTGTCCGGCGGACTGCGCTACGCCGCCGACGCGGTGGCGCCGCCGGCGGCACTGCGCCCCGCCGTCACCGCGCTGCTCGACCGCGTCGTGCTGGTCGCCGGCGCCGACCAGGCGCGCGAGCTGCTGTCCGCCCGGCCGGAGCTGCGCGCCGTCACCGCCGAAGGCGACCTCTACAGCGCCGGCCTGGTGCAGGGCGGCTCGGCCAGCGCTCCCAGCCTGCTGGAAGTGCAGGCGGCCGTGGACGAGGCCGCGGAGCGGCTCGACGCCGCGTCCGCCGCGGCCGAGGAGGCCGCCGAGCGCCTCGACGCCGCCAAGGACGAGCGCACCGAGCTCGCCGCCGCCCTGGAGGAGGCCACCGCGCGCCGCCGCGCCGCGGACAAGCAGCGCAACGACGTCGCCCAGCAACTGGGCAGGCTCGGCGGACAGGCCCGCGCGGCCGCCGCCGAGGTCGAACGGCACACCTCCGCCGCCGCCAAGGCCGCCGCCGGCCGGCAGAGCGACCTCGACGACCTCGCGGCCCTGGAGGCCCGGCTGGGCGAGGCCGAAGCCGAGCCGGTCGACGACGGCGAACCCGACACCGGCCACCGCGACGAGCTGTCCGAGGCGGCCCGCGCCGCGCGCGCGGCCGAGACCGAGTCCCGCCTGGCCGTGCGCACGTCCGAGGAGCGGGTGCGCTCGATCGCCGGGCGCGCCGACGCGCTGGTGCGGTCGGCCGCGGCCGAGCGGGAGGCCCGCCGCCGGCCCGCCGAGCGGCGCGCCCGGCGGCGCAGCCAGTCGCGCGTCGCCGAGGCGGTGGCCGAGTCGGCGGCGCGGGCGCTGGAGCGCATCGAGCACTCGCTGGCCGACGCCGACGCCCGGCGCAACCGGGCCGAGGAGGAGCGCGCGGCCCGCGACGCCGAGCTCAAGACGGTGCGCGCCCGGGTGCGCGAGCTGTCGGTGGAGCTGGAGAAGCTGGTCAACGTGGTCCACGGCAGCGAGGTCGCGCGCGCCGAGCGCAAGATGCGCCTGGAGCAGCTGGAGACCAAGGCCGTCGACGAGATGGGCGTCGAGGTCTCCGTGCTCGTCGCCGAGTACGGTCCCCGGGTGCCGGTGCCGCCGCCCTCCGACGCCCAGGAGGACGAGGCGGTCGCCGTGCCCTATGTGCGCGAGGTCCAGGAGAAGCGCGCCCGCGCGGCCGAGCGCAAGCTCAACCAGCTCGGCAAGATCAACCCGCTGGCGCTGGAGGAGTACGCGGCGCTGGAGGAGCGCCACGCCTTCCTCAGCGCCCAGCTGGAGGATCTGAAGAAGACCAAGCGGGACCTGCTCGACGTGGTCGAACAGGTCGACGCGCGCGTGCAGGAGGTGTTCTCGGCCGCGTTCGCCGACGTCGAGCGGGAGTTCGCGCAGATCTTCGGCCGCCTGTTCCCCGGCGGCGAGGGCCGCCTGGTACTCAGCGAGCCCGGCGACATGCTCGTCACCGGTATCGAGGTCGAGGCCCGCCCGCCCGGAAAGAAGGTCAAGCGGCTGTCGCTGCTCTCCGGCGGCGAGCGGTCCCTGACGGCCGTGGCGTTCCTCGCCGCGATCTTCAAGGCCCGGCCGTCGCCGTTCTACGTCATGGACGAGGTCGAGGCGGCGCTGGACGACACCAACCTGCAGCGGCTACTGGTGATCTTCGATGAGCTGCGGGAGTCGTCCCAGCTCATCGTCATCACGCACCAGAAGCGCACCATGGAGGCCGCCGACGCGCTCTACGGCGTGACCATGCAGAACGACGGGATCTCCCAGGTCATCAGCCAGAAGCTCGACCGCGCCGTACCGGGCCCCTGAGACCGCCGCCGACGGGTCGGCGCCGCTCCGGCGGTCCGGCCGCTCCGGGGTCCGCGTCGGTGCAGGTCGCCGATGGGTCGACACCCCGCGCGGAGAGCCGCCGTTGAATGCGACTAAACTGGACAAAGTGCTCTGCGGTGCGAACCCGCAGGGCAACGGCACCGTGCGAGCGAAGTCCGGTGCGGGACCGGCCCGGCCGGCCCGCGAACCCGGCGCTGCCCCGCAACTGTGAGACCCGCCGGCGGGCGGGTGAGCCAGGCCGCCTCCGCGGTGCCGCGGCCCACTGTCCTCGCGGGAGGGCGGACCGCACCGCGCCGCGCGCGGGCTCCGCCTCTCCACCGCGCCCACCGAGACCCCTGAAGGAGCCCCGTGCCAAGCGCACGCCGCCTGCCCGCAGCACTGCTGCTGGCGGCACTCACGCTCTCCGCCTGCGGCGGCCCGCAGAACTCCGGCCAGGACGACCAGGCCTCCGGCGGCCAAGGCGGCTTCCCCGTCACGGTCGAGGACGCCACCGGCGAGGTCACCCTCGAATCCCCGCCGAAGCGCATCGTCTCGCTGTCGCCCACGGCCACCGAGATGCTCTTCGCCGTCGGCGCCGGAGACGACGTCGTCGCGGCCGACGAGTACTCGAACCACCCCGAGAACGCCCCCACCACCGACCTGTCCGGGTTCACCCCCAGTGTCGAGGCCGTCAGCGAGTACAACCCCGACCTGGTAGTGCTCGCCCGCGACGCCGCGGAAGCCGCGGAGCAGCTGCGCACGGTGGACGTCCCGGTGCTGCTGATCCCCGCCGCCACCACCCTGGACGAGGCCTACGGGCAGATGCGCATGCTCGGCAGGGCCACCGGCCACCCGGAGAAGGGCGACGAGGTCGCCGACCGGGTGAAGTCGCAGGTGGACGAGATCGCCGAGCAGACCGCCGACGAGATCGGCGACGCCGACCTGAGCATCTACCACGAGCTGGACGAGGGCATGTACTCGGCCACCTCCGACACGTTCATCGGCCAACTCTACGACCGCTTCGGCGTGCAGAACATCGCCGACTCCGCAGAGGACACGGCCGGGGGATACCCCCAGTTGTCCTCGGAGTACGTCGTCGAGCGGAACCCGGACCTGATCTTCTTGGCCTACGGGGGCGAGGGCGCCGTACGGGCCGTGAGCAACCGGCCGGCCTTCGACGAGATCACGGCCGTACGCAACGACGACATCGTCCGCCTCGACCCCGACGTCTCGTCGCGCTGGGGGCCGCGCGTGGTCGGTCTGGCCGAAAGCGTCTCCGAGGCCCTGACCGCCGCCGCCCAGGAGGGGTAGCGCGGGTGAGCAGGAAGCGGGCGGCCTGGCTGTGGCCGCCGCTGGGGCTGGTGCTGCTGGCCGTCAGCGCGCTGATGGGCGTGGCCGCCGGCGCCGCGTCCATCAGCCCTCTCGACATCGCCGGGGCGCTGCTGGGGCGGCTGCCGTTCACCTCGGTCGACTCGCCGCTGAGCGGGCTCCAGGAGGCGGTGCTCGTCGAGCTGCGGCTGCCCCGCGTCGTGGTTGGCGCGCTGGTGGGCGGGCTGCTGGCCAGCGCCGGCGCCGCCTATCAGGGCGTCTTCCGCAACCCGCTGGCCGACCCGTTCCTGCTGGGCGCGGCCGGAGGCGCCGGCCTGGGCGCGACCCTCGTGCTGGCCTTCGGCCCCCAACTACTGGACTCGCCGCGCGCCCTCGTGCCGGTGGCGGCCTTCGCCGGCGCACTGGCGGGGGTGGCCGCCGCCTACGCACTGGGCACCATCGCCGGCGGCAGCGGCACGACCACCCTGGTGCTGGCCGGAGTGGCGGTATCGTCCTTCCTCTCGGCCGGGCAGAACCTCGTGCAGATGATCCGGGTCGAGGACCTGCGCCTCATCTACGCCTGGATGATGGGCGGGCTCGGCCGCGGCGGCTGGGACGACGTGGCGATGATCGCTCCCTATGCCGCGGTGAGCGTGCTGGTGCTGCTGGGCTGCGGATATCTGCTCGACCTGCTGGCCCTCGGCGACGAGAAGGCGCTCAGCCTGGGGCTGAACGCCACCGGCGCGCGGATCCTGGTGATCGCCGCGGCGTCGCTGGCCACCGCGGCGGCGGTTTCGGTCAGCGGCCTGATCGGTTTCGTGGGCATCGTCGTGCCGCACATCGTCCGGCGCCTGGTGGGCACCGGGTACCGGATGATCCTTCCCATGTCGCTGCTGACCGGCGCGGCGTTCCTGATCCTGGTGGACATCGCCGCCCGCACCCTGATCGCGCCCGCCGAGCTTCCGCTGGGCGTGGTGACCGCGTTCCTGGGCGCCCCGTTCTTCGTGTTCATCCTGCGGACGACACGCAACAGAGCCGGCTGAGACACCGGCGCGTGACCTGATCGCAAGGGGTGGTCTGGGAGACTGGAAGCCGTTGTGGCTCCTCCCCGGTCCGAGGCTTGAGCGCGGCATCGGCTTCCAGGGCGCACACACACGCTAGGAGACTGATGGACTACACGATCTTCGCCGTAATCATCTTCGTCGTCGCCCTCCTGGTGGTCGGCGGCGCGTTCCTGATCCGGCCGCGGCGCACGGAGACCCCGCCGGAGCCCCCGGCCGGGGAGCGCGAGGGCGGCGCCGCGGGCACGGCGACGGCGGAGCCCGACGAGGAGACCGGGGAGCGGGAGCGCGCCCCCGGTACCGCAGCGCTGGCCGAAGCCGAGGCGCCGGCCGTACCCGAGATCGAGACCCCGCCGCCGTCGGCGGGGCGCCTGGTGCGGCTGCGCGCCCGCCTCGCGCGCTCGCAGAACGCCTTCGGCCAGGGCCTGCTGAGCCTTCTGTCGGCGGACAAGCTCGACGAGTCCGCGTGGGAGGAGATCGAGGACACGCTGATCACCGCCGACGTCGGCGTGACCTCGGCGGCGCAGATCGTCGACAGCCTGCGTACCAAGGTCAAGGTGCTGGGCAGCCGCACGCCCGAGGAGGTGCGGGGCCTGCTGCGCGAGGAGCTGCTCGCCCAGATCGACACCGACCAGGACCGGGTCGTGCACACCGAACCGCACCCCGGAGCGCCCGCGGTCGTCATGGTCGTCGGGGTCAACGGCACCGGCAAGACCACCACGACCGGCAAGCTCGCCCGGGTGCTGGTGGGAGACGGCCGCAGTGTGGTGCTGGGCGCGGCCGACACCTTCCGCGCCGCCGCGGCCGACCAGCTGGAGACCTGGGGCTCGCGCGTCGGCGCGCCCGTCGTGCGCAGGGACGAGGGCGCCGACCCGGCGAGCGTGGCCTTCGAGGCGGTCGCGCGGGGCGTGGACGACGGCGCCGACACGGTCATCGTCGACACCGCCGGCCGCCTGCACACCAAGACCGGGCTGATGGACGAGCTCGGCAAGGTCAAGCGCGTCATCGAGAAGAAGAGCCGGGTCGACGACGTGCTGCTGGTGCTGGACGCCACCACCGGGCAGAACGGCCTGCGCCAGGCGCGGGTCTTCGCCGAGGTGGTCAACATCTCCGGCATCGTGCTCACCAAGCTCGACGGCACCGCCAAGGGCGGCATCGTGATCCAGGTCCAGCGCGAGCTGGGCGTGCCGGTCAAGCTCGTCGGCCTGGGCGAGGGGCCCGACGACCTGGCGCCCTTCGACCCCGAGGCGTTCGTCGACGCGATCCTCGAAGGCGGTCCGGAAGGCGCGGGGACCGAGTAGTGAGGCCCCGGTACCGCCCGACCGGCGGTACCGGGGCCGTCGTCGGCGGCACGGCCGACCGGGGCCCGGTCGGCCGACCCCGCTAGACCAGGACGTCGCGCCGGGCGAACACGGCGGTGCCCAGCGCCGCCAGCACCAGCGGGATCGCCGCCAGCACCGCGGTGTATCCGGCGTCGACCCCGTTGACCAGCGGCTCGGGGTCGAGCGCGTAGTAGAAGGGCGAGAGGAACCGCAGCCACTCCAGCTGCTCCTGCTGCAGCGCGAAGGTGTTGCCCAGATAGCCCACCACCGCCAGCACGGCGGCACCACCCATCGCGTAGGCCCGCCGACCGGTGATCGCGCCGAGGGCCAGCGCCGCCGCTCCGTAGCTGAACCCGATCAGCGCCGTGGCCAGTGCCGCAGCGGCGATCCTCGCCACCGCGATGCCGAGGTCGAGTGCGGGGCCCAGCGCCACCAGCACCACCCAGACGGTCGCGCCCAGCAGAGCGACGAACACCGCAAGCGCGGCGAAGCGCTGCAGGATCACCCGGTAGCGGCTGACCGGGTGGGCCAGTACCAGCTCCAGGCCGCCTTCCTCCTCCTCGCCGGCCACGGCGCGGGTGCCGACGGCGATCGCGGCGATGGTGACCAGGATCGGCGTCAGCAGGCCGAACACGGTGCTGCCCAGGTAGCCCTCGGCCGTGGACAGGTCGCTCCAGCCCATGGACTCGGCGAGTTGGGGCATCTGCTGGACGAAGGCCTGCATCGCCTCGTCGGTCTCGCGCATCGACGGCCAGAAGGAGCTGTAGAGCGCGGTCACCGCGCCGACGCCGATCATCCAGCCGACGATCCCGCGCCGGCTGTCCATCAGGAACCTGCCGAAGATGTCATGCAGCAGCATCGGAGCCCTCCTCCTGCGGCCCGGTGCCGCGGCCGTTGTTGTAGTGGGTGAAGAACAGCTCCTCCAGGTCCGGCTCCTCACTGGTGAGCCCGAGCACCGTGTGCGCCGCCGCCGCCTTGACCAGCGCGTCGGGGCTGCCCTCGACCGTGCAGGTCAGGGTGGTGCCGTCCGCGGACGCGTCGCGCACGTGGTCGAGCCGGGCGAACTCCGCGGCGTCGACCGGCGCGGCGAAGGTCAGCGTGACCCGGCGCAGCGCCCGCTCCCGCAGGTCGTCCATGTCCTCCAGTGCGACGATCCGCCCGGCGCGGATGATCGCCGCCTGGTCGGCGACGTCCTGGACCTCGCTGAGGACGTGCGAGGACATGAACACCGTGCGGCCGTCCTCGCGGACCTCGCGCACCAGGTTCAGGAACTCCTGCTGCAGCAGCGGATCCAGGCCGCTGGTGGGCTCGTCGAGGATCAGCAGCCGTGGCCGGTGCATGAACGCCTGCACGAGGCCGACCTTTTGCTTGTTGCCTTTGGACAGGCCGCGTACCGGCCGGTTCAGGTCCAGATCGAAGCGCTTTGCCAGCGCGTCGATCTCGCGCCGGTCGACGCCGCCGCGCAGGTGCCCCAGGAACGACAGCAGTTCCCGGGCCGGGCGCCTGCTGGTCATGGGCAGCTCTCCCGGCAGGTAGCCGATGTCGCGGCGCAGACGCACCCCCTCGCGGCGGGGGTCGCCGCCGAGCAGGGTGACCTCGCCCGCGTCGCGGCGGATGAGGTCCAGCAGTACCCGGATCGTGGTGGTCTTGCCGGCCCCGTTGGGACCGAGGAAGCCGAAGACGTCGCCTTCCGCGACGGCCAGGTCGACTCCCGAAAGGGCGCGGTGGCGCCCGTAGCTCTTGGTCAGCCCTGTGCAGCTGATGACCGGTAGGGGATGAGCGGTCATGGCATGTCTCGATTCTGCGCTGGCCACCGGTTCCCGGCTCGGACACCGGGAACCGCATGGTCGTTCCCGTGAGGGCGGTGCAGGCGGCCGGCGCGCCGCGGCGCGGGAGCACCGCACCCCGCTGCCGCCGGTGCGCAGCACGCATCGGAGGGGTGGCGGGGCGGGCGGCGGCCGCCGAACGGGCCGGTCCGCCGAAGGTGCGCCGTGTGCGCTTAGCGCGCCGGAACGCCGGTGCGGGCCGCAGCGATCGGTACCGCCGGCCGCCCGGTGCGGTCGGTCGGTCCGTGTGCGGGCCGCGGCGGGCGGGGCCGGGCAGTCGGCACGCCTCCGGTACCGAAGGCGGGCGGGGGCCGACCGGCGCCGCGCCGAAGGATCGACCCGTCGCCGACGGCACGGCCGGGAGAGGACGCGGCGCTTCGGGGCGCCGCGCCGTGCGCGTCAGATCGGACGCGCCGCGCTTCCCGCGTGCTCGGGGGTCGGCGCATGGGCCGCCGGGACGCGGTCGGCCGTCCGGGACGGCGCCGCGTACCCCTCTGCGGTGCCCGCGGGCGGGTCCCGCGGACTCTCTTCGGCCTTGAGCATCGCTCTTCGCGTCCGTTCGAGCGGCTGGATGTGCGCACTGCCACCATTCCCCACAGCACGCCGCTTCAGCCGGGGCCTAGCGCGTTCTTAACGACGGTCCGCACGCCGACCGGCGCCGCGCGTGCGCGTGTCGTAACCGCAACGGCGCTTCACGACCGTTACGACCTGTCGGTTCACCATCCCGTAACACCTCGGCCCATCTCTTTACGCCGGTGCAACACACCTGGCCGCGCCGGGAAACACGCGGATCCGAAGGTGGCGGTCGTGGTGATCTTCGCCGAGCCCGATGACGTGCTCGCCGATCCATCCCTCGGACGAACGCGATCCCCCGCCCGATCTATGGAGGCGACACAATGGAAGGCATCGACAGCGGCACCACGGCGTGGCTGCTGATCTCCTCCGCGCTGGTGATGCTGATGACGCCCGGCCTGGCGTTCTTCTACGGAGGCATGTCCCGGGCCAAGAGCGTGCTGAACATGATGCTGATGAGCTTCGCGAGCATCGCCGTCGTCAGCGTGGTCTGGGTGGTCGTCGGATACTCGCTGGCCTACGACACGGCCGGCCCGCTCGTCGGCGGCCTCGGGTTCCTCGGCGTGACCGGGCTCATCAGCGACGTCGACGGCGGCATCCCGGTGCTGCTCGACGTCGCCTTCCAGATGATGTTCGCGGTCATCACCGTGGCCCTCATCAGCGGAGCCATCGCCGACCGCGCGAAGTTCGGCGCCTGGCTGCTCTTCGTGCCGCTCTGGTCGGTCCTGGTGTACTCGCCGGTGGCCTACTGGGTGTGGGGCGACGGCTGGATCGGCGGCCTGGACATCGGCGGCTACGGCGTCGTCGACTTCGCCGGCGGTACCGCGGTCCACATCAACGCCGGCGCGGCCGCGCTCGCGCTCACCTTCGTGCTGGGCCGCCGCAAGGGCTTCGGTTCGGAGTCCATGCGCCCGCACAACCTGCCCTTCGTGCTCCTGGGCGCGGCCCTGCTGTGGTTCGGCTGGTTCGGCTTCAACGCCGGCTCCGCCTACGCCGCCGACGGCACCGCCGCCCTCGCGCTGCTCAACACCCAGGTCGCCACGGCAGCCGCCACCGGGGCGTGGATGCTGGTCGAGCGCATCCGCTACGGCAAGGCCACAGCGCTGGGCTTCGCCTCCGGCGCCGTCGCGGGCCTGGTCGCCATCACCCCGGCCGCGGCCGACCTCACGCCGCTGGGCTCGGTCGCCTTGGGCCTGATCGCCGGTGCCGTCTGCGCCTACGCCATCAGCTGGAAGTACAAGTTCAAGTACGACGACGCCCTGGACGTGGTCGGCATCCACATGGTCGGCGGCATCATCGGCTCGCTGCTGATCGGCCTGCTGGCCGCCTCCTCGGCGAACGGCTCGGCGGGGCTCCTCTACGGCGGGAACGCGGGCCTGCTGGCCGTGCAGTCGATCGGCGTGGTGGGCGTCCTGGTCTACTCGTTCGTCGTCACCTACGTCATCGCCAAGATCATCGACCTGGTCATGGGCTTCCGCATCCCGGAGCACGTCGAGACCAACGGACTCGACGCCGAGCTGCACGCCGAGACCGCCTACGCCTTCGACGAACTGGACGACGAGTTCGAAGGCGCCGAGCCCTCCTCGCCGACGCCTCCGGGCGAGGAGGTGGCCTCACAGCAGGCGCGGTCCTGATTCCGGCTCAACGTCGAGGCGGTGCGGCCGAGCCAGACGACATGCCGTGAGGTGACGGCCGGGCCGGCGGGGAACCTTCCCCGTCGGCCCAGGTGTGCGCCGGGCGTGGGCTGCCTCACCCGCGCCGGCGCGGGGAGGTGCGGCTGCGGTGCGCGCTCGCCCGCGCACACCGGCCTCCGCGGCCGGGACCGGCCACTTCGCTATGATCGGCAGGCGGTCGGCGCCGCTTCGCAGCACCGGCGGGTTGGGTACGCTTGTGCGGCAACCAGGAGGGCGCCGGATCATGCGCCGCGGCCCCTGCCCGCCTCCCGTGCAGTCCCGAGCTCTCCTGCGAGTACGTGCCCGGAGCCGAATCGGCGGCCCGCGCGTCCCATCCATTCAGGCCAGTTCCGCAGACACACGTGCACCCCACCCCAGGGGGCAGGAGGCAAGATGTCGCCGGTTCAACCCACTACACGTCGATCGCGCGGACTCCTGACGTCCGCCGCGGCGGCGGCCGCTGTCGTGATCGGCGCGTCCGGTTGCTCCATCGACCTCAGCGAGTTCCGCCCGGGCGGCGGCGAGGAGCCCTCGCCCTCGCCCACCCCGGTCGATGCGGCCCCGCTTCTGGAGTCGGCGCTGGACACCCTGCGCGACCAGCCCGCCGTGGCGGTGCAGGGGCAGGTCTCCGAGACCAAGAACAGCGTGGTCAGCGACGTTTCGCTGACCACCACCAGTGGGGGCACCACCAGCGGCACGGTGCAGACCAACGAGAACGAGGCCGAGGTCGTGCAGGCCGACGGCAAGCTCTTCGCCAGCGCGCCCAGCGAGTTCTGGCTCGACAAGAGCATCGCCAACCCCGACTCCGACGAGTACGACGGCAGCTGGGTGCGTATCAGCGGCAGCCAGCTCGGCATCGACCCGGCCGCCACGCTCGCGCCGGACGCGCTGGCCGACATCCTCAGCGGCATGGCCCCCAGCGGGGGCAAGGCCAAGCTGGAGAACCTCGACGGCACCACCGCCTACCGGGTCGACCTGCAGGGCAGCGGCAACAGCCGGGTCTGGATCGGCGAGGAGTCCGGCGAGCTGCTGCGCGCCGAGGTCGAGGAGCTGACCCCCGAGGGCGCCGAATCCGGACCCCGCACCCGGCTGGACTTCACCGCCCCCGAGACCGGCGACGTCCAGACGCTCTACGAGGACGTGCTCACCGTGGCCAACGGCGAGCTGAAGGGCGCGCCCGACGCGCGCATGCCCGTCAACTGGAACGAGCAGCTGAGCCTGGACTGCGAGACCGGCGGCTCCTGCACCGTCTCCGGCACGGTCAAGGACGACTCCTCGTCCACCGACAACGGCGGGGGCGGCGACCTGAGCGTCACCGTGCGCATGGACGCCAAGGTGTCCAACGACGAGCTCGGCTCCAAGAAGTGCAACGACTCCGGGACCCTCAAGTCGGGCGGCACCGTCGACCTCTCCTGCGGCGTGGACTTCAACCTCGCTCCCAGCTCCTCGCCGGTGAGCTACGAGATGAGCGGCGACGCCCAGCTGTCCACGAGCGCGCTCAGCGGCGACGCCCGCAGTGCACTGGTCTCCGCCATCGAGGAGGAGCGCGACGCCGCCGCCGACGGCTCCACGCCGTCGGCCGGCGCCTCGGAGTCCCCCGCCGCCGAGGAGTCCGGCGGCAACTGAGCGCCGACCGGGCGCCGCGAACGCGTCCCCGCCGGGGCGCGCGCGGCGCGTCCCGGCAGGTAACCTAGGAAGCCACTCCCAATACGAAGGACTGGCCACACTCGTGTTCGAGACGCTTTCCGACCGGCTGACCTCGGTCTTCTCCTCGCTGCGCGGCAAGGGGCGGTTGTCCGAGGAGGACATCAACGCGACCGCGCGGGAGATCCGTCTCGCGCTGCTGGAGGCCGACGTCGCGCTGCCCGTGGTCCGTGCGTTCATCGCGCGGATCAAGGAGCGCGCCCAGGGGGCCGAGGTCTCCAAGGCGCTGAATCCGGCGCAGCAGGTCATCAAGATCGTCAACGACGAACTCATCGAGATCCTCGGCGGCGAGACCCGCGAGGTGCGCTTCGCCAAGAACCCTCCGACCGTCATCATGCTGGCCGGTCTGCAGGGCTCGGGCAAGACCACGCTGGCGGGCAAGCTCGGGCGCTGGCTGGCGGGGGAGCGCAACACCCCGCTGCTGGTCGCCGCCGACCTCCAGCGCCCCAACGCCGTCACCCAGCTCCAGGTGGTGGGCGAGCGTGCCGGGGTTCCGGTGTTCGCACCCGAGCCCGGCAACGGCGTGGGCGACCCCGTCGAGGTGGCGCGCGCCTCGATCGAGCAGGCCAAGCACAACAACCACAACGTCGTCATCATCGACACCGCCGGCCGCCTGGGCATCGACAGCGAGATGATGCAGCAGGCCGCCGACATCCGCGACGCGGTCAGCCCCGACGAGGTCCTGTTCGTCGTCGACGCGATGATCGGCCAGGACGCGGTGAACACCGCGCAGGCGTTCCTTGACGGCGTCGGCTACGACGCGGTGGCGCTGACCAAGCTCGACGGCGACGCCCGCGGCGGTGCCGCGCTGTCGATCCGGCACATCACCGGCCGGCCGATCATGTTCGCCTCCACCGGCGAGAAGCTCGAGGACTTCGACCTCTTCCACCCCGACCGGATGGCCTCGCGCATCCTCGACATGGGCGACATGCTCACCCTGATCGAGCAGGCGCAGCGCACGTTCGAAGAGGACGAGGTCGCCAAGATGGCCAGCACGCTGGCCTCCGACGACGACTTCACCCTCGACGACTTCCTGCAGCAGATGGGCATGCTGCGCAAGATGGGGCCCATCAGCAACCTGCTCGGCATGATGCCGGGCATGGCGCAGATGCGCGACCAGATCAGCGGCGTCGACGAGAAGGACCTCGACCGCGTCACCGCGATCATCCGGTCGATGACCCCGGCCGAGCGCGGCAATCCCAAGATGATCAACGGCTCGCGCCGGCTGCGCATCGCCAACGGCTCGGGCACCCAGGTCAGCGACGTCAACGGACTGGTCACCCGCTTCTTCGAGGCGCAGAAGATGATGCGCCAGATGAAGAACAGCGGGGGTATGCCGGGGATGCCCGGTATGCCCGGCGGAGGCGGTAACCGCAAGAAGGCCAAGGCCCAGGCGAAGAAGACCAAGAAGGGCAAGCAGCGCAGCGGCAACCCGCTCAAGGCCAAGGAGCAGGAGGCCGAGCGCCAGGCCGAGCGCGAGCGCCGCCGCGAAGAGGGCGGCGACCAGCAGCCGCCGCCCCAGCTTCCTCCCGGCCTGGGTGGCGGCGGTCAACTGCCCCCGGGGCTCGGCGGTGGTTCCATGCCCGACCTCTCGAACTTCAAGCTGCCCAAGAAGTAGCGGCCACGCCGCCCGAGGAGCGGCGCAAAACCGCCCCGCGACCTGCGCCGAGCCGGGCGCGGGGCGGATTCGCGGCGGCTGCGGACGGCGGCGCGGCCGACTGCGCCGGGCGATGAGACGCCTCTCATGCGAGCGGACGCGCCGAACGCCTCCGTGAAGCGCAACGCGCACCCCGGGGTCTGGCACAATGGGTTAACGACTAACGGTGCTGCGGGTCGGCCCTCTAACTAGCCCGGGCACCTAACGTCCCCGCCTGAACACTCCGCCGCATCCCCACGCGGCGCGATGACGGGCACTCGCATCGCAACTGGGAGATACCACACCCGTGGCTGTCAAGATCAAACTCAAGCGTATGGGGAAGATCCGTGCGCCGCAGTACCGAATCGTCGTCGCCGACGCCCGCACCAAGCGCGATGGCCGAGCCATCGAGGAGATCGGGAAGTACCACCCGAAGGAGGAGCCGAGCTTCATCGAGGTGAACTCGGAGCGGGCGCAGCACTGGCTTTCCGTGGGGGCGCAGCCCACCGGCCCGGTCATGACCATCCTGAAGCTGACGGGTGACTGGCAGCGGTTCAAGGGGCTGCCGGAGCCGGCGCCGATCAAGGTCGCCGAGCCCAAGGACAAGGAAGCCGAGGAAGCGGCCTTCCAGGCCGTGCTCAAGGAGCTCGTGCTTCCGGACAACGAGTCCACCAAGGGCGGCGGGAAGTCCAAGAAGTCCTCCGGCTCGGAGAAGAAGTCCGAGAAGGCCGAGAAGACCGAGGCCACCGGCGAAAACACGACCACGGAGCCTGAGGGCGAGGCCTGACGTGCTGGAAGAGGCGCTTGAGCACCTGGTTCGGGGCATCGTCGTGAACTCCGACGATGTCCAGGTGAGAGCCCGCAGGCTCCGCAAGGGCAAGGTGCTCGAAGTCCGGGTCCATCCCGACGACCTCGGGAAGGTCATCGGCCGCAACGGGCGCACCGCCAAGGCGCTGCGCACCGTCGTCGGCTCGCTCGCGGGCGGTCGCTACGTCCGCGTCGACCTGCTGGACCTGAACGAAGTGCGCTGAGCGCCGGTCCCGGCCCGCGACCGCACGCCCGCACGCGCGGGCGGCCCGGTCGCGGCCGGGGCCTCCGCGCCGCTCCGGCGGAGCGGCGCGGCGTCGCCGTGTGCGCGGCCTCTTCCCGCGCGCCCGCCCATGAACGCAGGAGGACGATGCGTCTCGTAGTCGGCCGGATCGGCCGCGCCCACGGGATCCGTGGCGATGTGGCCGTGGACGTGCGCACCGACGACCCCGAGTCGCGCTTCGCGCCCGGGTCCCTCCTGCAGACCGACCCCGCCGATGCCGGTCCGCTCACCGTCGCGTCGGCGCGCAGGCACTCCGGTCGGCTGCTGGTCCGCTTCACGGGGATCGGCGACCGCACCGCCGCCGAAGGGCTGCGCGGGACCACCCTGCTGGTGGCGTCCGAGGACGTGCCGCCGGTGCAGGACCCCGACGAGTTCAACGACCACGAGCTCATCGGGCTGCGCGCCGAGACCTCCGACGGCGCCGAGGTGGGCACCGTCGCCGACGTGCTGCACAACGCCCAGGACGTGCTGGTGATCACGCGCGCGGACGGCCCCGAGGTGCTGGTGCCCTTCGTGCGCGACCTCGTGCCCGAGGTGGACACCGGCTCCGGCCGCCTGGTGATCGACCCGCCGCCCGGCCTACTGGAACTGGGCGGCTGACCGCCGCGCACGGGAGGGCGCCGGTGCGCCCCGCAGTCCCCGCGTCCGGCAGCCCGCAGCCCCCCGCCCGTATCCGGACCACTACCGCACCGCCGGCGGCCGCTCGCCGGAACCGCCGCCGGGAGCCCTCGCACACCTATGCGCATCGACATCATCACGATCTTCCCCGACTACTTCGCGCCGCTGGAGCTGTCGCTCATCGGCAAGGCGCGTGCGGCGGGCATCCTCGACATCCGACTGCACGACCTGCGGTCCTGGACCCGTGACCGGCACAACACGGTCGACGACACCCCCTACGGCGGCGGCCCGGGCATGGTCATGAAGCCCCAGCCCTGGGGCGAGGCCCTGGACGCGGTGGCCGGCGGCGCCGGCGCCCCGCCCAGGCTGGTGCTGCCCACCCCCAGCGGCACCCCCTTCACGCAGGAGCGCGCCAAGCGGCTGTCGGATGAACCGTGGCTCGTGTTCGCCTGCGGTCGCTACGAGGGCATCGACGCCCGGGTGGTCGCCGACGCCGAGCGGCGCATGCCGGTGGAGGAGCTGAGCATCGGCGACTACGTGCTGGCCGGCGGCGAGTCGGCCACGCTGGTCATCGTCGAGACCGTGTCGCGGCTGCTGCCCGGCGTGCTGGGCAACGCGGAGTCGGCGGTGCAGGACTCCTTCGCCGCCGGAGCCATGGAGCACCTGCTGGAAGGCCCCGTCTACACCAAGCCGGCGCACTGGCGCGACCAGGAGGTGCCGCCGGTGCTGCTGTCGGGAGACCACGGCGCGGTGGACCGCTGGCGGCGCCATGAGGCGCTGCGCAAGACGGCGCGCAACCGCCCCGAGCTGCTGCGGGAGCTGGCCGCCCGGCGTCTGCACGAGCTGGAGCGCAGCGACCGCGAGCTGCTGCTGGAGCTGCTGGAGCGGCTGTCTCCGCAGTAGCCGGCGATGGGCCGGCGGGCCGGCGGCATGGCCGAGGGGCCGGGCGGCCGGCGGGCGGTGCCGCTTGCCTGCGTGTGCCTAGCGGGTGCGCCGGGCGGGCGCGGCCGCTGAGCGCGCTCGCCGTGTGTCCGCCGTGTCCGCCGTGTCCGCCGGGGAGGCTCCTCGGGGGCCGCACGGGCTGCGGAAGCGTGCGCAGGGCCGGTACAGGCCCGGTCCCGGCCCGTCCATCCCGGCCCGACCGGGGACGGGCCGGGGCACCGGCCTTAGGGATCGGTTACAAACCGGGTCTCAACGTGTGGCAGACTGGGGGAGTTGCCCCTGCCGTCGCGCGTTGTTCGCATGCCGCCGTCTCACCGCTCGCGCCCGCGCAGACCCGGCAGAGGCTCACCGTAAGACCCCAGCAGCAGATCCGCCCGCGCGAACCGCACTGTCCGTCGCCGCGGCGCGCAATCGATGAGGAAACGCTGAGATGCACACCGCTATTCAGGAAATTGAGAAGGCCCAACTGCGCTCGGACATTCCCGATTTCCGCCCGGGCGACACGCTGAACGTGCACGTGCGCGTCACCGAGGGGAACCGCTCCCGTGTCCAGGTCTTCAAGGGTGTCGTGATCCGGCGCCAGGGAGCCGCCAACCGCGAGACGTTCACTGTCCGCAAGATCAGCTACGGCGTGGGCGTGGAGCGCACCTTCCCGGTGCACAGCCCGGTGATCGAGAAGTTCGAGATCGTCTCTCGCGGGCGCGTCCGCCGGGCCAAGCTGTACTACCTGCGCAACCTGCGCGGCAAGGCCGCCCGCATCCCCGAGCGCCGCTAGGCCGCCGGTCGCGGATCGATTACGCGGCGTATCGCATCTCGGCTGTGGCTTAACCGACACGCAGCGCCGCGCTCGGATAGGCTTCGGTTCCGATGACCAAAGAAGACACGGCCTCCGGTGGGGTGATCGACGCTGTCGGTCCCACCTGGGGGACCCGGTCCGACTGCCCTGGCTCCCCCGCGCGCCCGCGCGGGGGAGCCAGAGTCGTGTCGGGGCGGTGCCCATGAGACGGCCGGTGCAGCCGGTGAGGCCGACGCGGCCGAGAGCGGGGGTTCGATGAACGCCAAGAGGGAGAGCACGGACGAGAAGGCGCAGAAGTCGGGGTCCTTCTGGAAGGAACTCCCGATCCTGATCGCCATCGCGCTCGTCTTGGCCTTCGTCATCCGGACCTGGATCGCCCAGCCCTTCTACATCCCCTCGGGGTCGATGGAGAACACGCTGCTCATCGGCGACCGGGTGATCGTGAACAAGCTGGTGTACCAGGTACGCGAGATCAAGCGCGGCGAGGTCGTCGTATTCAACGGCGAGGGGTCCTGGGACGAGGGGCCGTCCATGGTCCAGCCCGACGAGTCGGCCAACCCCGTGGCCCGCGTGTTCAACTGGGTCGGCCAGCAGTTCGGGCTCGCACCCAACGGCCGCGACTACATCAAGCGCGTCATCGGGGTGCCCGGCGACACCGTGCAGTGCTGCGACGAGCAGAACCGCGTCCTGGTCAACGGCGAACCCCTGCAGGAGAAGCCCTACCTCTTCCCCGGCAGCATCCCCGAGCACCGGGCGTTCGGTCCGGTGAAGGTGCCCGAGGACCACGTGTGGGTGATGGGCGACCACCGCGGGGTCTCCCGCGACTCGCGCGAGCACCAGAACGAGCCCGGCGGCGGTGCTGTACCCACAGACCACGTGGTGGGCCGTGCGTCGGTGATCGTCTGGCCCGTCGACCGCTGGTCCACGCTGCCCCGGCCGGACACGTTCGAGGCGCTGGACGAGACCCTCGCCGAGAACGCCGGGTCCGGCGAGGGGGCCGGTCAGGGCGCCGATCAGAGCGCGGGTCAGGGCGCCGGTGAGGGCGCCGAACAAGGGGCCGGACAAGGGATCGGCGCGGGATGACCGACCGCGTGCACGCCGCCGCGGGCGGCCGCCGGAACCGGGCCGAAGCACCGGACAGCACCACCGTGCAGGGGGCCGCCGGATGTCGCCCGTTCCGCTTCCGAACGGTTGACACGTGTCGCATCATGGTTTTGTAGTCGATCGATCAACGCGGGAACGGGTTCCCGCGAGACCCCACAGGCGAAGGGGGCCGGGCCGCTCAACCGGGACTGCACGACGAAAGCGAGCGCGAAATGAGTTCTGAGGACCTGGAGAAGTACGAGGCCGAGATGGAGCTGCAGCTCTATCGCGAATACCGCGACGTCGTCGGCCTCTTCAGCTACGTGGTCGAGACCGAGCGCCGGTTCTACCTCACCAACCACGTGGACCTGCAGCCGCGCAGCACTGAGAACGGCGAGATGTACTTCGAGGTCACAATGGAGGACGCCTGGGTCTGGGATATGTACCGCCCGGCCAGGTTCGTCCGAAACGTGCGCGTGGTGACGTTCAAGGACGTCAACGTCGAGGAGATCACCAAGTCCGATCTAGAGGTCCCAGCAACGGGCAAGCCACAGTAACCGCGCCCCGTCCCGCCGCCCTAGCCGGTCGGGACCACAGTCATCCGCCGCCGGGCGGCGCCGAGCGCGCCCCCGGCGGCATTCGTATGCCCGGAAGGCGCGGCGCTCAGGCCGGCAGAGGGCCTGCGGGGCGGCCCGGCCCCGGCACCGCGCCCGGTGCGCAGCGGTCGCCTCGGCGCGGCTCCCGGCTCCCGGCCCCCGGCGCCCCTTCCCGCGAGAGGCATCGGGCGGCGGCGCGGACGATGCGCGGCCGTGGTCGGCCCCCGAGGCCGGTGGCCGGAAGCAAAGCCGGAGCGCGGAGGCCGAAGCCCGGTGGCCGAAGCCCGGTGGCCGAAGCCCGAAGCAGCGCCACTATCCGCGTCCGGGACCGCGTCCGGTCGTGGTGCGCCAGCCTGACGGGCCGCGTTCGACGAACCCTGCCGCGGCCAGCAGACCCAGACTGCTCAGGGCGGCGTCGAGGCCGAGGTCCGCCGCCTCGGCGACGGAGGCCGTCCCTGCGCAGGCGCGATCGGGAACCGCGTCGAGGACCCGGCGGGCGGTGGCGTCGAGGGAGTCGCGGTCGAGCGCGGTACCGCCCTCCTCGGAGCGCAGGTCGGCGCCGATCCTGCCCACCTGCTCCACCACGTCGTCGGTGCCGGTGACGCAGACGGCGGCGCCGTCGCGGAGCAGCCGGTGGCAACCCGCCGACAGGGCCGAGGTGACCGGACCCGGCACGGCCATGACGGTCCGATGCAGGTCCTGCCCGTGGCGCGCGGTGTTGAGAGCGCCGCTGCGCAGGCCCGCCTCGACGACCACCGTGCCGGGGGTGAGCGCGGCGATGATCCTGTTGCGCACGAGGAACCCGTGCTTGCTGGGCGGGGTCCCGGGCGGGTGCTCGCTGACGAGCGCGCCGCGCGCGGCGATGTCGGCGAACAGCGCCTCGTTGCCGCGCGGATAGGAGAGGTCGAGGCCGCAGGCGAGAACGGCAACCGCGGACGCGGCGGCGGCGAGAGTGCCGCGATGGGCCGCGGAGTCGATGCCGTAGGCGCCCCCGGACACGACCGCCCACGAGCGTTGGCCCAGGCCCCACGCGAGCTCGCCCGCCACGTGGGTGCCGTAGGCCGACGCTGCGCGCGCTCCGACCACTGCGACCGAGCGCAGGCACGCGTGCCGCAGGTCGTGGGCGCCGCGGACCCACAGCGCGTAGGGGCGGCGCCGCCCGAGCTGGTCGAGCTGGGTGGGCCAGCCGGGATCGCCCGGAACGATCAGTCGGCTGCCGAGTTCGGCCGTGGTGGCCAGCAGGGCGTCGGGGTCGATCCGCGCCGCACGGTCGCGCCAGCGCGCCGCCCGCCGGGCGACGGTGTCGGGGCGGGCACCGGGCGGCGGCTGAGGTGTCTCTCCATCGCGCAGCGCCTGCCAGACCGCGGCGGCGCCGTGTTCGTCGAGCAGTGCGCCCATGGCGGTGTCGCCGGGATCGGCCACGGCGGTCAGGCACGCCCGTGCGGTGGCGTCGTCTCCGACGGGGCCCGGGCGCGGACCGGACTCCGAAGGCGGTTCGTACTCCCCGGGTTCGGGTGCGGACGAGGGATCGGAACAGGTCATGGGCGTGGCGGCGCCGTCGCGGTCGGTCGAACGCCGCCTTCCTCCCTTCGGGCGGATGGATGCGCGGGCGCACGGTGTTCGGGCGCAGGCGGGCGCGGATGGGCCGCGAAGCGGATGGGCCGTGATGGGAGGCCGGCTGCGCCGATCGACTCACTGGACGCGGCCGGTCCACAGGGCGTAGGCGTAGGCGGTGTCCTCCGCCGTGGGTTCGGGGCGGTCGGCGAGGTCGGCGACGGTCCACGCGACGCGCAGCGCGCGGTCGAGCCCGCGGGCGCTGATCTCGCCGCGCTCAAGGGCGGCCGCGAGGATGCGCAGGGCATCGGGAGGGACGGGGAAGTGCCGTCGGAGTTCGGCGCCCGGAACCTCCGCGTTGGTGCTCCACGGCGTGCCCGACAGGCGTGCGGCGGAGCGTTCGCGGGCACGGGCGACCCGTTGCGCGACGGTGGCCGAGGACTCGGCGTAGGCGCGGTCGGCGAGCAGTTCGGCGTGGGCGACGGGTTGGAGCTCGACCTTGAGGTCGAGCCGGTCGAGCAGCGGCCCGGACAGCCGGGCCAGGTAGCGGCGGCGCTGGACGGACGTGCAGGTGCAGGCGGTTCCGGACTTGCCGCAGGGGCACGGGTTGGCGGCGAGCACCAGCAGGAACCGCGCGGGGAATCGCACAGTGGCGGCCGAGCGCGCGACGACGACCTCGCCGCTCTCCAACGGTTGGCGGAGCGAGTCGAGGACGCCGCGAGCGAACTCGGGCGCTTCGTCGAGGAACAGTGCGCCGCGGTGGGCCAGCGAGACGCACCCGGGGCGCAACCGGGTGCTGCCTCCGCCGACGATCGCGGCTCGGGTGGCGGTGTGGTGGGGTGCGCAGAACGGCGGATCGACGATCAGCGGCGACCGGTCCGGCAGGGTTCCCGCCACGGAGTGGACCGCGGTGACCTCGATGGACTCTTCCGAGGCGAGTCGGGGCAGGACGGTGGGCAGGCGTTCGGCGAGCAGGCTCTTGCCGGTGCCGGGCGGACCGACCATCATCAGGTGGTGGCCGCCGGCCGCGGCGATCTCCAGCGCGCGGCGGGCGACCGGCTGGCCGAGGACGTCGGAGAGGTCGGGCTTGCGAGCGCCTGCGGAGGAGTCGGTTTCCTCGGTCCGCTCCTCCGGCTCGGAGCCGTCGTCGCCGGGAAGCTCCTCGGCGACGGGCTCGCCGCGCAGCCGCGCGAGCAGCTCGCCCAGCGAGGCGACCGCCATCACCGACACGCCGGGCACCAGCGCGGCCTCAGCGGCGTTGCCGCGCGCCACGACGAAGGTGGTGTGACCGCAGCGGACACCGGCCAGGACCGCGGGAAGCACGCCGCTGACCGGACGCGTGCGGCCGTCGAGCGCGAGCTCGGCCAGCACGACGGCGGTGCGCAGCGACATCGGCGGCACGGCGCCCTCGGCCGCCAGGACGGCGGCGGCGATCGCGAGGTCGAAGCCGCTGCCGCGCTTGGGCAGGCTGGCCGGCGACAGGCTGACGGTGATGTGCCCTTCCGGCCAGTGCTCGCCGGAGTTGACCACGGCCGCCCGGATCCGGTCGCGCGCTTCGCGCAGTGCGGTGTCGGGCAGGCCGACGAGGGTGAGTCCCGCGGGGCCGTCGCCGAGGTGGGCCTCGATCTCGATGATGTGGCCGTCCACGCCGATCAGGGCCATGGAGCGCGTGCGGGCGAGCGCCATCACGCCACCCCCTGGTGGTGGCGGACGTAGACCCGGTCGCCGGGCAGGACGAGGACGCAGACGACGTCGATTCGCAGGGGCCTGCTCGCCGCCCGGTGGGCGGCGGCCCACCGCCGCGCCAGCCTGCGCAGCCGCAGCCTCTTGGGTTCGGTGACCGCCTCCAGCGGCGACCCGAATCGCAGACCGGTGCGGGTCTTGACCTCGGCGACGACGATGGTGGCGCCCTGGCCGGCCACGATGTCGATCTCGCCCTCGGCGCAGCGCCAGTTGCGCGCGAGAATGCGCAGCCCGCCGCGTGCCAGGTAGGCCGCCGCCACGTCTTCGCCTCGGGTGCCGAGCGCGGATCTGTACCCGCCCGGGATGGTGGACGGCGCGGAGGGAGCGTGGACACGGTCGCGTCGAGGGGCGGGGCGCACGGAGCGGCGGAAGGAGCTCATGCTCACAGCCTGAGCAGTCTGCCGCCGCCGATCCACGCCGATTTCCGACCTGTGGACAACCGAGACCCGGGAGGGGTGGGGACGGGGATCGGGGGAGAGGGGCGCTTGATCGGGGGTGAAGGTTGGGGTTGCAGGCTGGGGTTGGGATTGAGGGCTGCCAGTCGGTCGGTTGGGGTGGTCGGGGGCTGGTAGTTGGCGGATCGGGTGTCCGTTCGTTGTGGCCAGAGCAAGGGCGGCGAGGGCGGTGGGGGTTGGGCTGGACGGTCACCGGTCCTGATGGCCGTCGGCTGGGCAACGGACGGGGCGGCGAGGGCGGTGGATGGCGGAGCCCGGCGGTCGTCGGTCGGGAGATCTTTGGTTAGGCGTGCGACGTGGGGGGCGATGGCAGCACGGGGTCCGGCATTCGGTCGCCGGAAAGGGTGCCTGTCGGTTGCGCGCCCGGCGGGGCGGTGAGGACGGCGGTCGGTTAAGCCCGGCGCCCATCGGTCCTGATGGCCGTCGGCTGGGCAACGAACGGGGCGGCGAGCGCGGCGGATGGCGGAGCCCAACGCCGATCGGTCCTGGCCCTGCTGGCTGAGCGCCCGTCGCCGTCCTCGTCGGGGGCTCATCCGGTGGGCATGCTTTCCGGTGATTGCGCGCCGTGCCGGTGCTGTCGTCGCTGCCGACGTCGCATGCCTAGCGGATGATCTCCGGGACCGATGGGCGCCGGGCTCAATCGTCCGCCGCCCTCGCTGCTTCGTCGGACGCGCATCCCCGGGTGCCCGATCCGGTGTTCGCATGCCGGTGCCCGTGCTGCCGTCGCCGCTCACGTCGCGTGCCCAGCGGATGATCTGCCGGACCGATGGGCGCTGGGCTCAGCCGTCCGCGGTCGTCGCTGCTTCGTCGGGTGCGCTACCGGCAGGCACGCTTTCCGGTGATCGCGTGCCGGTGCCTGTGCTGCCATCGCTGCCCTCGTCGGGTGCCCAGCCAGAAGGCACCAGGACCGGTGGGCGCTGGGCTTGGCCGTTCACCGCCCTCGCTGCCCCGTCGGGTGCGCAACGCCCGGGTGTCCGATCCGGTGATCGCGGGCTTGCCGGGCACCACTCTCGCCTCTCGGCCTCCTCGGGGAATCCGGCCTTCCCGGGGGACGTGGCGCCCCCGGGGAATCCGGCCTCCCCGGGGAACGTGGCGTGCTCGGGTAATCCGGCCTCCCCGGGTAAAAGGGTTGCGGTGAGGGGGCCGGGTGTTCCAGGTTGGCGCTGACAGCGTCCGCAGTGGTGGAGAGGGGGAACACGATGGCGCAGAGGTACAGCGACGCCCTTGTGGCCGACGGGCCGCTGGTGTTCGTCGCGGGGCAGGCGCCGATGGACGCCGACGGGATGGTCGCCGTCGGCGACGCGCTCGCGCAGACCCGGCAGGCGCTGCGCAACGTCGACTCCGCTCTGGCCGAGCATGGGGCGGACATGCGGCACCTGGTCAAGCTCACCTACTACCTGCGCCATATGGCCGACCTCGACGACGTGCGGAGGGCGGTCGACACGTACCTGGTCCACGAGCCCCGCCCCGCGAGCACCCTCGTCGAGGTCAGCGGGCTGGTGGACTCCCGGTTCCTGATCGAGGTCGACGCCGTCGCCGTGCTGCCGCGCGGGCGGGGGGCTGAGGCGCGGTGAGCGCCGATTCCGCCGGCCCCACCCGGCCCACCGGCTCCACCGGCTCCAGCCAGTCCACCGGGCACACCGGGCCCACCGGGTCCAGGGGAGCCGCCGAGTCGGCCGAGCGGCGGGAGCTGATCGAGGACCTGCGCGGCCATCTCGCGGTCGACAGGTCGCCGCACACCGTGCGCGCCTACCTCGGCGACGCCCGCGCGCTGCTGGGCTACCTCGACGACACCGGGCGCGGGCTCGACGGCCTCGACCTCGCCGCGCTGCGCGGCTGGCTGGCCCGGATGCGCGACGGGGGCGCGGAACGCTCGACCATGGCGCGGCGGGTCGCCGCCGCTCGTGTGTTCACCGCGTTCCTGCACCGCAGCGGCAGGATCGCCCACGACCCCGGCCCGCAGCTTGCCGCGCCGCGACCGCATCGGTCACTGCCCGACGTCCTCAGCGAGCGCGAGACCGCCGCCGCTCTCGCCCCCGGCCCCGGCCCGACTCCGGAGCCCGCCCCCCAGCGCGACCCGAAAGCCGCCCCGGCCTCCCACTCCGGCACCCGCCCTGACCCCGGCTCCACCCCCGACACCCGTCCCGCCTCCGCCTCCGATCCCGTCGCGCTGCGGCGCCGCACGGTGGTCGAGGTCCTCTACGCCACGGGCATCCGCGTGGCCGAGCTGTGCGCTCTCGACGTCGACGACGTCGACCGGGAGCGCCACACGCTGCGGGTGCTGGGTAAGGGCGGCAAGGAGCGTGTGGTGCCGGTGGGGGTGCCCGCTCTGGAGGCGGTGGGCGCCTGGCTGCTGGAGGGCCGCCCGCCGCTGACCGTGCCGGCGAGCGGCCCGGCCCTGTTCCTCGGGGCGCGCGGCGGGCGGCTGGGCACCAGGTCGGCCCGCCGTGACGTGCACGCCTACCTGCAGGCACACGGCACCGACTCCGCCCCGCACGGGCTGCGCCACAGCGCCGCCACCCACCTGCTCAACGGCGGAGCCGACCTGCGCAGCGTGCAGGAGATCCTCGGCCATGCCTCGCTGTCGAGCACCCAGATCTACACACACGTCTCGATCGAGCGCCTGATGAACACCTATAACCAGGCGCATCCCAGGGCGTGAGCGCGGTGCGCGCGTCCCCTCCGCCCCCGCCCCCAGCCCTCCGGCTCCGCGTGGCGCCGGTCCCGCCCCGTGCTCCCCTCTCGCCACGACCCAACGCCGCACCGGCCCCGCCCCGGCCTCCCGTTGCGCCGGGGAGCGGGACCGGGCAGCAGGCGCATCCGCCCGGCTCCCAGCGGCGCGAGGGGGTCGAGGTAGGCGTCGCCGCTGCGCAGCCCCCAGTGCAGGCAGTGCCGTGTGCCGCAGTGCCGCCCGGCCCCGGCGACGGACGCGACCACCTGCCCCGCCGCCACCCGCGTGCCCGGCTCGACCCGCGGCACCACCGGCAGGTAGGTGGTGCGCAGACCGCCGTGGTCGACGCTGACCACGCCGGTGCCCGCCACGCGGCCCGCGAACGCGACGCGGCCGCCGCCGGTCGCGCGGACCTCGGCGCCGGGATCGGCCGCGAGGTCGACGCCCCGGTGGCCGGGCAGCCATGGCCGGGCCGGGGGGTCGAAGTCCCGCAGCACGCGCACCGGCCCCCCAAGCGGACGCTGCCAGGGGCTCTCCAGCGCCTGAGCGGGAGCCGCAGCCCCCAGGGGCACCAGGACGAGCGCCGCCAGTCCGACGGCCAGGGCGCGGGCCGGACGGCGGGCCAGGAAAAGACGCGACGACGGCATCTACCCAGCCTGGCGCGCCCGCCCCCGCCCCGCCAGGCCGCTCTTGAGCCTGTGGAAGAAGCGCCGCCTCGGCGGGATCCGGACGCTCGGCGGTCCTTGACACCGGCGAGGGCCGCCGATAGGCCCCGACGCACCCCGAGGGCGGCTAGAATTCCATGAGGCTCGATACGAGCCGACCAATACGCACGCCTCCGTGCCTTCCCGGCAAGGGGCCGCTCTCACGGTCCGCACCCCTAGCGGCGGTGCGGCGGAGCGGTCGGGGCGTCAGGAACAACCGGGGCGGGAAAGACCCGCCGTACGAGGAGGACCGAGTCATGGCCACAGTCGTGACCATCCGGCAGCTGCTGGAAAGCGGTGTGCACTTCGGGCACCAGACGCGGCGCTGGAACCCGAAGATGAAGCGCTTCATCTTCACCGAGCGCAACGGCATCTACATCATCGACCTGCAGAAGTCGCTGGCCTACATCGACCGCGCCTACGAGTTCGTCAAGGAGACGGTGGCCCACGGCGGCACCATCCTCTTCGTCGGCACCAAGAAGCAGGCGCAGGAGGCCATCGACGAGCAGGCCCGCCGTGTCGGGATGCCTTTCGTCAACCAGCGCTGGCTGGGCGGCATGCTCACGAACTTCTCCACCGTCCACAAGCGGCTCCAGCGCCTGAAGGAGCTGGAGGAGATCGACTTCGACGACGTGGCCGCCTCCGGGCTCACCAAGAAGGAGCTGCTCGGGCTGCGCCGTGAGAAGGAGAAGCTGGAGCGCACCCTCGGCGGTATCCGCGACATGGCCCGCGTGCCCAGCGCGGTGTGGATCGTGGACACCAAGAAGGAGCACATCGCGATCAGCGAGGCCCGGAAGCTGAACATCCCGGTCGTCGCGATCCTGGACACCAACTGCGACCCCGACGAGGTCGACTACCCGATCCCGGGCAACGACGACGCCATCCGCAGCGTCAGCCTGCTCACCCGCGTCGTCGCCGACGCCGTCGCCGACGGCCTGCTCGTCCGGTCGGGCGCTTCCGCCTCGGCCGGTGCCGAGAAGTCCGGCGAGGAGCCGCTGGCCGAGTGGGAACGCGAGCTGCTGGAGAAGGGCGAGGCCACGGCCGAGACCCCGGTCGCCGAGACCCCGGCTGCCGAGGCCGCCCCGGAGCAGGCCGCTGAGGCCCCGGCCGCCGAGGCCGCTCCGGAGCAGCCCGCCGAGGTGCCCGCGGCGGAGACCCCGGCTGCCGAGGCCGCCCCGGAGCAGCCCGCCGAGGCCCCCGTCGCCGAGGCGACCGCCGCCGAGGCCGAGGCCGAGGGCTCGAAGGAAGCCTGAGCCCTTCAGGCGATTGCGGCTCCCCGCCGCCCCACCGGGCGCGGGGAGCCACGCCGGGCCGCGCGGCCCGGCTCCCGTGAGACCCGTCGACCCACACCGAGGGATTAGAGAAACGCCATGGCGAACTACACCGCCGCCGACGTGAAGAAACTCCGCGACCAGACCGGCGCGGGCATGATGGACTGCAAGAAGGCGCTGGAGGACAGCGACGGCGACTTCGACAAGGCCGTCGAGTTCCTGCGCGTCAAGGGCGCCAAGGCCGTCGGCAAGCGCGCGGAGCGCTCCGCCGACAACGGCCTGGTCGTGCTCAAGCAGGACGACGACGCCTCGGCCGTGCTCGTCGAGCTGGGCTGCGAGACCGACTTCGTCGCCAAGAACGAGCAGTTCCAGGAGCTTGCCTCCGAAATCGCCGGCTTCGCCGCCGCCAACGACGTCGACGACCTCGCCGCGCTGGCCAACAGCGAGTTCTCCGACGGCAAGACCGTGCAGACCGTCGTCGAGGAGCGCAGCGCCGTCATCGGCGAGAAGCTGGAGCTCCGCCGCTTCGCGAAGTTCGAGGGCGCCTTCGTCGCCAGCTACCTGCACAAGTCCGACCCCGACCTGCCGCCGACCATGGGCGTGCTGGTCGAGCTGGACAAGGCGGACGCCGAGGTCGGCAAGGACGTTGCCCAGCAGATCGCCGCGCTCGCGCCGTCCTACGTCAGCAAGGACGACGTCCCCGAGGAGACCGTCGCCAACGAGCGCCGCATCGCCGAGGCGACCGCCCGCGAGGAGGGCAAGCCCGAGCAGGCGCTGCCCAAGATCATTGAGGGCCGGGTGAACGGCTACTTCAAGGACGCCACGCTGCTCGCGCAGCCGTTCGTGAAGGACAACAAGAAGACGGTCCAGCAGATCGTCGACGCCGCCGGCGTCACCGTTCGCCGCTTCGTGCGCTTCAAGGTCGGCCAGTCCTAGTCCGTTTGACATGATGGAGGTGTCGGGGCGTGCCGCGCCCCGGCACCTTCGGTGGATCAGGCGGGGGTCGGCCCGGTGGACGCCCGGCCACCCCGCATTCGCATAACCACTCGGGGGAACCAGAAGGAGGCCGAGCGCCGTGTCGGAGACCGAAGGCCATACCGCCGCGGAGGCCCCAGCGATGCACGACTCGGGGTGGAACCGCGTCGTACTGAAACTGTCCGGCGAGGCGTTCGCCGGCGGTGAGGACCTCGGGATCGAAGCTGTCGTCGTCGAGTACCTGGCCGAGGCGATCGCCTCCGCCGTGGCCGAAGGGATCGAGGTCGCCGTGGTCGTGGGCGGCGGCAACATGTTCCGCGGCGCCGCGATGTCGGAACGGGGGATGGAGCGCGGCCGGGCGGACTACATGGGGATGCTGGGCACGGTGATCAACTGCCTGGCACTGCAGGACTTCCTGGAGCGCCAGGGCGTCGAGACCCGCGTGCAGACCGCCATCCACATGAGCCAGGTCGCGGAGGCCTACATTCCGCGCCGTGCGGTCCGCCACCTGGAGAAGGGCCGCGTCGTCATCTTCGGCGCCGGACTGGGGGCGCCGTTCTTCTCCACCGACACCACGGCCGCCCAGCGCGCCCTGGAGATCGGGGCGCAGGCGGTGCTCAAGGGAACCCAGGTCGACGGGGTCTACGACTCCGACCCGCAGCGCAACCCCAACGCGGTCAAGTTCGACCGGCTGGAGTACAACGAGGTGCTGACCCGCGGCCTGAAGGTCATGGACGCCACCGCGGTCAGCCTGTGCATGGACAACGGCCTGCCCATCGTCGTCTTCGACCTGATGGCCGAGGGCAACATCGTCCGGGCGGTGCGGGGCGAGAAGATCGGCACCATCGTGTGCACGGCCGACCAGAGCTGACGCGGCGCCGACCTCCGACAGCCCGACAGATGGACTGAAGCGACACACGGGAGCCCCAATGATCGAAGAGACCCTCCTCGAGGCCGAGGAGAAGATGGAGAAGGCAGTCGTGGTCGCCAAGGAGGACTTCGCCGCGATCCGCACGGGCCGTCCGGGCCCGGCGACCTTCAACAAGATCACGGCCGAGTACTACGGCGCCCAGACCCCGATCAACCAGCTCGCGTCGTTCTCGGTTCCCGAACCGCGCATGGTGGTCGTGTCCCCGTTCGACAAGACCTCGATGGGCCAGATCGAGAAGGCGATCCGCGACAGCGACCTCGGGGTGAACCCGGCCAACGACGGCAACGTCATCCGCGTGGTGTTCCCGGACCTGTCCGAGGAGCGCCGCAAGGAGTACATCAAGGTGGTGCGCAGCAAGGCCGAGGACGCCCGCGTCTCCATCCGCAACATCCGGCGCCACGCCAAGGACGCGTTCGACAAGGCCGTGAAGGCCGGCGACATCGGCGAGGACGAGGGCCACCGCGCGCAGGAGGAGCTGGAGGAGATCACGCACAAGTACGTCGCGGAGATCGACGAGCTGCTCAAGCACAAGGAAACCGAGCTGCTCGAGGTCTAGAGTCCGTGACGTTCATCGAGCCCGGTTCCGAGCAGGACGACGACCGCGCGCGGCACGATCCGCCGCCCACCGGCCCCGGTGTGCCCGAGGAACCCGAGGACGGGTCGGGGCGCCCTGAGGGGCGGGCGGGCTCCGGCGCGGGCGCCTCGGACGAGGCGTCGGCACCGGACGGCGGCGACGCCGCCCTCGGCGCCGAGGGCGACGACGGCGCCCGGCAGCGCTTCGTGCTGCACAAGCCCGACGGCGAACCCGTGCGCACCGGCCGCAACCTGCCGCTGGCCATCGCCAGCGGCGTTGCGCTGGGTGCGCTCGTGCTGCTGTCCATCTACCCCTTCTCGGCCGGGTTCGTGGCCATCACCGCCGCGGCCACACTCATCTGCCTGCGCGAGCTCAACCGCGGCCTGGACGCCAAGGGCGGTCGGCTCGCGGTCTGGCCGCTGGCGCTCGGCGGCGCCGCCATGCAGGTGTGCGCCTATTTCGGCGGCGCCGAGTGGCTGGTGGGCGCCACGGCGCTGACGGCCATCGCCGCGCTGTCGTGGCGGCTGCGCGACGGAGCCGAGGGCTACGTCCGCGACGCCGGCGCGAACCTGCTCACCCTCCTCTACGTCCCCTTCCTGCTGGGCACCTGGCAGCTGCTGATCGCCACGCCGGGCGACGGCCAGGAGCGGCTGATCGCGTTCATCCTCGTCACCATCAGCAGCGACATCGGCGGGTACTTCGCCGGCATCCTGATGGGCCGGCACAAGATGGCCCCGGTGATCAGCCCGAACAAGACCTGGGAGGGCTTCGGCGGCTCGGTGCTGGCCTGCATGCTGGCAGGCGGACTGACCGTCGCGCTGATGCTGGACGGCCCCGTGTGGGCCGGCGCCGTGCTGGGTGTGGCCGTCGTCCTGGCGGCGACGGTGGGCGACCTGATCGAGTCGCTGCTCAAGCGGGACCTCGGCCTGAAGGACATGGGCCGGTTCATGCCCGGCCACGGCGGCCTGCTGGACCGGGTCGACTCGCTGCTGATCGCCGGACCGGTCGCCTGGGTCGTGCTGACCCTGCTGGTGCCGTAGGCGTGTTCGACGGTCCGCCGGTAGCGGCGGCGCACGCGGGTGCGCCCCGTGCCCGATGCGCGAAGCGCCGTCTTTTCCGGCGGAGGGCTGCGATGGGGACCGTACCGCTCTCGCGATGCCGAGGAGGGAGCCAGGCGGGTGCCCTGCCGACCGGCGAGAACGCGGCGGGAGTGGTGCCGGGGCGCCGCGCAGGAGGACGGCGACCCGGCAGTCAGGCCCTGGTAGGCGGCGGGGGAGGCCCGGGGCGGCCCGGCGTATGCGGGCCGCGCGGCCGGGGTCGCCCTCGGCTCACCGGGTCGTGAGCCTGCGTACTCCCGGCACGCTGAGCGCGGCGAGGCAGGCGAGCACGATCAGGGCCGCGCCGCCCCCCAGCGTCGGCCGGATCCCCACCAGCGCCGCGAGCGGTCCCGCAGCGGTCTCGCCGAGCGGCAGGGCGACGAAGGATCCCAGCGCGTCGTAGGAGTAGACCCGCGCCAGCTTCTCCGGCGGGATGTTCTGCTGCAGCGACACCTCCCAGGCCACGCCGAACTGCTCCAGCGCGACGCCGGTGAGGAACATCGCGGGCAGCAGGAACGGCACCGTGGGCGCGTAGCCCAACGTCAGCAGCGGCAGGGCGTCCAGCGCGACCAGTGACACCCCCAACAGCAGCGCCCGGCGGGGCTGCCAGCGCGCCGCCAGCAGACCGCCGGCCAGGGCGCCGAAGGTCTCCGCGGAGAGGACGACGCCCCACAGCCCGCGTCCGATCGTGGCGTCGGCCACGGCGGGGCCGAGCACCTTCACCCCGCCCGACCAGGCCGCGTTGACCACCATGAACTGCAGCACCACGATCCACACCCACGGCCGCGCGGTGAACTCGGTCCACCCCTCGGCGAGCTCGCGCAGCGGGTTGCCGCCCCCGCCCCTGGGCGGGGCGACCCGCACGAAGCCGAAGGCCGCACCCGCTGCGGCGAATACCGCGGCGTCGGCCGCCAGAGTCCAGCCCGGGCCGACGAGTCCCACCGCGCCGCCGCCGGCCGACATGCCCACGGCCATGCCGAGCATGATGCCCATGCGGGCCACCGCGTTGGCCTGGCGCAGCAGGTGCGCGGGCACGGTCTGCGGGGTCAGTGAGACCGCGGCGGGCAGGCCCACGGCGGCCACCCCGCCGTTGACCAGGCTGAGCGCGGCGAGCAGGGAGACCGACGCCGTGCCGGTCAGCACGGCGGCGGCGATCGCCGCCTGCGAGGCCGCCGCCAGCGCGCAGGCGCCCTGCAGGACGACCGAGCGCGGCAGCCGGTCGGCCAGGACACCGCCGAGCAGCGCGAAGACGACCAGCGCCACCGACCGGGCGCCCAGCACGATCCCCAGGTCGACCGGGGAGCCCGTGAGGTCGAGCACGGCGAAGGCCAGCGCGACGGTGGCCAGCGCGTTGCCGAAGTACATCAGGCCGCGCCCGGCGGCCAGCCCGCGGAAGTCCCGGTAGCGGAGTGGGGCGCGGACGCCCTGCTCGGATCGGGGCGGTCGCTCGGTGCGCGGCGCCGGCGGGTCGCCCGCGCTCACCGTCCCCGCCGCTCGCCGGCGTCGGCGCTTCCGCCGCCGTGTCCGCCGTCGCCGCTGCCACAGCTCTCGCCGCCGTCACGGGCTCCGCTGTCGTCGAGGGTGAACATGGCCAGGGTGGTGCTGGTGGGGACCGTGCCGGGGGTGTGCGGAGGGCGGGCCGCAGCGTGCAGGCGGTCGGCTGCGCCGGAGACGGCCTCGACGATGCGGTGCCATTCCCCGGGGTCGACCCAGACCTCGGCATCGGTGATGTGGCCGCGGTCGTCCGCGCGGCGCCGCGCCGCACGGCGCTGGAGCTCGGCGGCCAGCGCGGCCACGACGGCCCGGTGGTCGACGCCGGTCGCGGCCGGGCCCGCGGCCAGCGCGGACGGCCCGCTCGCGGGGTCGTGCCGGTACCGGCGCGCGCGCCCGCCCGAGACCCGTACCTCCTCGGCGACCTCCAGCAGTCCACCGCCGTGCAGGCGGCGCAGGTGGTAGCTGACGTTGGCCTGGGACTCGCCCAGTTCGCGGGCGGCCTCGGCCGCGCTCATCGCCTGGGCGGTGAGCAGCGACAGCAGCCGCAGGCGGAGCGGGTGCGCGAGCAGCCGCAGGCCGGCGAGGTCGGGGGAGTCGGAGGGCGGGGACATGGCGGTCACACTAGGCGGTTCCCGGTCAACCGTCAAAGAGTTGTTTGGCGGTTGACCGGGCGGCCGGCCGGGCGGGCGGCGACCGCGGGCCGCCGTCCGGCGGAAGCCGGGGGGAGATTGCGCCGAGTGGCCGACTCCGCGGCGCCGGTCCTGGCACGCTGGTGCCAGGACGAAGCGAGGAGAGCCCATGGAATCCTGGCCGCCGCGGGACACGCTCGGCCGGATCCTGATGGATCTGGCCGGGCTGAAGATCATCGACTACCACAGCACCGAGGACACGCCCGAGGGCCGTCTCCACCGCATCACCACCGCGCACGGCTACGAAGTGGCCCTGAGCGACGCCGACGTGGCCCCCTTCGCGCTCGGGGCCGGAGCCGCGGAGTTCAACCAGACGCACACCTACAACGCGGTCTCCGACCTGATCGACGAGGTCGTCGCGCAGCGCTGGACCGCCTGACCCCGCGCCGTCGCCGAGCGGGCCGTCCCGGTCCCCCGGTCACCCCAGGATCCAGCTGCGGCCCTCGGCGGCGAGCTTGTCGATCAGCGTGGCGGAGTCGTGCTCCTTGGCGAAGAGGTGCTCGGGCCGCGTGATCGGGACGATCCACAGCCACGTGACCGGGTCGCCGTGGAAGGTGAGCCCGGAGATGTCGGGGGGCAGCTGACCGGAGGGCCCGCTCAGCGGGGCCGGGTCGGCCACCAGCAGAACAGCCGCGCTGCCGCCGCGCATGGCGGTGTCCTCCGGGTTGTCCAGCCACTTCACGCTGTGCCCGGTGCCGAACCAGGTCACCGCCCGCCAGGGGAAGGCCCCGATCCAGCGGAAGATCCGGGCGGCCACGTGGGCCTGTGTGGTGGTGGCCAGCGCCAGCTCGATGCGGGCGTAGGCGGAGGTGTCGGCCATGTAGCGGTCCAGCGTGGGCATGCGCTGCCCGCACATGCCCACGGTGCTCAGGACCGTGTAGGGCCGGTCGTCGGTCGGCGGGCGCTCGGAGACCCGGATCAGCGGGGCGTGGCCGTCGGAGACGTCCCAGTAGTGCCCGGCGGGTCCGACGGTGCGGGTGAGGTGGTTGAAGACCGTGCGCTGGACGCTGCGCCAGGCGTTGGGGGCGGCCCGCCAGTCCCAGTAGGCCTCGGCGTGCACCACCCGGGGCCACAGCTGCTCGGCCACCGGGTCCAGCGCCCAGGCGTAGGGGCTGCGGCCGATGGCCTCGCGGGCGTAGCCGGGCAGGCCGCTGTCGGCCTCGGCCCAGCCCGGGATGATCGCCAGAAGGCCGTCGTCGTCGAGCAGGGCCACACCGTCGCCCTCCTCGAACCAGACGGCGCGCAGCGCGGACTCGTCGAAGGGGGCGCGGCCCTGGGGGTGCTTGGTCTGCGCGGCGGGCATCAGCGGCGCCTGCCCGCGGTAGAGGCCCTCGGGATCGCTGGTCTCCGGAGCCATCCCGTGGTTGGCCAGCCACACCGGCACGCGGATGGAGCCCCGGGCGTCCAGGAGGTAGGCGGAGGTGGTGCGGGAGTCGTGCTCGACGATGACGCGGCGGCTGCGGTAAGGGCTGAACTGGTCGAGGAGGACGCGCGCTCCGGCCACCTGCCCTCCTTGTCGGCTCTCGTCTGCTTCGGCTGGTCCCACGGCCGAGCGGCCCGCGAGGGGAGCGGACCGGCCGGTGCCGGACGGCGCCGGCGTGAGCGCCGCATATCATGAACCGTAGTGCCCGACCGGGCCGCGCCGGCGGTACCACGGCTTCCGTCGCCGATGGCCGTATAGGCCCCTAAAGTACCGCGCATCGCCGGTCCCGTCTGCGGTTGCCGTCCGACTCCGATCCGCCTTGGATACCGATGCCTGCCGAGCTCACCTTCGCCGCGCCCCGACGGGCCGCGCCGCCCCGCCACCTCGCCGACCTCAGCCCGCAGGAGCGCCGGGACGCCGTGACCGAACTCGGCGAGAAGCCCTTCCGCGCCAAGCAGCTCGCGCAGCACTACTTCGGCCGGCTGGAGTCCGACACCTCCGCCATGACCGATCTCCCTGCGGAGGTGCGCGAGACGCTCGGCGACGCCCTGCTGCCGCCGCTGCTCACTCCGGTGCGCCATGTCACCTGCGACAACGGCATGACCCGCAAGACGCTGTGGCGCGCCTTCGACGGTGTGCTGTTCGAGTCGGTGCTGATGCGCTATGCCGACCGCATCACGCTGTGCGTCTCCTCCCAGGCGGGCTGCGGCATGAACTGCCCCTTCTGCGCCACCGGGCAGAACGGGCTCACCCGCAACCTCTCCACCGGCGAGATCACCGACCAGGTGGTCTCGGTCGCGCGCGACCTCGCGCGCGGCGAGGTCGCCGGCGGTCCGGGGCGCATCAGCAACGTCGTGTTCATGGGCATGGGCGAGCCGTTGGCCAACTACCGGCGGGTGCTGGAGTCCGTGCGCCGGATGACCGATCCGGTGCCGGGCGGGCTGGGCATGTCCCAGCGCGGGGTGACCGTCTCGACCGTGGGCCTGGTGCCGGCGGTCGACAAGCTGATCGCCGAGCAGCTGCAGGTCCGGCTGGCCATCTCGCTGCACGCCCCCGACGACGAGCTGCGCGACGAGCTGGTGCCGGTGAACAACCGCTGGAAGGTGGCCGAGGTCCTCGACGCCGCCTGGCGCTACTCCGGCACCACCGGGCGGCGGGTCTCGATCGAGTACGCCCTCATCCGCGACATCAACGACCAGGCCTGGCGGGCCGACCTGCTGGGCCGCCTTCTCAAGGGCCACCTGGCGCACGTCAACCTGATCCCGCTGAACCCGACTCCGGGCTCGAAGTGGACGGCGTCCCGGCCCGAGGACGAGCGCGAGTTCGTGCGCCGCCTGGAGGCGCACGGGGTCCCGGTCACCATCCGCGACACCCGCGGCCAGGAGATCGACGGCGCCTGCGGCCAGCTCGCCGCCGCGGAGGACTAGCCGCCGGCGCTGTCGCCCCCCCCCCGACAACCGGAAGTTGAGGACGTGACCGAGCCCGCCGCCCAGATCGCGCTGGCCTTCCTGGTCGGGGCGGCGTCCGCGCTGTTCCCGGTGATCAACGTCGAGCTCTACCTCGTGGGCGTGGGCGCGCTGGGCGGCGGCGTGCCGGCGGCCATGGCGGTGGCGGCCGGGGTCGGCCAGACCGCCGGCAAGATCGCCTACTACTACATCGGGCGCGGCGCGCTGAACGTGCCGTGGCTCAAGCGCCGGGCGCGGACCCCGCAGCGGTGGACCGCGCGCGTGGAGCGCTGGCGGGCCAAGGCCGAGGGGCGCCCCTGGTGGACGGTCGGCCTGGTGGCCGTCAGCTCCTTCGCCAGCATCCCGCCGTTCATGGTCGTCGCGGTGCTGGCGGGCACCCTGCGCATGCCGCTGGTGTGGTTCGTCCTGGTGACCTTCGTGACCCGCACCGCGCGGTTCGCGATCCTGGTCTACGCCCCCGGCCTGGCCATGTGGGCGCTCTAGCCAGCGGCAGGCCGCCGACCGGGGTTCGGCGGCGGCCCGGACGGCTCGGCGCCGCGCCGCCGCGTTCCGCTCAGCGAGTGCCCCACGCGTAGGTCTGCTTGTGCAGCCGCAGGTACAAGAACGTCTCCGTGCCGGTGACGGTGGGCACCGAGCGGATGGCGCTGAGCAGCTCCAGCAGCTGCTCGTCGTCGGCCGCAACGACCTCGACCAGGATGTCGAAGGACCCGGCGGTGACGACGACGTAGTCGACGCCTTCCAGCTCGGAGATCTGGTCGGCCACAGCGGTGAGGTCCCCGTTCGAGCGCACCGCGATCATGGCCTGGCGGCTGAAGCCCAGCATCATCGGATCGGTCACGCCCACCACCTGGACGACCCCGGCCTCCAGCAGCCGCTGGACGCGCTGGCGCACGGCCGCCTCCGACAGGCCCACGGCCTTGCCGATCGCGGCGTAGGAGCGCCGTCCGTCCTGCTGCAGCTGCTCGATGATGCGCTTGGCCGTCGCATCGAGGTGGGGGTGCTTGCGAGCGGCGGCCGGCGCAGTATCACCGTTGTCGGTCACAGGGTCCTCCGATTGGCATAAATGACAGTTCTTGCGCCACTAGGATCGTGAATCGGTGGTATTCGAGGATCAGTGCAACTGAATCAGAATACTCCAGGGGGATGCCGGTCAGCGCCTCTAGGACGAGAGTCTGCCCCGTACCGAATCCAACGACAGTAGCGCCACATGGAGGGAGAGGCAGGTCTCGACGGAGTCGAGGTCGGCCTCCAGCACGTGGGAGATGCGCCGCAGCCGTTCGTAGAAGGCCGGGCGCGACAGATGGGCGTTGGCGGCGGCCAGCGCCTTGTTGCGTCCCGAAGCCAGGTACTGGCGCAGCATCTCGGTGAGATCGCTGCCGTGGCGGGCATCGTAGTCCAGCAGCGGCCCGAGTTCGCGCTCGACATAGGTCTGCAGCCGCTCGTCGTCGCGGAACAGGTGCAGCAGGCCGCGCAGGTGCAGGTCGGGCAGGCGGTAGAAGGGGCGGTCGGGGCCGCCGTCGCCGTCGCCGTCCTCCTGGTGCAGCGCCACGTCGCCGACCTGGCGCGCCTCGAGGAACGAGCGGCGCACGTCGCGGACGCCCTGGGCGGTGGAGCCCACCGCGAGCACCGCGCTCGCCCCCACCCGCTCGCGGATGGCCTCGGACAACCGGTGCAGGTGCGACTCCAGTTTCCCGGAGTCGGGCACCGCCAGCAGGACCCCCACCCGCAGGTCGTCGATCGAGCCGACGAGGGCCGTCAGCCGCAGCGCACGGCAGGCGCGCGCCACCCCTTCGGCGGTGTCGGACAGCCGCGCCTGGGCGGCCAGCCCGGTGCCCGCCTCGCGCAGCCGCAGCACCAGCCCCACCAGCCGGCGTCCGGACAGCGGGACACCCACCGCGCGGGCGCGCACGAGCGCCTCCTCGGGGTCGGAGTAGGCGCGGTCGATGATCCCGGCGATGATCGTGCGGTGCGTCTGCCGCTCCAGGCTCTCCTGGTGGCGCTCCAGCAGGCGGCCGAGGGCGAGCGTGGTCGCCGCCCGCTCGATCAGCATGGTCTGCCGCGCCGCGGGTGCGGCGCCGGTGATCAGGATCAGCCGCCCCCAGTCCTGGCCGCGGGCGCCCACCATGGTCACCAGCCACCCGGTGGGAGCGTCGTGCGAGGTGCGCCCGCTGACCCGCACGCCGCGCGAGCGGGTCTCCCACGACGCCAGCAGGCGCCCGGGGTCCTCGCCGTTGAGGTCGCAGACCAGCACCTGGTGGGCGAGGTTCTCCAGCACCACCGGGCAGCCGGAGAGCTCGGCGATCTCCCGGAGCACGCGCGAAGGGTGGGCGCCCTCGACGGACAGTTCCGTGAAGACCTCGTGCAGCCGCTCGGACTCGCGGAGCTCCTCCAACTGCCGGTTGACCACCCGGATGTGCACCGCCTCGGTGATCTCCACGAAGCGCGCCTCGCGCTCCAGCGCGACCACCGGGATACCCGCCTTGCGGGCCGGCTGCAGCAGCTCCTCGGGCAGCTCCGCGTCGTACTTGCGGCCCAGCTCCACGGCGATGCCCGCTACTCCGGCGGAGGCGAGGCCGTCGATGTAGGCCTGCAGCGACTCGGGGTCGTCGGGCATCGCGATCCCGGTGGTCAGCACCAGTTCGCCGCCGCGCAGCAGGTGCGCCAGATCCGTGACCTCGGCGATGTGCACCCAGCGCACGGCCGCGTCCAGGCGGTCGGCGCCCACCACGACCCGCGGGCGCGCGCGACGCACGGCCGGCAGTTCGAGCACGTCGGCGAGGGTGGGCAGCACCCACCCAGTCTAGGCCCGCGTCCGCCTCCGACCCGGGGCGAAAGCCTCGGCCGACCCGCGCGCCCGGCCGCGGTGATGACACGTTGTCAACCAGTCGGGACCGAAACCGACACCCTGCCGCTGGCGGCCGGGCGCGATGGGAGTGAGACTGAGGTCATGTCGGAACTTCTCGCTCGTCACCGCGCCGTCATGCCCTCGTGGCTCGCCCTCTACTACGACGCACCCGTCGAGATCACCGGAGGCAAGGGGGTCCGCCTTACCGACGCCGACGGCAACACCTACCTCGACTTCTTCGCCGGCATCCTGACCAACATGCTCGGTTACGACGTGGCCGAGGTCCGCGAGGCGGTGGAACGCCAGATCGCGACCGGCGTGGTGCACACCTCCACGCTGTACCTGCTGCGCGGCCAGGTCGAGCTCGCCGAGAAGATCGCACGCCTGTCCGGCATCCCCGACGCCAAGGTCTTCTTCACCAACTCCGGCACCGAGGCCAACGAGACGGCCCTGCTGCTGGCCACCTGCGCACGCGGCAGCGACCAGGTGCTGGCCATGCGCAACAGCTACCACGGCCGCTCCTACGGCACCGTCGCGGTCACCGGCAACCGCGGGTGGAAGAACTCCGCGCTGTCCCCGCTCAACGTCCACTACCTGCACGGCACCGACCGCGACGCCGCCGCGTTCCGCGGCATGTCCGACGACCGCTACATCGACGCCTGCGTGGCGGACCTGCGCGACGTGCTGGCCACGGCAACGGCCCGCGACGTCGCCTGCCTGATCGCCGAGCCGGTCCAGGGGGTCGGCGGGTTCACCATGCCGCCGCCCGGCCTGTTCGCCGCCTACAAGGAGGTCCTCGACGAGGAGGGCGTGCTGTTCGTCTCCGACGAGGTGCAGACCGGCTGGGGCCGCACCGGCACCGGGTTCTGGGGGATCAGCGAGCACGGGGTCGCCCCCGACGCCATCACGTTCGCCAAGGGCCTGGGCAACGGTTTCGCGGTCGGAGGTGTCGTGGCGCGCGGCGACCTGATGGACGGCCTGACGGCCAACGGGGTCTCCACCTTCGGTGGCAACCCGGTGGCCATGGCCGCCGCCAACGCCACGCTCGACTACGTCCTCGACCACGACCTGCAGGCCAACGCCGCCCGCCTGGGCCCGATCGTGCTCGACGGCCTGCGGCCGCTGACCGGCCTGGCCGCGGTGGGCGCGGTACGCGGCAAGGGCCTGATGTACGCGGTGGACATGGTCGACCCCGGCACCGGCGCGCCCTCGCCCCAGCTCGCTTCGGCGGTGCTGGAGGCCGCTCGGCGCCGCGGACTGCTGATCGGCAAGGGCGGACTGCGCGGCAACGTGCTGCGCGCGGCACCGCCGCTGACCGTCGGGGAGGCCGACGTCCGCGAGGCCCGCGACATCCTCGTCGACGCCGTCACCGAGGTCGACGCCCAGGCGCGCTGACCCCTCCGCGCATCCCGGCCTCGACCCGCCGGCGCCCCGAAGCGGGCCGGACGTCCGTGTGCGGGCGCCGCCGACCGCAGCGTCGGCGCGCCCGCGGGCTCCGCCGGACGCTCCCGCGGGTACCGCACGCCCGCAGGCCCCCCTTGCGCCTTCGCGTGTCCCGCAGAGCCCGCATGCCCCGCCCCCATCCGCACGACCCTGCAGAGGTCTTCTCATGAGCAAGCACGTCACCCACTGGATCGGCGGCAAGCCCTTCGACGGGGCGAGTGCCGAACAACGCCGCGCCGACATCGCCAACCCCGCCACCGGCGCCGTGGCCGGAACCGTCGATCTGGCGGGCCCCTCCGAGGTCGGCGCCGCCGTCGCGGCGGCCCGCGATGCGTTCCCCGCCTGGCGCGACGCGTCACTGTCCGCGCGCACCTCGGTGCTCTTCCGCTTCCGGGAACTGGTCGACCGGCACTCCGACGAGCTGGCCCGCATCATCAGCGCCGAGCACGGCAAGGTGGTCTCCGACGCCGCCGGCGAGGTGGCGCGCGGCCTTGAGGTCGCCGAGTTCGCCTGCGGCATCCCGCACCTGCTCAAGGGCGGGTTCTCGGAGAACGTCTCCTCCCGGGTGGACGCCTACTCGATCCCCCAGCCGCTCGGCGTCGTCGCGGCGGTCACCCCGTTCAACTTCCCGGCGATGGTGCCGATGTGGATGTTCCCCGTCGCCATCGCCTGCGGCAACACGGTCGTGCTCAAGCCCAGCGAGAAGGACCCGTCGGCGGCCGTGCGCCTGGCCGAGCTGTGGGCTGAGGCCGGTCTGCCGGACGGAGTGTTCAACGTCGTGCACGGCGACCGTGTCGCGGTGGACGCACTGCTGGAGCACCGCGACGTCAAGGCGGTCAGCTTCGTCGGCTCCACCCCGATCGCCCGCTACATCTACGCCGCGGCCGCGGCCAACGGAAAGCGTGTGCAGGCGCTCGGCGGAGCCAAGAACCACATGCTGGTGCTGCCCGACGCCGACCTGGACGCGGCGGCCGACGCGGCCGTCTCGGCGGGCTTCGGCTCGGCCGGGGAGCGGTGCATGGCGATCTCGGCGGTGGTCGCCGCCGACTCCGTCGCCGACGACCTGCTGGAGCGCATCCGCCGGCGGGTCGAGCGTCTCCGGGTGGGGCCGGGCGACGACGAGCGCAGCGAGATGGGGCCGCTGGTCACCCGCGAACACCGCGAGCGGGTCGCCGGCTACCTGGAGTCGGGTGTGCGCGAGGGTGCGACCCTGGCGATCGACGGCCGCACCCACCCGGTGCTGGGCGGGGGCGGCGACGGCTTCTGGCTGGGGCCCTCGCTGCTGGACCACGTGACCCCGCGGATGAGCTGCTACACCGACGAGATCTTCGGTCCGGTGCTGAGCATGCTGCGCGTGCCCGACCTGGACGCCGGCCTGGAGCTGATCAACGCCAACCCCTACGGCAACGGCACTGCGGTGTTCACGGGCGACGGCGCGGCCGCGCGCCGCTTCCAGAACGAGGTGGAGGTCGGGATGGTGGGGATCAACGTGCCGATCCCGGTGCCGATGGCCTACTACTCCTTCGGCGGGTGGAAGGACTCGCTGTTCGGCGACTCGCACATGCACGGCACCGAAGGGGTGCACTTCTACACCCGCACGAAGGCGGTGACGGCGCGCTGGCGGTCGGCGGCGCCGGCCGGCGGTGGAGGGGCGAGTGGAGCGGCGGGCCGAGGCGGGGCCGCCTCCGGGGCGGCGACCGGTACGGAAGCGGCGTCCTCGGCCGAGAGCGGCGGAGTCGACCTCGGGTTCCCGACCAGCGGATGAGCCCGGCTCGGATCGAGCCGATTCAACGGAACGGAATTCGCCTACACGGGGTTCCGCGCCCGCGACAGTCGGTATTGTGGTGTGCGGACCGCCGCGGCGCCACACCCCCGGTGCCGCGGTCGGCGACGCGGACCATTTCCCGAGACGCGCTCTTCCCCTCCTCCCCCTGGAAGCGAGCGCGTGGGTGGTGGCGCTCCGGGCGCGGTTCCCCCGTCTCCCGGAGCGCCCCACTTCTCTCCTGCGGCGGGCGACCCTTCGTTCCCGCCGGTGGCCGCACCGCCGCGTCGCGCGCGAACCGGCTGTGCGCGGGCCTGACCGGCCCTGCTACGGCCGCTGCGGCGCTGCGGACGCGGTCAGTGCGCGACCAGCGCGTGCTCCAAGGCGTCGGAGTCGTACCCGGCGGCGAAGCCGGCGCACTCGCGGCACCCGAACACGGCACCGCCGTCGGATGAGACTCCGATCCGGTGCCGGGGCCGCGGCCAACGGGCGTGGCAGACAGCGCAGGCCTCGCCCATGAGCTGCGAGACCGTGAGTGCTCCTGCGTCAAAGAGGTGAATGTCGGTTGTGTCCGTATTTTCGATGTCTGAATCGCACATAATGCTCAGACCGCTCAACGTCCCTGCTCCCCCCGTGGTTTAGGACAGTCTGGCGGGCTTGCCGTGATCGGGTCTTATTGAATCAGAAGCGGTCTGCAACGGGAATAGCCCAGGCCGATTTTTGTTACAGAGCGACGAACTTCAGTAACCATCTGTGACTGTGACGGAATGTGTGATGGGATGACCAGGGCAGGGGAAGGAAATATCGGACAGTTCTCCGGTGCTACGCGGGGGTCACCGTGAACCGGCGCAGCCGCAGGGCCGGGTTCTTCGTCCGGACTTGTGCCAGGCGGTCCGTCGAAATAGGTGCGACCGCAACCCCGGCCTGCTCACCGAGCGCCACGATCCGGACGCCCATGGGGTCGACGACCATGCTGTTGCCCGCGCCGGTCGGCGCGTTCTGCCCGGCCGCGGCGACGTAGAGCGTGTTCTCGATCGCCCGGGCCCGCACGAGCGTGTCCCAGTGGTCCTCCTTCTGCGGGCCCGGCACCCACTCGGCCGCGAGCAGCAGCACCTGTGCGCCGGCGTCGGCGATGCGCCGGGTCACCTCGGGAAAGCGCAGGTCGTAGCAGGTCTGGAGGCCGAAGACCACGCCGTCCCGCGAGAACGTCTCGGGCTCGTCGATCGGCCCGGGCTCCACGACGTCGGACTCGGTCACCCCGAAGGCGTCGTAGAGGTGCAGCTTCCGGTACAGCGCCGCGATGGAGCCGTCGGGCTGCAGCGCCACCAGGGTGTTGCGGAACCGCTCGCCGCCGGGCACCTCCTCGTTGACGCCGGCCACGACCACCGCACCCGACTCGGCGGCCAGGCGCGCCAGTCCGCTGACGAAAGCGCCGTCCAGGGGCTCGGCGGCCTCGACGAACCGCCGGTCGGTGCGCGGTGCGGTGAACATCGCGTACTCGGGGAGCAGTACGACACCGGCGCCGCGCTCGACCGCCTCGGCGACCAGCCGCCCCGCGGCCGCCAGGTTCTCCATCTTGTCCTCGCCCGGGGCGAACTGCGCGACTGCGACGTGGACCATGGGGCTCCCTCTGGTGCGGATCGACCGCCTCCGGCGCCTCGGCCGCCCGTGGCGCGGCCGTACCGGGGGCGCGCCGCCGTTCCGCCCGATGCGGGACGGCCGCGCCTGTTCCCCAGATTGTCCCCGAAGGGGGCGGCGCCGACGCACGTGGGGGCGTGGTGCCGGGCCGCGCTCGGCGAGGCGCTTCGTCGGCTTTTCCTGCGAAGAATCCGGGGCGTGACGGACAATGGGCATCGCCGTACGTGACTGGTCGGACACGGTGCGGCGCAACCGTCCGGTCGAGCCCGCTGTGAGGTGTGCGATGCGCGTGTCCCCCTCCGCTCCGGCAGTCGCGGAGTCCGCGAGTGGCGCACGCGCGGTCGGGGGCGCCCCGGGCGCCCCCGACCGCGCGCCGGGCCCGACGGGCGCCGGAGCCGGGGCGGCGGCCGCCGCCCCGGCCGGGGGCCGCGCTCCTGCGAGCGGCGCCGCCGACGGGAACGAGCCGCCCCCGCTGGAACGCCTGCCGGCACTGCTCGCCTACTACCGGCGCTGCCTGCGGCGCGAGGCCGTGCTGGACTCCGCGTGCCCACTGAACGCGGAGGCGGCGGAGGGCGGAGCCGCGGTCGTGTGCCTGCCCGCCGGCCCGGAACCGCTGTTCAGCGGCGCCGAGGAGGCACCGCACCTGCCGCCCTCGGCCGACGCGCTGGTGCGGTCGGCCGCGGCGAGCGGGCGCGCGCTGCGCTACGGCTACCCGCTGGTCCTGCTGCGCCCTGGGCTCGGCGGGCCGGGGGCGGCTCTCCATGCCGCTCCGCTGCTGGTCGCCGACATCGAGGCCGTCGACGACGGCGACGGGCTGCGCGCGCGGGCCGTGTCCGGCTCCGACATCAACCCTGTCCTGTTGCGCGCGCTGGGTGTCCACTCCGCCGCCGAGACCGCGGAGCTGCGCGCCTGGCTGCGCTGCGGCGCGACCGGTGCCGGCCCGCTGCCAGGCGGAGGTGGAGGGGGAGGCCGAGGCGGGGGTGGTGCCGGCGGCCGAACCGGGGGCGCAGGCGGTGCCCGCCTGCCGCGCGACCTGGAGCAGACGGTGCGCGCCCTGCTGGTGGGGCTCGGGATCGAGCGCACCGATCCCATCCTGCCGTCCCGGTTGCGCGACACCCTGCCCGCTCCCGACGCGGCTCCGGGGGCCCGCAACGTCGCCGTGGTCTACGCCGCGGGCGGGGCCGGCTGGCCGGAGCCGGGTGCGGGCGGCGCTGCACCTCTCGCAGGTCTGATCGCCGAGCTCGGCCGTCCGGCCGCCGACGGCCCGCGCTCCGGCGGCGTCGCGCAGACTGCGCTGGGCGCCCTGCTCGGCGGTCCCGGGCGGCCCGGTACCGAATCCCCGGTCTCCCCGGTCCCCCCGGTCTCCTCCGCGCCGCTGGACGAAGCCGGGCACCGGATCGTCCGGGCCGCGCTGCGCGACCCGCTCACCGTCGCCGCCGCGCCGCCCGGCACCGGCGGAGCGGACTTGGCCGACGCGGTGCTGCGGACGGCCGCCGCGGCCGGGCTGACCGCGGTGCTCGGCGGTGCGGAGGACCGCGTGCTGGACCGCATCGCCGACCGCGCCGGACAGCCGCCCGGCCACACGGTCGTGCGCGCCGGTGGACCTGGACAGCGGGCCGCCGAGGTGCGTGTGCTGGAGCGGCTGCGCGACCGCGCCGTGCCCGGCGCCGGGGAGGTCGCCGACATCGGCGCTCTGCAGGCGCAGGCGGCCGGGGACTGGAAGCGTGTCGAGAGGCTGCGGCGCTGCCTGGACGCCTCCGCCGCCGTGGGCCGCGCCCTGGCTCGGCTGGCCGAGGAACGCCGCTCGATGGCCGACTTCGGCTGGCGGCCCGACCGGCTGTTCGGGCCCGGCCGCGGCGGACCGGACTACTGGCTCGGCCGGGCGGAGCGCGCTTCGAGCGGCGGCTTCACCGGTGCGAAGCATCGTGCGGCGATCCGCCGCGAACTGGGTGTCGAACCCTACGCCGAGAACCTCCGGCGGCTGTGCTGGGTGGCGAGGGTCGAGCGCGACTGGCGTGCCGCGCTGGAGCGGTGCCACGGCAGTCCGCCACCGGAAGAGTTCGCCTCCGGACTCGCCGAGGCGCTGGAGCGCCACCGCGCATCGGCCGGGGCCCTGGCCGACGGCATGGCCGCCCAGCGCGCGGCACGCGGCAGGTCCGCCGTCCGGAGCCGGCTGGAGAGCCTGAACTGGTATTGGAAGCGCGCGGCGGCGAAGGCGCCGGGCGATGCGGGAGCCGCCGCGGCGCCGGGCCGCGGAACCGGTGCGGACGGCGCCGCGGGCGCCGTCCCCGCCGCATACCCCGGGTTCACCCCGCTGCTCGGCGCCCTGCCTGTGTGGGCGGTCAACACCCGTTCGACCGGCTCCCTGCCCGGGGAGGCGGGCCTCTTCGACCTCGCGGTGGTCGTCGACGCCGACCGGCTCACCGTGCCCGACCTCGTCCCGCTGCTGTACCGCGCGAAGCGGGCCGTCGTCATCGGCGACCCGGCGCGCCCGGCGCGGTGGAGCGCGCTGGAACCGGGAGAGGACGAGCGCCTTCAGCGGGAGGCCGGGCTGACGCCCGGGCTGCTCGGGAGGTATGCGCTGGTCTACGGGGATGACTCCGCCTACGGGGCGTGCGCGGCCGCGGTCTCCGCCGCAGGGCGCCCGCCGCTGTGGCTGGAGGAGCACCGCGGCGGCCGACCGGAGCTCGCGGGGGTCGCGGCGCGGCACTGCTACGGGGGCCGGTTCGCGGTGGCCGGCGCCGATCGGGCGGCCGGCGGCGATCGGGCGGCCGGCGGCGGCGCGGTCCGTCGACCGGTTCCCGGACTCGGCGGCACCGCGGGCCGGAGGCGGAAGGACGTGGGTCGGGGAGCAGTGAGTCGGGGAGCCGTGAGCGGGCGGCGGGGAGAACGGGGCGCCGACCGGAGCGGGGAAGACTGGAGCGGGGTCGACCGGAGCGAGGAAGAGTGGAGCGAGGAAGAGTGGAGCGGCGCCGACCCGACCGGGGAAGAGTGGAGCGGCGCCGACCGGTCCGGGGCCGGGACAGCGGACAGTGGCGCCGTGGCGAGCGGCGCAGACGAGGGCGGTGTCGAGGAAAGCGGTGCGGCGGACGGCGGTGCCGCCGTCGAGTGGCGCAACGGCTTCGGCGACTGCGAGCCGGTGCCGGGCGGCGTGTGCTTGAACCGCGCCGAGGCGCACCAGGTCGTGTTCGCCGTCCACGAGATCGACGCGCGGCTGCCGCAGGGAACGCGCCTGGCCGTGTTCTCTCCTGTCCAGCCGCAGCGCGCGCTGCTGCGGCGGATTCTGGACCGCCACGGCCGTGGGCGCAAGGTCGGCGTGTACGGGCCCTCGGATCTCGTCGACGACGAGGACGATGCGGTGGACGTGCTCGTGGTCTCGCCGGTCTGCTCGGGTGCGCGGATGCCCGTAAGCCTGCTGGAGCGGATGCGCGCAGCCGACACGTGGTCGGGAGCGCTGGGCAGGACGGCGGATCGGCTGGTCGTCGTGGGCGACCGCGCGTTCTGGCGGCGCGAGCGCGGTCCGCTGGCGGAGCTGGCGCGGAGCCTGGAGGCGGGCAGCGAGCCGGTGCTTGGCACCGCGGCGCTGCGGACGCTGACACGGGTACTGCGCGAGACCGGCGCCCAGGTGCAGTCGGGGCCCTATTCGCACGGCCATCGGGCCGACCTGCGGGTCGAGACTCCGCGGGGGCCGCTGCTGGTCCTGCTCGACGCAGCCCGCACGGGAGCCGAGCTGCGCCGACTCTCGATCCGCGTCGACGTGCTGGCCCGGGTGACGGGAGAACCGGTCCTGCGCGTTCCGGAGTGGCGCTGCCTGCACGAGCCTGAGGTGGTCGCGGAGGAGATCGGAAACGGGACGGCGGTCGCGGCGGGGTGAATCCGTCCGGCCGACGGGCCTACGGGTTGACCGACGGGCCTATGGGCCGACCGATCGATGGGCCTACGGGTTGACCGATCGACGGTCGGCGGGCGGATCGGTCGGCCGGCCGGATTGATGGACGGGCGGCTGACCGGACGGGTCTGCCGGCGTAGGGGTGTGCCGGGGCCTGGGCCGGGGCCGGGTGCGGGGGCGGTTGCCGGGGGCGCGCGGGGTGGGGGGAGTGTGCCCGGCGGCACGCATGTCGCCGGGCACATGTGAGGACTCGTCGGGTTCGGGTCAGCTTCCGACCGGGTACTCCCTGGTGATCCGGACGTCGTTGTCGTGCTCGAAATCGGTGATGAGGCGCTCTGCCTCGGCGTCGGTGTCGACCTCTTCCAGTTCCTCATGGACCGCGACGAACTCGTTCGTCTGCTGCTCCACGTCGGCGGTGCGCAGCGCGGCGGCGGTGTCCGCGCTGCTCGCGCCGAACTCGCGGACGGCCGAGTAGTAGATGTCGGCCACGCCCTGGCACAGCCAGTCGCCGTCGCAGATCCCGTAGAGGTCGTCGCGGAAGTTGTTGTCGATGGCCAGGCGGTTGGCCTCGGTGAACCGGTTCTGCAGCTTGTAGTTGCGGTAGCCGAAGTCGTGGCGCTTGCAGCCAGGGTCGAAGTTGTAGCCGACCGGCTCGTCGGGCGACCAGCTGCAGGAGTCGCTGCTCCAGTCGAGCTGGTCGCTGTAGGGCGCCTGGGCGCGGACGTCGATGAAGCTGTTCAGCGAGATGCCGAACAGGTAGTTGTCGGTGACGCGCCTCAGTTCGTCGGGAGGGAGCGCGGCGGCGTTGGCGATCCCTGACCCGGTGAGGGCGAGGAGCCCGGCGGCGGAGGCGGCGATGACGGACTGTCCGATACGTCGAGCGGGAAGACGCATGGGGGATTCCCTTTCGGGGAGCCGTGGATGTTCGGGTCGCGGACAGGGTGACTACAGCTTGATAAACGACCGGGTTCGCTCCACGAAAGAGGCGCGCGGGAAATGAGAAGTGATGGTTGTGTAACCGCGCGGATACGTCGCGCGTTGGCGCGTATCGCTTGGGGGAGTTTCTCGTATTTTCTCGGAGTTCGACCGCAGGTCGGGGCGGGTGTGTGAGGGAAGCGCGGTTTTCAGCGGGGCGGCGGAGGTTTAGCCCGCGGGAAACTCGGGGGTGAGGGTGGCGGATGTCGGGCCCGTGATCATCGGTTCGGGTGTTGGCCGGTGGCCCGTGTGACGGGGCGGCGAGGGTGGTGGGTGGTCGGGCCTGCGGTGAGCGGCGAGGGTGCTCGCCGGTGGCCCGTGTGACGGGGCGGCGAGGGTGGCGGATGGCCGGGCCCGTGATCATCGGTTCGGGTGTTGGCCGGTGGCCCGTGTGACGAGGCGGCGAGGGCAGCGGGTGGTGAGGTCTGCGGCTGTCGGTTCGGGTGTTGGCCGGTGGGGTGTGCGACGGGGCGGCGAGGGTGGCGGGTGGTCGGGCCTGCGGTGAGCGGCGAGGGTGCTGGCCGGTGGCCCGTGTGACGAGGCGGCGAGGGTGGCGGATGGCGGGGCCTGTGATCAGCGGTTCGGGTGTTGGCCGGTTGCGCGCCTTACGAGGGCGGCGAGGAGACGGATGGTCCGGCTCGCCGGCACGTCTGCCCTCGCCTCGTGGAGGGGGCCATCCTGCGTCGCACTTATCCGGGCATTTCGGGTGCATGGATGTCCGGGGCGGGGTGTCAGGAGCGCGAGCGAGCTCAAGCAGCAGGGGTGCCGCCTTGGCCTGACCAGATTCCGCGATGCAGAATTCCATAGGGGGATTTGTTGCGTTTGTCGGTCTCTGGGGTCGCTGTCGAGCGGCGAGTGGCGACGAGAGTGCCCAAATCCGCACTTGGAGGCCTCTGAGAGGTGCATTTGCCGTGTCTCGTCGCCACCGACGCCGGATGGGGTCGTCTCGTCGGGGGTGCAATTCGGGCATTCATGGATTAATCACCTCGCGAAGAACAGGGGTGGCGCGCGCTGGTGCGTCGCAGTCTGCATCAGGGCGGTCTCGTCAAGCACCTCGGACCGAACTGCCTCGAATGCCCGGTTCGTTCCCGCCGTGCGCGGCCCGCCCCCGCGCTTCCGCCGAATGGCGCCGCGTCGGCTGTCTGCGGCCTTTGTTGCTGCCGTTGCTTGGGGCGTCGGCGGGCACGCGGGCCGGTGGGCGCGGGGCCTGCCATCCGCGGTCGTCGCTGCCTCGTCTGGCGCGTAACCGGCGGGCACGCGGGCCGGTGGGCGCGGCCCGAGCCCCTGTTGTCGTCGCTGCCTCGTTTTGGTGCTCAACCGGCGGGCACGCGGGCCGATCGGCTCGGGCTCGGCCGTCCGCGGCCTATCGCCGCACCAGGTGTCGCCCTCGCGCAGTAGTCCCGACCGCCGCAGCGGCGCGGTCTACCCCTCCTGCTGAAGGCGGCGGCCGATGACGCCCGTGGTCAGGGCGTGCACAACCTCGTCCAGGTCTCCCAGGTGGCCGAGGTGGTCGGTGCGGCGGCGCAGTTCGGCGCGGATGGCCGAGGCAACCGGGTCGCTGCGCAGCACCTCGGCCAGCGGCTCCGGCGCCAGGGCGGCGCGCCAGGCGCGCAGGTTCTCCAGTCGGCCGTGGGAGACGGCCTCGCGCGCGAGCGGGAACAGGGCGTCCACCCGGGCGGTCAGCGGGGTCTCACCGAGCAGGTCGACGTCGACGACGATGCCCGTGCCGTCTTCCCCGTCGCCGACGTGGTGCACCTGCCACACTCGGCCGTTGGTCAGCACCACCCAGGAGACCCCTTCGGCGCCGGCGTGCAGTTTCGCCTGGCGGAGGTTGCGCGCGTCGAGGTCCGTGCCGCACGGCTTCACCTCGATGAAGGCGAAAAGGTCGCCGTCGAGGGTGATCCCGTAGTCGACGGATTCGCCTTTGGTGCGGTATTCGGTGGTCAGTTCGACGTATTTGTTGTAGCTGAGGGCTTCGCTCAGGAAATCGGTGACGAGCAGCCGGGTGTCGCCCTCGTTCGCGTCGCGTTCCAGCAGTTCGGTCAGCGGCTGGGTGAATCGCTTGACGGCCTCGGAGATGCGGATGCGGGCGTCGGCCTCCCATTCCGGAGTCGAATCTCCGAACTCCGGGAATTCCGCGGTCCTGTTCAGAATCTGCGTAGCATCCGAGTCCATGGGGTGCCGCCGTTCCCGTTCCGTGCCTGTCCTCCGGCCGACCGCCGGAAGTGCGGAATACCGCCGGGTCGGAACGATAACCGTCGCCGGTGCACTTGGCAAAGCGGGAGAGAGCGGGAACCCCGGCGGCTCCGCGGCTGTGCGCGGAGAGCCGACCGCCCCGGCGCTCTCCGTGCCCCTGCCCTCCGTGCCCCTCCGGTCCGCTCCCTGCCGTGCCTCCCCGCTTCACCGCCCGCCCCCGCCAGTGCCCGCGCCCCATGACCCATGACCCGTGCCCCGCGGCCCGGGCCCGCGGCCTCCGCCTCCCAGCCCCGCTCCACCGGCTCGGCTGCCGCTCCACCCGCTCCACCCGCTCCACCTGATCCTCCGCCCCCTGCGGCCTCCCGCCCGCTCCACTCTCCGCTCCCTCCGCCACCACTCCGGCCCCACGGGCCCTCCGCGCCCCGCCGCCAGCGGATTTTCGCAGCACATCCCATGATCAGGCATTGACCCCTTGTGGACGCGTTCCTAACATCCGTAGTGAAGGTGAATCGGTTCAGTAGCCGGAGGGTCGCCCGTGGCGCGGCTGCCGAACCGATTCGATCCGAGCAGAAGCCGGGAAGGGTGGGCGTGGCCGTAGTGCGAGCAGACGCAGCGCGCAGGCCGCGGGCTCCCGACCCGTTACGCCGAGGGCGGCGTCCCTGCTCGCTCCTGGCCCGCGCTGGCCCCTACCGTGCGAATGCCCCCGACCCCCGGGGTCCGCACGGCGGGAAAGGGAGTCCACGGCCGGCACCCCGGCCCCCTTCGCTGCTTGGGAGCGCTCCCAGCAATACGCGGACCGCGCCGAGGCCGGTCCCCGTGCTGCGCGGTGGCGCCCACGACGCCCCTTGCCCGTGTCCGCCGCGCCGACCGCGCGGCGGGACGACGACGACCGAGGACGGATGACCATGACTTCCAACGGACTCCCCGAGCTGCCCGCCGACTTCCTGTTCGGCGCCGCCACCGCCTCCTACCAGATCGAGGGCGCCGTCCACGAGGGCGGGCGCGGCCCGTCGATCTGGGACACCTACAGCCACACCCCCGGCGCCGTGGACCGCGGCGAGACCGGCGACGTTGCCTGCGACCACTACCACCGCTACCGGGAGGACGTCGCCCTGCTCAAGGAGCTGGGCGTGGACGCCTACCGGTTCTCCATCGCCTGGCCGCGCATCCAGCCCGCGGGCGGCGGCCCGGCCAACCCCGAAGGGCTGGCCTTCTACGACCGGCTGGTCGACGAGCTGCTGAACGCGGGGATCGAGCCAGTTGCGACCCTGTACCACTGGGACCTGCCGCAGGCGCTCGAGGACGAGGGCGGCTGGCGCGTCCGCGCCACCGCCGAGCGCTTCGGCGAGTACGCGCGCATCGTCGCCGACCGCCTGGGGGACCGGGTGGCCCGGTGGATCACGCTGAACGAGCCGTTCTGCGCCGCCTTCATCGGCCACGCCATCGGCCGCCACGCCCCGGGCACCCGCGAGGGCACCCCCGCCCTCGCGACCTCCCACCATCTGCTGCTGGCCCACGGCCTGGCCACCCAGCAGCTGCGTGCCTCCGCCGCCGAGCACGGCCGCCGCGCCGAGGTCGGCATCACGCTCAACCTCGACCGGCTGATCCCGGCCACCGACTCCGCCGAGGACCGGGCCGCCGTGGACCGCGCCGAGACGCTGCACAACCGCGTCTGGCTGGACCCGCTGCTGGGCGGCGCCTACCCGGAGAACGAGGCCGAGACCTGGGGGGAGCTCGCCGACGGCTCCTACCGGCGTGACGGCGACCTGGAGATCATCGGCCGACCCCTGGACTTCATGGGCATCAACTACTACCGCCCGACGAAGCTCAAGGACGCCCCCTACGACCAGGCCGACCCCGCCCGCCGCACCGCCACCGACATCCGCGTCGCCGACGTGCCCTTCGACGGGGTGCGCCAGACCCGGATGGGCTGGCCGGTGGTGCCCGAGAGCTTCACCGACCTGCTGGTCGACGTGCAGCGCCGCTACCCGGACCTGCCGCCCGTCTACATCACCGAGAACGGATCGGCCGAGGCCGACCTGGACCGCACCGGCGACCGCGTCCACGACAGCGAGCGCATCGACTACATCCGCGACCACCTCAGCGCCGTGGCCGAGGCGATCAAGGCGGGTGTGGACGTCCGCGGCTACTTCGTGTGGTCGCTGATGGACAACTTCGAGTGGGCGTTCGGCTACGACCGCCGCTTCGGGATCGTGCGGGTCGACTACGAGACCCTGGAGCGCACGCCCAAGGACAGCTACCACTGGTACCGCGACCTGATCCGGGAGCACGCCGCCAAGCGCGTCTGACCCCGCCCGCGGCGCACCCCGCGCCGCGAGAAGGCCACCGGCCCCGCGCGGCGGCGCTTCCTCCGCCGTGCGGGGCCGGTTGCTTCGCCGTGCGGCGCCCGGTCAGGGCAGCGGCCGCAGGGAGGCCGTCATCGTGTCGAGGTCGACCTCGGGCGCCAGCGGTCCGGCGGTGTCGGCGAAGACGATGAAGTTGAAAACGTCGTCGCCGGCCGGCGACAGGAACGACACCACCCGCAGGACGGCCTGCGTCGGGTAGCAGTCGAACTCGGGCGCCTGCACCTCGACCGTGACCTGGTGGCCGACCAGCCCGTTGGCCGCGAACGGCACGGGCTCGGTCGCCGACACCTCGGCCCGGCCCTCGTCGTTGCTGTAGGCGAGGCCCGCCCAGGTGTCCGCCGTCTCGGCTGCCGTCTGAGCGGTGTCGGCGACCTGCCCGACCGCCGCGATCCCGGCGCGTCCCGGGGCGGGCGGGTAGCTGTAGCAGGGACCCTCGCGCGCGCCGGAGACCGCGCTGCCGCCCATGCCGACGCCCTGCCCGTCATCGGTGAATCCGCTGACGAGGTCGGGAGACTCGACGAACCAGGCTTCGGGAACGTCGTAGGCGATCCCGCGCTCCTCGACCTCCACCCCCTGCCAGCCCGGCGTCAGTTCGGCGGTCACCGCCCGCAGGTCGTCGGAGTCCGGCGTGGCGATGGTGACCGGAGACTCCTTCGGGCTCGGGCTCGCGGTGCCGCTCCCGCCCTCGCCGCCGTCGCCCCCGCCCCCGGCGGCCGGCATCTGCGGCATCTGCGGCAGGGAGATGCTCTGGAACATGAGCACGATCAGGACGACGACGCCGACACCGAGCACGGCGACCGTCGACATGACGGCGACGGCGATGCCGCGGCCCTGGTTGTTCGGCCGGTGCGGGGCGGTCTGCGGAGGCAGGGGCGGTTCAGGGGGGTTCATGGCCTATCCGACGGTCGTGGTGGAGTATCGGGTTCCCGCTGGTGGACAGGGGAGAGCCCGGCCATTGTCGCGGAGACCGCGATCGGGGTGCGAGGCGGTCCCGTCCACGGGCCCCGTGACAGGTGTCATGGCGCTTCGCTGACATCGCCGACTACAGCGCGCGGCCGTCCGCGGCGACGCTGGGGCGATGGACTCCGAACAGCCCTACGCCCACACCTCAGCGCCGCCACCGCCCGCCCCGGCTCCCGCGCGCCCGCGGCGCACGCCCACCCCCCGCGCGCCGGGGCGGGTGTGGGCGGCCGCCTGCGTGCTGGGCGCCGTCGCCGCGGTGGCCGCCTACCTCGTCATGCCGGGCAAGCCGCCCGCATCCGGCGGCCCGGAGCTCACGGGGGATCCGGTGCTCGCGGACTCGGTGGCCGCGACGATCGAAGGGCGCGAAGACCGGGTGCAGTCGCTGGCGGTGCTGGAGGTCGACGGCGGCCGCACGCGCACGCTGATGGGCGGCACGACCGCCTCGGGCGAGTCCGTCACCGCGCAGACCCCGTTCGAGACGGGTTCGGTGTTCAAGGTCGTCACCGCCATGGCGCTGGCCGACCTCGCCGCCGACGGCGGGACCTCCCTCGACCGCACCCTCGGCGAGGTCTTCCCCGACCTCGGCTTCGCCTCTCCCGCCACCGCGGACATCACCCTGGAGGAGCTGGCCACCCACCGCTCGGGATTGCCCCGCATCCCCGCCGAGACCATGCTCGCGGGTGCGGCGACCCCCTTCACCCTCACCGACCCCTACCGGACCATGCCGCCGGTGCTGGAGTCGCTGGCCGCGGCGGTGCCTGCACAGGGCGGAGACGAATGGACGTACTCCAACTTCGGCTACGCCGTCCTGGGCGCCGCACTTGCCGAGGAGTCCGGCACCCCCTACCCGCGGCTGGTGCGCGAACGCGTGCTCGACCCGCTGGGCATGGACGACACCCTCATGCGCGGCGCCGACCTGGAAAGCGTCCCCGAGGGCGCCGCCCTGCCGCACGCGACCCCGGGCAAGCGCGCCGAACCGTGGAAGGCGCCCGACTACCTGCCCGTCGGCATCGGCACCTGGACCACCGCCGCGGACATGGAGAAGCTGCTGCGCGCGGTGATGGACGGCACGGCACCCGGGGCGGCCGCGACGGAGCCGATCCACGACGGCCCTTCGGCCGAAAGCCGGATCGGGCTGGGCTGGCTCACCACGGATGTCGGCGACGGCGCCGACCTGGTGCAGCACAACGGTGCGACCTACGGCTCCACCGCGTTCATCGGCTTCCGAGGGGACCGCGGAGCGATCGTGCTGTCCGACAGCTTCACCGCCGACGCCGCGATCATCGGTCCGCGCGTGCTGGACGCCCCCGACGTGGCCCCGCTGGCGGCGTCGCCGCGAGCGGGGTCGACGGCCCTGGGCCTGGCCGCCACCCTGCCGCTGGTCCTGCCGCCCGCGCTGCTGCCGGTCATGCTGATGCTGCGCCGCCGCACGCTGGTGGGCCAGCGGCCGCTGGACCGGCTGCGCGTGGTCTCCATGACGGCGGGAGCCTCCGCCTCGCTCCTGGCGGCGCTGGTGGTCGGCGACTGGGTCAGCACGCCGCCCGCGGTGTGGGCCGCCTCGGTGGGCGCCGTGGTCGCGGCGGGCGCGGTCGGAGTGCGGCAGTGGCCGGGACTGGCCACGGAGGCCGGCCGGTGGCGGTGGCTGCACACGGCCTTCTTCTGCCTCTCGGTACTGGTATCCGCCGTAGTGACCCTGACTGCGGCCGACGCGCTACTGGCCGCCTACGGCTGATTCTCCGCCTCCCGTCCGCCGCGACGCGGCGGACGGGGGCGCCGGTGTGCGACGCTGGGAAACTCCTCGGCAACGTGGCACGATTGTGCAGGTGACGAACAGATCACCCGCTGAGCAGCACCTGCGCGAACTCGCCCAGCTGCGCCGCGTCCGCGACCGCATCGACCGGGAGTACGCGCAGCCGCTGGACGTCGAGGCACTCGCGCGGGGTGTGAACATGTCGGCCGGGCACCTCAGCCGCCGGTTCCGGATCGCCTACGGCGAGTCGCCGTACTCGTACTTGATGACCCGGCGCATCGAGCGCGCGATGGCGCTGCTGCGCGTCGGCGGACTCAGCGTCACCGAGGTCTGCTTCGCTGTGGGCTGCTCGTCGCTGGGCACCTTCAGCACCCGCTTCTCCGAGCTGGTCGGCATGCCGCCCAGCGTCTACCGCCGGCAGTCCGAGCGCGCGACGGCGGGCATGCCGGCCTGCGTCGCCAAGCAGGTGACCCGACCGGTCAGGAATCGAGAAGCGCCCGCGGCCCAGCCGGATCTAGCGTGACTGCCATGGACATCAGCATTCACTACGCCTTCCTGCCGCACGAGGACCCGGAGGCGTCACTGGCCTTCTACCGCGACATCGTCGGTTTCGAGGTCCGCAACGACGTCGGATACGGCGGGATGCGCTGGATCACGCTCGGTCCCGCCGACAAGTCCGGGACGGCCGTCGTCCTGTACCCGCCGGCCGCCGACCCCGGCATCACCGACGACGAGCGCCGCACCATCGCGGAGATGATGGCCAAGGGCACCTACGCCATGCTCGCCCTGGCGACCCCCGACCTCGACGGGACATTCGCGCAGCTGCAGGCCGGCGGCGCCGAGGTCGTTCAGGAGCCGACCGACCAGCCCTACGGCGTCCGCGACTGCGCCTTCCGCGATCCCGCGGGCAACATGCTCCGCATCAACCAGCTCAGCTGATCAGCCGGGGGCCGCGACCGCCCCCCGCACACCGGAAAGACCGCGACTGGAGCCCGCGCGGCGGCCGCTGCACGCCGAGCAGGGGCGGCTCAGGCCGTCCCAGAAGGGGGCCGGGCCGCAGCGTCGCGCACTCCCGTGCCCGACGCCCGCGCCGGGGCACGCCGACCAGGCAGGCGCCGACCGCTGACGCGGCCGCGCCGACGAAGGAAACCGGACTCGGAGCCGCCCGCGTCGAGCCGGGCGACGCCGCCGGAGGCCGCGAACGCGGTCCCGTGAAGCAGATGGAGGCACGATGAGCACGGCCACGGGGACGGAAACGCAGCCGCCCGCACTGCACGCCGCAGACAGCCACGACCTGATCCGCGTGCACGGAGCGCGCGTGAACAACCTCGACGACGTCAGCGTCGAGATCCCCAAGCGCCGGCTGACGGTGTTCACCGGGGTCTCGGGGTCAGGCAAGAGCTCGCTGGTGTTCAGCACGATCGCCGCGGAGTCGCAGCGGATGATCAACGAGACCTACAGCGCCTTCGTGCAGGGCTTCATGCCGACACTGGCGCGGCCCGACGTGGACGTGCTCGACGGCCTGACGACCGCGATCATCGTGGACCAGGAGCGGATGGGCGCCGACGTCCGGTCGACGGTCGGCACCGCCACCGACGCGAACGCGATGCTGCGCATCCTCTTCAGCCGCCTCGGGAAGCCGCACATCGGCTCGCCCAACGCGTTCTCCTTCAACACCCCCTCGGTCCGGGCGAGCGGAGCGATCACGGTCGAGCGCGGCAACAAGAAGACCGAGAAGCAGACGTTCACCCGCACCGGCGGCATGTGCCCGGCGTGCGAGGGCCGGGGCACGGTCTCCGACTTCGACCTGACCCAGCTGTTCGACGACTCCAAGTCGCTAACCGAGGGCGCGATCACGGTCCCCGGCTACAAGTCGGACAGCTTCTGGACCGTGCGGGTCTACGCCGAGTCGGGCCTGCTCGATCCGGACAAGCCGATCCGCCACTACACCGAGACCGAGATGCGGGACTTCCTGTACCGCGAGCCGATGAAGGTGAAGGTCGACGGAGTCAACCTCACCTACGAGGGGCTGATCCCCAAGATCCGCAAGTCGATGCTCGCCAAGGACCGCGAGGGGATGCAGCCGCACATCCGGGAGTTCGTGGACCGGGCCGTGGTGTTCACCCCCTGCCCCGACTGCGGCGGCACCCGGCTCAGCGAGGCCGCCCGGTCGTCGCGCATCGACGGGGTCAGCATCGCCGACGCGTGCGCGATGCAGATCAGCGACCTGGCCGAATGGGTCGGGGGCCTCGGCGAGCCCTCGGTGGCGCCGCTGCTCGCCAAGCTGCGCCACACCCTCGACTCGTTCGTGGAGATCGGCCTGGGCTACCTCTCGCTCGACCGGCCGTCGGGCACGCTGTCGGGCGGCGAGGCGCAGCGCACCAAGATGGTCCGGCACCTCGGCTCCTCGCTCACCGACGTCACCTACGTCTTCGACGAGCCCACCACCGGCCTGCACCCGCACGACATCCAGCGGATGAACGACCTGCTGCTGCGGCTGCGGGACAAGGGCAACACGGTTCTCGTCGTGGAGCACGAGCCCGAGACGATCGAGATCGCCGACCACGTGGTCGACATCGGGCCGGGCGCCGGCACGCACGGCGGCAAGATCGTGTTCGAGGGCGCCGTCGACGGCCTGCGCGTCTCCGACACGCTCACCGGCCGCCACCTCGACGACCGCGCGCGCCTCAAGGAGGCGGTGCGCACGCCCAAGGGTGCGCTGGAGATCCGCGGCGCGAACGCGCACAACCTGCGCGACGTCGACGTGGACATCCCGCTCGGGGTCCTCACGGTCGTCACCGGCGTGGCCGGCTCCGGCAAGAGCTCGCTCGTGCACTCGTCGGTGCCCGCCGGCGCCGGGGTGGTCTCGATCGACCAGGCGGCGATCCGCGGTTCGCGGCGCAGCAACCCGGCGACCTACACGGGACTGCTGGACCCCATCCGCAAGGCGTTCGCGAAGGCCAACGACGTCAAGCCCGGGCTGTTCAGCGCCAACTCCGAGGGCGCCTGCCCCAACTGCAACGGCGCCGGGGTCGTCTACACCGACCTGGCGATGATGGCCGGCGTCTCGACGACCTGCGAGGAGTGCGAGGGCAAGCGCTTCGACGCGTCGGTGCTGGAGTACCGCCTCGGCGGCCGCGACATCAGCGAGGTGCTCGCCATGCCGGTGACCGAGGCGACGGAGTTCTTCGGCGCCGGCGAGACGCGGACGCCGGCCGCGCACCGGATCCTGGAGCGCCTGGACCAGGTGGGGCTCGGCTATCTCAGCCTCGGCCAGCCGCTCACCACGCTCTCCGGCGGCGAGCGGCAGCGGCTCAAGCTGGCCACGCACATGTCCGAGAAGGGCGGCGTCTACATCCTCGACGAGCCGACCACCGGTCTGCACCTGGCCGACGTCGAGCAGCTGCTCGGCCTGCTCGACCGGCTCGTCGACTCCGGCAAGTCGGTCATCGTCATCGAGCACCACCAGGCGGTGATGGCGCACGCCGACTGGATCGTCGACCTCGGCCCCGGCGCCGGCCACGACGGCGGCCGCGTCGTCTTCGAGGGCACGCCCGCCGATCTCGTCGCCGCCCGCTCGACCCTCACCGGCGAGCACCTCGCGGCCTATGCCGACGCCTGAGCGCGGCGTAGGCGGGTACGGCCGGCGCCCCGGTGCCTTCGATCCGGAGCACCGGGGCGGGCCGGCTCAGGCCGCCGCGAGGCGGTCGCAGACCTCCAGCAGCCGGGTACGCAGCGTGCCGGCGCGCTCGGCGAACCCGCGCTGGGCCTCGACGTAGGCGGCCTTGCCCTCCGGCGTCTCGATCGCGACCGGCTCGTAACCGTGGTCGCGCAGGTCGTAGGGCGACGCGCGCATGTCCAGCTCGCGGATGTCGCGGGCCAGCTCGAAGCAGTCGGCCACCAGCTCGCCGGGCACGCCGGGGGAGAGCTTGTAGGCCCACTTGTACAGGTCCATGTTGGCGTGCAGGCAGCCCGGCTGGTCCAGCTCCACCTGGGACTCGCGCGTGGGCCGCAGCCGGTTCAGCGGGCGCGCCTCGTCGGTGAAGAACCGGAAGGCGTCGAAGTGGGAGCAGCGGATGCGGTGGGACTCCACGACGCGGTCGGTGCCCTCGGAGCCCAGACGCAGCGACACCTGGGCGTGGCGTACACCATCGGGCGGCAGCCGGTAGACCATCGCCCATTCGTGCAGCCCGAAGCAGCCCAGGTGGGCCGGCCGCCGCTGCACGGCGCCCAGCAGGGAGCGGACGAACTCCACGGTGGCCCCGCGCCTGTCGGCGAAGGACCGCACGTCCAGCGTGTGGCCGCGCACGGTGCGCCCTTCGGCGTCGGTGCCGGCGGCCTCGCGGTACCAGCCTCCGCCGGAGGGCGGTCCGCCGTCGCCGGCCAGCAGCACGCCGGGTCCGGGGTGCCAGCGGCGCAGCTGGGCGGGCCGGTGGCTGTAGTAGGTGAAGAGGAAGTCCTCGACCGGGTGGGCGACGCCGCGGCGCCGCCGGTCGAGGTGGGCGGCCAGCAGCGCGTCGACCCGCTCGTGGTGGCGCTGTTCGCGCTCGCGCCGGGTGTCGGCGGCGAGCACGTCGAGCCCGCCGGAGGGCGGGCCCGCCTTGGCCGCGGTGCCGGTGTCCATCACTCTCAGCATAGGTCGGCGCCCCGACCGCGCCGTCCGCGCAGGTGGCGCGGGACGGATGCGGCAGGGGCGCCGGTGGCGCCGGGGCGCGGCGGCGTTTGCGCGCCGCGCCGTCAGCAGGTGCCGGCCCAGGTGCACTCCAGGTCGGCGGCGGGGGAGCCGGGTGCCGTGCGCTGCGCGGCCAGGGGGCGGGCGACCTCGACCGCGCCGCCGCGGGTGAACTCGGCCAGGCGCACGGCGATCGCGTCCTGGATGTCCCTCGGCGCGGCGCCGGCGTAGCCGTTGTTGATGATCGAGAAGACCAGGCGCTCCCCGCCGGCGGTGGTCACATACCCCGACAGGGCGCTGACACCGCTGAGCGTGCCGGTCTTGGCCCGCACGTTGCCCGCGGCCGCGGTGCCGCCCATGCGGCCGGACAGGGTGCCGCCGACCATGTGCTCGGGGGCGCCCGCCAGCGGCAGCGCGTCCCGCCAGGTCCCGAACCAGGGCTGGTGGCGCACCCGCTCCAGCAGCCGCACGGTCGTGGCGGCGGTCAGCCGGTCCGAGCGCGCCAGGCCGGAGCCGTCGTCCAGCTCGACGGCGTGCGTAGGCACGCCGAGCCGGTGCAGCGCCCGGGTCGCCACGGCGATGCCCGCGTCCCAGCCGCCCTCGCCGGCGGCCTCGCGGCCCATCGCCTTCATCAGGATCTCGGCGTGGCCGTTGTTCGACAGCTTCAGGAACGGTGTCAGCAGCTCGCCCAGCTCCATGGAGGAGCGCTCGGCGACGGGCACCGACCGCTGCGGAGCGGTGCCGCGCTCCACGTCCCCGGCCACCTTGACCCCGTGCTCCTCCAGGGACGCGGCGAAGAGGTGGGCGGCGTGGTCGGTGGGCTCGTCCACCGTCCGCAGGGTGGAGTAGGTCCGGCCGACCGGCAGCTCGCCCTCGGCGGTGAACTCGTTGGTGTCGGGCTTGCGGGAGACACCGAAAGTGGACGGGGCGTCGGCGGCGCCGGTCGCGGCCTCGTTGGCGAGGCTGAGGTTGTCGGTCATCGGCGACAGCGCGACGTCGACCGCGTCTCCTTGAGCCCCGCCGGGGGTGGCGTCGACGTCGACCACGCCGGTGTCGTAGTCGCTGTTGGCGGCGAGTGTGAGCGCCGAGATCTGCGCCGAGTAGTAGTAGGGCCGGTCGGCGGGGTCCCACGCGGGGGAGAGGCGTTCGGCGTCGAACCAGGTGTCGTCGGCGACCAGGTCGCCGGTCACCACGCCGACTCCGGAGTCGGCCACCTCGGCGGCGAGTTCGTCGACGGCGTCGGAGGTGAGCGTCGGGTCGCCGGTGCCGACCAGGTGCAGGTCGCCGTCGACGACGCCGTCGCCGGGGTCCTCGCCCGCGGAGACGGTGGTGGTGAAGCGGTAGTCGGCGCCCAGGACCTCCATCGCGGCGGCGGAGGTGAGCAGCTTGGCGTTGGAGGCGGGGATCAGCTCGGTTCGGGCGCTGCCGCGGTAGAGCACGTCGCCGCGGGTGAGGCTGCGCACCAGGACGCCCGAGGTCGCACCCTCCAGGCGCGAGTCGGCGAGCAGGGAGTCGATGTCGGAGCGGAGGTCGGCGACGCCGGTGGCGGATTCGGCTGAGGCCGGCACGGCTCCGGCGGCCAGCAGGGCCGCGCTCGCCGCGGCCGCGACGGCGGCCGAACCGGCGCGGACGGCGGTGCGGCGCGGGCGCGGCGAGCTGACCGGGGCGGACGGCGCAAGGTCGTTACGGTTCGGCATAGCGACGTAACCTACAGCAGCCGCGGGCTCGGGGAAAGCAGGCGGACCGGGCCGCGCCGCGGGCGTGCGAAGCCCCTCCGGCGGCGGCCTGCGAAGGGCGGTGCGGCGCCCGCCCGGGCGGGCGGGACGTCGCGGCGCGCGCCGCACGCCCGCCTACCCCGCCTTCGGGGACAGGCCGCCGGTGCTGCAGCCGCTCTTCGGTGGCGGCCCGGTGGCCGCGGCCGCGATCCCGCTGATCGTGGAGTTCGGGCCCGCGCCGCTGCCGGCGGCCTCGCCGAGGGCGGGCCTGCCGCCGGCGCCGCCGCGGGGGCCCCGGTGAAGCCCGAAGAAGCGAAGCGGGAGCGGCCCGGTCCCGCGCGCATTGGTGCGCCGGACCGGGCCGGCACCCGCGCCGCCCGCCCCGGCCCTAGTAGGACCGGGCGCGGTCGTAGACCTTGCGGGCGGCGCCCCCGAGGTGCGGGCCGTACTGGGTGCGGCTGTCGTCGGCGTACTTGAAGCTGATCACCGAGACCACGGTGCCCTTGCCCGACCCCTCGTCGAAGCCGCTGAGCCACGGGCCGCCGCTGGAGCCCTCCGTCAGCTTGCAGGCCATGCCGTTGGCGGTGGTCCCGCCGTCGTCGTCCACGGTCGGGCCCGAGCAGTAGTGCAGCCGCCGGCCCTCGTACCTGCCGGTGGCCGGGTAGCCGAACGCGTAGGTGGGGTCGGTCGGCTCGGTGCCGAAGGCGATGGGCTGGGCGCCGACCTCGTCCTGGACGTGCGCGCCGTCGGAGCGGTTGAGCACCGCCATGCCGAAGTCGTAGCTGTCGTCGGCGCCGCCGGCCCACTGCGGTGCGACGAACATCTGCCGCGCGGTGTAGCGGCCGTGCGGGCTCCGGCCGTCGTCGTAGCCGGGGACGAAGGCCCAGTTGGCCGCCCACGGGCCGGTGCCGTCCTTGAGGCAGTGCCCGGCGGTGATGACGGTGTCGTGGTTGTCGGCCGAGACCACCGAGGCCGAGCAGGTGAAGTCGCGTCCGTCGAGGGTGAGGAAGACCTTGCCGGTGGTGCGGGTCACGCGGCCGCCGCCCTGCCAGGGCTCGCCGGTGCTGGAGCCCCCGGCGGCCTGCTGCTCGGCCTCGCCCGTGCCCGGCAGCAGGCTGCCGGCGAGGTCGTTGAGCGCGGGTACCAGGGGCTCCGCCTCGGCCATGCGCTGCCGGGTCCAGTAGTCCAGCACCTCGCGGTGCTCGTCGGCGCCGACGGCGGCGGCCTGCCGGACGACGCCGTCCTGCTCGTGTCCGGCGGGCGCTGTCCGATCCCGCGCGTCCTGCGCGGGGGCCGCGGCCTCCGACGAGGGGGCCGCCTGCGCGGCTGCGCCGGCCTGGGCCCCGCTTGCGGCGTCGTGGGCGGGTTCGGCTCCGGAAACTCCGGCCAGCGCCGTGACAGCGCTGAGCAGGGTGCCGACGAGCTTGTGGGAGACGGGTGAGTACATGGCCCCGGATCATGCCACACTTTGTGTAATCGAATGACTACTTTAGGAATGCGCGGCGGGTCGGCTGGGTAGGGGCCGCGGTCCTGCCGCGCCCGCGGCCCCTGTGGACGGCGCCGACCGGTCCGCGGACATGGGCGACAATGGCAGTGTGCGAATCGCGGAGAAGCTGCTTGCGGACGTCCCTGCCCAGCGCCGGCGCGAGGTGGTGATCCTCGGCTCCACCGGCTCGATCGGGACCCAGGCCATCGAGGTCGTCACCGCCGATCCCGACCGCTTCCGCGTCGTCGGCCTGGCGGCGGGGGGCGGCAGGGCCGACCTGCTGGCCGACCAGGCCGCGGCGCTGGGCGTCGAAGCCGTGGCCGTGGCCGACCCCCGGGCAGCGGAGGGGCTGTCCGCGCGCCTGCGCGAGCGCGGATCGGCGGCGAAGGTCCTGGCCGGCGCCGAGGGCGTGGCGGAGCTCGCGGCCTGGGAGTGCGACGTCGTCCTCAACGGCATCACCGGTGCGCTGGGCCTGGAGTCCACGCTGGCCGCGCTGCGGGCCGGGCGGCTGCTGGCGCTGGCCAACAAGGAGTCGCTGATCATCGGGGGGCCGCTGGTGCGCCGGGCTGCCGAGCCCGGCCAGATCGTGCCGGTCGACTCCGAGCACTTCGCCCTGGCCCAGTGCTTCCCGCGCGCCGCGCCCGGCGAGCTGGCCAGCCTCGCTCAGGGGCAGGTCGACGCACCGCTGGACGAGGTGCGCCGGCTGGTCATCACCGCCAGCGGCGGCCCGTTCCGCGCGCGCGGCCGCGACGAGCTGGCCGGGGTCACCCCCGCCGAGGCCATGAACCACCCCACCTGGGACATGGGGCCGGTGATCACCGTCAACTCGGCCACCCTGGTCAACAAGGGGCTGGAGGTCATCGAGGCCCACCTGCTCTTCGACATCCCCTTCGACCGCATCGAGGTGGTGGTGCACCCCCAGTCGGTCATCCACTCCATGGTCGAGTACGTCGACGGCTCCACGCTGGCCCAGGCCAGCCCGCCGAGCATGCGCATCCCCATCGCCTACGGCATCGGCTGGCCCGAGCGCGTGGGCGCGGCGGCGCCGCCGATCGACTGGACCTCCGCCCACACCTGGACCTTCGCCCCGCTCGACCACGAGGCGTTTCCGGCCGTGTCGCTGGCCTGCGAGGTCGGGGCGGCCGGGGGCACCGCGCCCGCCGTCTACAACGCGGCCAACGAGGTCGCCGTGGCCGCCTTCCTCGACGAGACCCTGGCATTTCCCGCCATCGTGGACACGGTGGCACAGGTAGTCTCAGAACACCGGGCGGGCGCGGCGGCGTCCGACCTGTCGCCGGCCGAGCTCTACGCGGCCGACGACTGGGCGCGCCGCCGCGCCCGCGAACTGATCGCGCGGGCGGCATGACGAGAGGTACGGGGAGAGTCACATGGTCACGTTTCTGACCGCGCTCGGGATCGTACTGTTCTTCCTCGGGCTGCTCCTGTCGATCGCCTGGCACGAACTCGGCCACCTGGCCACCGCCAAGATGTTCGGCATCCGCTGCACCCAGTACATGGTCGGCTTCGGCAAGACCCTGTGGTCGCGCAAGTGGGGCGACACCGAGTACGGCGTGAAACTCGTGCCGCTGGGCGGCTACGTGCGGCTCGTGGGGATGATCCCGCCCGCGGCCAAGCCCCGCGACACCTCCGGCAAGCCGATCTCGCGGTGGCGGGCGATGATCGAGGACGCCCGCGAGGCCAACAGCGTCGAGCTCGAACCCGGCGACGAGGACCGCCAGTTCTACCAGCGCGCCCCCTGGAAGCGGATCATCGTCATGGCCGGCGGGCCGGCGATGAACCTGATCCTGGCCGTGCTGCTGTTCGCCGCCATCATGATGGGCATCGGCGTCCCCCAGCAGACCACCACGGTGAACACGGTCTCCACGTGTGTGCTGCCGGCCGACTCGGCCACCACCGACTGCCCGCCCGGCGCCGAGCCCAGCCCGGCCATGGAGGCCGGCATGCAGCCGGGCGACGAGATCGTGGCCGTCGCCGGCGAGCCCACGCCCGGCTGGCAGGCCGCCAACTCCGCCATCCGCGAGCACACCGGGCCCACGCAGTTCACCGTCGAGCGCGACGGCGAGAGGCGAACGCTCACCGTCGACCTCATCGAGAACCAGGTCGTCGCCCGCGACGCCGAAGGCGAGATCGTGTACAAGACCGGGCCCGACGGCGAGCCGGTCACCGACGACCGCGGCTTCCGGGTGCCCGCCACCGAGACCGCCGGGTTCCTGGGCATCACCTTCGCGCAGGAGCGCAGCCCGCTGACCGTGGGCGAGTCGGCCGAGCGCATGTGGGAGTCGGTCGTGGGGGTGGCCGACGCCCTGATCGGACTGCCCGCGAAGGTCGACGACGTGTTCCGCGCCGCCTTCCTGGGCGAGGAGCGGACCGTCGACTCCCCGGTGGGGATCGTGGGCGCCTCGCGCATCGGCGGCGAGGTGCTGTCCCAGCCCATCCCGATGACCGACCGCGTGGTGTTCCTGGTCAACATGCTCGCCGGGGTCAACCTGTTCCTGTTCGCGTTCAACATGGTGCCGATACTGCCGCTGGACGGCGGGCACATCTTCGGCGCGCTGTGGGAGTGGGTGCGCCGCGGCTTCGCGCGCCTGTTCCGCCGTCCCGACCCCGGACCCTTCGACGTGGCGCAGCTGATGCCGGTCGCCTACATCGTCGTGGCCTGCTTCGTGGTCTTCAGCGTGATGCTGCTCGTCGCCGACGTGTTCAACCCGGTGCGCCTCACGCAGTGACCCCGGCGCCGGTGGCCCGGCCGCCCGCGGGCGGCCGGGCCACCGGCGCGGATGTCCCCATACGCGCTGGATGTCGGCGATGGCCGCGGCCGCCCGCTATCGTGCCGCCTGGGACGCAGGGGGCCTGCGGGACGCGAGTGACCGCCTCTCCCCGAACCCGCGTGCTCCCTTCGCCCCGCTTCGCCGGTGATCTCCGGAATGCGATGCGGGGTGAATCACCGCAATCACGCTGCGAACGGTCACCCTCTGTTCTCTTGGTCACGGCGTAACGTCCTGCTCGATACGGGTAGCCTTGGCAGCGTGTCGGAGCGCCCGGAGTCTGATCCCGGCGCCCCCGGCGGCGGCTCTCGCTGTCCGCTGCCCCGATTTCAAACCGACTTCTAACGACGCTGCCGGCCGAGCCCCCGGCAGCCGTGAGGTGAAAACGCGTGACCGTCGATCTTGGAATCCCCGCCGCCCCGCCCCGTCCGCTCGCTCAGCGGCGGAAGTCGCGGCAGATCATGGTCGGCAACGTACCGGTCGGTGGGGACGCCCCCGTTTCCGTGCAGTCGATGACGACCACCGTCACGTCCGACATCAACTCGACGCTGCAGCAGATCGCCGAACTGACGGCTTCGGGTTGCCAGATCGTGCGCGTCGCGGTGCCCAGCGCCGACGACGCCGAGGCGCTGCCCATCATCGCCAGGAAGTCCCAGATACCGGTCATCGCCGACATCCACTTCCAGCCCAAGTACGTCTTCGCCGCGATCGAGGCGGGCTGCGCCGCGGTGCGTGTCAACCCCGGCAACATCCGCAAGTTCGACGACCGCGTGGGCGAGATCGCCAAGGCCGCGAGCGACGCCGGCGTGCCCATCCGCATCGGCGTCAACGCCGGGTCGCTGGACAAGAGGCTGCTGGAGAAGCACGGCAAGGCCACCCCCGAGGCGCTGGCGGAGTCCGCGCTGTGGGAGTGCTCGCTGTTCGAGGAGCACGGCTTCCGCGACATCAAGATCTCGGTCAAGCACAACGACCCGGTGGTGATGATCAACGCCTACCGGCTGCTCGCCGGGAAGTGCGACTACCCGCTGCACCTAGGCGTGACCGAGGCCGGCCCCGCCTTCCAGGGCACCGTCAAGTCCTCGGTGGCCTTCGGCGCGCTGCTGGCCGAGGGCATCGGCGACACCATCCGCGTGTCGCTGTCGGCCCCTCCGGCCGAGGAGGTCAAGGTCGGCAACCAGATCCTGGAGTCGCTGGGCCTGCGCGAGCGGGGCCTGGAGATCGTCTCCTGCCCCAGCTGCGGGCGCGCCCAGGTCGACGTCTACAAGCTCGCCGACGAGGTCACCGCGGGCCTGGAGGGCATGGAGGTCCCGCTGCGCGTGGCCGTCATGGGCTGCGTGGTCAACGGCCCGGGTGAGGCCCGCGACGCCGACCTCGGTGTGGCCTCGGGCAACGGCAAGGGCCAGATCTTCGTCAAGGGCGAGGTCATCAAGACCGTGCCCGAGTCCCAGATCGTCGAGACGCTGATCGACGAGGCGATGCGCATCGCCGAGGACATGCAGTCCGACGGCGCCGAGCCCGGCGCGCCCTCGGTCTCGGTCGCGGGCTGAGGCCGCGCGGCCGGCGTGAGGACCGGCCGCACCGTGCGCCGACACCCCGGCGGGCACCGCGCCCGCCGGGGTGTCGGCGCAGCGGCCCCCGGCACCGGACCGCCCTCGGTCCCCTCCGCCGTGTCGCTTCCGCACATCCCGGTCGGATACGGAGAGAATTCGTCCGATGACGCGAGGTCGAAGGAGGCGGGCATGGCTTCTTCCCGATGGGCGGCCGCGGCGGCGCACACGGCGGCGCTGGCGACGGCGGCGCTGGCCCTCGTTCCCGGCACCGCCGCGGCCGCGAACGCGCCGCAGCAGCGGCTGGAATGGGGCGCGTGCTCCGGGCTGGAGGCGCCCGAAGGCACCCCGATGGTCTGCGCGCGGCTGACGGTCCCCCTCGACCGCGGCGCGCCGGCCGCGCAGCGCGGCACCGCCGAACTGGCGCTCTCGCGCGTGCCCGCCCGCGAGCAGCGCACCGGGACGCTGGTGGTCAACCCCGGCGGACCGGGCAGCCCCGGCCGGATCTGGGCCGCGCGCACCGCGGCGTCCCTGCCCGACGACCTGCGCGACCGCTACGACGTCGTCGGCTTCGACCCTCGCGGCACGGGAGCCAGCACCCCCGCGGTCTCCTGCGACCCCGAGTTCTTCCAGGCGCCCCGCCCCGACACCGTTCCGCGGACGGCCGCCGACTCCGCCACCCTGACCGACCGGGCCGCCGGCTACGCGGCGGCCTGCTCCCGCTCCACCGGCGGCGACCTGCTGGAGCACATGAGCACCGCCGACTCCGCAGACGACATCGACGCCATCCGGGCGGCCCTGGGTGCCGAGCGCGTGGACTACCTCGGCTACTCCTACGGCACCCTGCTCGGCGCGGTCTTCGCCACCCGCCACCCCGACCGGGTGCGCCGCCTGGTCCTGGACAGCGTCGTCCACCCCGGCCGCCCCTGGTACCGGGCCAACCTCCGGCAGAGCCGGTCGCTGGACGCCGCCGCGCAGAACTTCTTCGCCTGGACGGCGCGCCACGACGACGCCTACGGCCTGGGCGACACCGCCGGCGAGACCGCCGCGGCCTACTACGGCACCCGCGCGGACCTTGCCGAAGCCCCCGCCGAAGGCGCCGTCGGGCCGACGGAACTGGAGAACACCTACCTCACCGCCGCCTACTCGGCGGCGACCTGGCCCGAGCTGGCGCGCGCCCTTTCCGACCACACCCGCGACGGCGACACCGCCGGCCTCACCGAGGTGCACCGCGCATACGGCGACAGCGCCGAGAGCGACGCCTCCTACGGCGCCTACCTCGCCACCCAGTGCACCGACGCCCGGTGGCCGCGCGACACGCGCACCTGGCTGGATGACGGCGAGAAGGCGCACGCCGAAGTCCCGTTCCAGGGATGGAACAACATCTGGTACAACATGCCGTGCGCGTTCTGGTCCGCCCCCGGCGGCACCTGGCCGGACGTGGACGGCAGCGGTGTCTCCGGCGCCCTGCTGGTCCAGGCCGAGGACGACGGCCCCACGCCGGTCGAGGGCGCCTTCGCGATGCGCGAGCGCTTCCCCGGCGGCCGGCTCGTGTTGGAGAGCGGCGGCGTCTCCCACGGCGTCTCGCTGGGCGGCAACCCCTGCGTCGACGGCGCCGTCGCCGACTACCTGCGCGACGGCACGCTGCCCCCGGCCGGCGGCCGCCCGGACGCGGCCGACCTCGTCTGCCCCCCTTCCCCCGAGCCCGCACCCGCAGCCGAGTCCGGCGACGCCTCCGGTTCCCGCGGACCGCAGGCCGCGCCGGACCTGCTGCGCCGGTGACCGCCCGACCCGGCACCCGGCCCGTCCGTGTGCGGACGAGCCGCGCTCGCACCGGGAGCGGTGCGCTACCCGCGGTCGATTAGTCTGGGAAGCGAGGAACATGACTGTTCACGGCGCGGGCCCGACCCACCGGGCCGCTGATCGGCGGCCGAGCGCGCACGGCGGGGCCGCCCGCTACCGGACGGGGTGATGCGGGTGCTGCGGACCTCATCGGTACGTGTGCTCGACGAGCGCGACCGCGACAGCGTCCAGGCCCTGCTCGACGCCGACCCCGTAGGAAACGTCTTCGTCAGCTCGCGCCTGCGCAGCGGCGGCATCGACTCCGGCCGGCTCGGCGCCGAGCTGTGGGGCTACATCGAACGCGGCCGCATCACGGCGCTGTGCTACTCCGGCGCCAACCTGGTGCCGGTCAACGCCGGCCCCGACGCCGTGCGCCAGTTCGCCGAGCACGCCCGCTGGCAGGGGCGGCGCTGCTCCTCCATCGTCGGCCCGGTGGACCCGGTGGCCGATCTGTGGGCCCGCCTCGGCCCCGCTTGGGGCCCGGCCAGGACCATCCGCGAGCGGCAGCCGGTCATGGAGATCTCCGAGCCGCCTCGGCGCGAGCCGGACCCGCTGGTGCGCCGGGTGCACCCCGGCGAGATCGGCATCCTGCTGCCGGCCTGTGTGGCGATGTTCACCGAGGAGGTCGGCGTTCCGCCCGACTCCGGCGACGGCGGCTCGCTCTACCGGGCCCGGATCGAGGAGCTGGTCCGCACCGGCCGCGCCCTCGCCCGCATCGAGGACGGCCGGGTGGTGTTCAAAGCCGAGATCGGCGCGGTCACTCCGCACGCCTGCCAGGTGCAGGGCGTGTGGGTGCACCCCGAGCTGCGCGGGCGCGGCCACTCGGTCCCCGGCATGGCCGCCGTCGTGCGCTACGCCCTCGCCGAGATCGCGCCGCGGGTGACCCTCTACGTCAACGACTTCAACAGCCCCGCCCGCGCCGCCTACCGCGCGGTGGGGTTCCGCGAGGTCGGGGCCGTGCGCTCGGTGCTGTTCTAGCGGCGGCGCCGCCGCGCCCCGGAGCCGAAGCGCCCCCCGCAGAGGGTGCGAGCGGGCCGGGGACCGCGGCGGCCGAGGCGCCGCGGTCCCCGTGCCGAGCTCGGCCCGGTCCCGGCCCTTTCAGTCGCGGCCCGCGGCGGGTGCGCCGGTAGCGGGGGCATCCCGCGGCGCCTCGCCCAGGGACAGCTCGAAATCGGGCGTGTCGGCGATCAGGGCCCGGGTGTAGGAGTGCGTCGGGCTGGACATCACCGTGCCCACGTCGCCGTACTCGACGATCTCGCCCTTGTTCAGCACCGCCACGCGCTGGGCGATGTTGGAGACCAGCGCGATGTTGTGGGTGACGAACAGCAGCGCCATCCCGTCGCGCTGCAGGTTGCGCAGCAGCTCCACGATCTCGGCCTGCACCGACACGTCCAGCGCCGACGTGATCTCGTCGCAGATCAGCAGGTCGGGCGTCGTGGCGATCGCGCGGGCGATCGAGACCCGCTGGCGCTCGCCGCCGCTGAGCTGGTCGGGGTAGCGGTTGCCGTAGGAGGCCGGCAGCGCGGCGCGCTCCAGGGCGTTGCCCACGATCCCATCGGCGTCGGCCGGCTTGCCCACCAGGTGGGTGTAGGGCGCCAGGACCAGGTCGCGTACGCGCTTGCGCGGGTTCAGCGCCTCGTAGGGGTTCTGGAAGACGTACTGCACCCGTCGGCGCTGCTCGGCGGTGCGCCGGTAGCTGCTGGTGGCCAGCTGCTCGCCGTCGAAGACCGCCTCGCCGCTGAACTGGTGGTGCAGGCCCACCAGCGAACGCGACAGCGTGGTCTTGCCCGACCCCGACTCGCCGAGCAGCGCGACGCACTCGCCGCGGTCGACGTCGATGTCGATGTCGCTGAGCACCGTCGTCGAGCCGTAGCCCGCTCGCAGGCCACGGACCCGCAGCAGCGGCCCGGGAGCGTCCTCGGCGGGTTCGGCCGGGGCGGTGTGGCCTTCGGTCTTGAGCAGGGGCACCGCGCGCAGCAGCTGCATCGTGTAGGGGTGCTGCGGGCGCGAGAGCACCTCGGCGGCCGGGCCGTGCTCGACGACGTCGCCCTTGTACATCACGGCGAGGTCGTCGGCGAGGTCGGCCACCACCGCCATGTCGTGGCTGATGTAGACGCCCGCGGTCCCGTATTCGCGGGTCATCCGGCGGATGGTCTGCAGCACGTGCGCCTGCGTCGTGACGTCGAGCCCCGTGGTGGGCTCGTCCATCACGATCAGGTCGGGAAAGGCGATGAACGCCATGGCGATGGCCACGCGCTGCTGCTGCCCGCCGGAGAGCTGGTGCGGGTAGCGGCGCAGGAACCGGTCGTCCTCGGGCAGGGCGACCTCGCGCAGCACCTCACGTACGCGCGCGTCGGTGTCCGAGACGGCCGCGGCGGACTCGGAGTCCTCACCACCTGCGGTGGCGTCACCGCCGGTGGCGTCGTGCAGCGCCTCGCGCAGCTGGGTGCCCAGCCGCAGCGCCGGGTTGAGCGCCGACGCGGGGGACTGCGGGATGTAGGCGACCGCGCGACCGCGCATCCGCCGCACGTCCGCGGGGCCGCGGCCCAGCAGCGGCTCGCCGGAGAGCGTGATCCCGCCCGCGGTGACCTCGGTGGCGCGCTTGCAGTGGGCGAGCAGCGCCAGGCCCAGGGTCGTCTTGCCCGACCCGGACTCGCCGACCAGGCCCAGGATGTCGCCGCGGCGCACCTGCAGGGAGATGTCGGAGATGATCTCAACGTCGGAGGGGCGGCCGATGACCGTCAGCCCCTCGACCCGGAGCGCCGTGCGCTCCTCCTCGTCGGCGTTGTGCTGGGCGGTGTCCTGGATCGTCATTGCTTCTCCACCCCGCGATCGATACCGATCGACGCTCGCGAGAGTCCGTCGGTGATGAGGTTGGCCCCGATGGTCAGCAGCGCCACGGCCGCGACGGGCAGGACCACGGACCAGGGCTGCACGGTGACCGCGATCCGGTTCTCGTTGATCATCAGACCCCAGTCGGCCGTCGGCGGCTGGAGGCCCATGCCGAGGAAGCTCAGCGTCGCGATCAGGCCGACCGAGTAGGTGATCCGCAGACCCAGCTCGACCAGCAGGGGGCTGGTGATGTTGGGCAGGATCTCGGCGGTCATGATGCGCCAGCGGGGCAGGCCGATGGCCTCGGCGGACTTGACGAAGTCCTGCTCGACCACCTTCAGCGTGGCCTCGCGGGCCACGCGCGCCACCCGGCAGGCGTGGGAGACGCCGATCAAAGCGACGATCAGCCACACCTGCGGGCCGACGATCGACATGACGAGCAGGGCGAGGACCAGCTGCGGGAACGCCAGCGCCATGTCGTTGACGCGCATGATGGCCTCGTCCAGCCATCCGCGCTGGTAGCCGGCGATGACGCCGAGCACGGTGCCCAGCAGGACGCCGCCCAGCGCCGCGGATACGGCGATGGAGATCAGCGTGTAGCCGCCGTGCAGGAACCGGCTGAGCACGTCGCGGCCGATGCCGTCGGTGCCGAAGACGGTGCCGTCCGCGGAGGCCCGGTTGGGGATGCCCACGAGCTCGGTGGGCGAGTACGGGCTGACGAACGGTCCGACGACGGCGATCAGCACGATCACGCCGACCAGGGTCACTCCGGCCTTGGTGCGCCCGTGCCGCCACGCCGCGCGGAACAGTCCTTCGCGTCGCTGCTGGGAGGCGGGCGCGGGTGCCGCGGCCTCGGGTGCGGTAGCGGTTGCTGTACTCATCGGGCGGACACCCTCACCTTCGGGTTGGCTGCCAGGCCCACGACGTCGGCCAGCAGGTTGACCACGATGTATACGGCGGCGATCAGCAGCGTGATCGCCTGGATCACCGGGATGTCGCGGGTGGCGATGGCGTCCATGAGGGCCAGGCCGATGCCCGGGAACGCGAACAGGAACTCCACGGCCACCACACCGCCGGCGAGCCAGCCGAGCTGGACGGCGATCACCTGGGCGACGGGGCCGATGGCGTTGGGGGCGGCGTGGCGCCAGATGACCACCCGCTCGGACAACCCCTTCAACCGGGCCTGCTGCACGTACTCGCTCTCCAGGACCTCGATCATCGAGGCGCGCATCATCCGGACGATGGGCGGGCTCACCGCGATCGCCAGGGTCAGCACGGGCAGGATGAGCTGCACCGGATCGGCGAGGACCGAGCTGGCCGTGCCCGCGAACACGGGCGGGAGCAGGTGCAGCCAACCGGTCGACAGCGCCAGGATCAGCAGGATGCCGACCGCGAACTCCGGAAGCGAGGCCAGCACCAGCGAGACCATGGAGGTCGCGTGGTCGGCGGCGCGGTCGCGGCGGATGGCGCTGAGCGCGCCGAGCAGCAGCGCGATCGGCGTGGCGAGCAGCGCGGACAGTCCCAGCAGGGTCAGGCTGCCGGCCACCCGCGGGCCCAGGTACTCCGCGACCGGGCGGGCGTTGGCGAAGGAGTCGCCGAGGTCGAGCGTGAACACACCGGCGATCCACTTGCCGTACTGCAGGGCGAGCGGGTCGTTGAGGTTGAGCTGGTCGCGCAGGACGGCGACGCGCTCGGCGGTGGCGTCGCGGCCCAGGATGGCGCGGGCCGCGTCGCCGGGCAGGGCCTGGGTCGCCAGGAAGACGACGAGCGACACCACGAAGAGTGTCAGCAGCCCGTAGCCCAGGCGGTACAGGATCAGACGTGACATGTGTGACGACCTTTGCGAGACATCGGTCAAAGGGGATCGGAGGCGGCACGGTACGGGTGCCGCGCCGCGGGGAGCGGCTAGGGCGCCGTCACTCCTCGATACGGACGCGGTAGAAGCCGTAGGAGGTGAGCGGGTGTCCGGTGGCCGAGGGCTCCAGGCCCTTCACCTTGCGGTGGAAGCCGTCGAGGATGTTGACGAAACCCCAGATGATGTAGCCGCCGCGCTCGTGCTCGATCTCCATCGCCTTGCGGATCAGCCGGTGGCGCTCGTCGTCGTCGACGGTGGCGCGGGCCTCGCGGACCACCTCCAGCCACTCCTCGTCGTCCCAGTGGGTCTCGTTGAACGCGGCGTCGGGCATCGACCCCTGCGCCGCCTGGGAGAGGTAGTTGCGGGTACTCCAGAAGTCCTGGGCGAAGGTCCACTTGAGGTAGTTGTCGCCGTAGTACTCGGTGGAGTTGGTCTGGTTGAGCTGGACGGTCACGCCGGCCTTGCTCGCCTGCTCCTTGAACACCTGTGCGGCGGCCTCGGCTCCGGTGCTGATGGGGCCGGTGACCAGCGTGACCTCCAGGCCGTCGCCGTGGCCGGCCTCCTCCAGCAGCCGCTTGGCCTCGGCGATGTCCTGCTCGCGCTGGTCGGGCAGCTTGTCCTCGTCGTAGGCGGGGTCGAACCGGCCGTAGATGTCGTTGGCGACGCTGCCGTACCCGGCCAGGGCCTGGTCGACCATCTGCTGGCGGTCGACGATCAGCCGGAAGGCCTGGCGCACGCGGACGTCGTCGAACGGGGCCTTGTCCACGCGCATGGTGAACGGAACCCACATGCCGGTCTCGGACTCCAGGGTCCGGATGTTGGGGTTGGCCCGCACGACCTCGATCTGGCTGGGCGGAAGCTGGCTGATCGCGTCGACCTGGCCGCCGAGGAGGGCGTTGACGCGCGCGGTCTCGTCGGGGAAGTTGACGATCTCCAGCTCCTCCAGCTGGGGAGCGCCCTTCCAGAACCCGTCGAACTTGGTGAAGAGGCTGCGCTGGCCCGGCGTGAACTCGGCGAACTTGAACGGCCCCGCACCGATGGGCTTCTCGGGGTCGTATCCCTCGGGCACGATCCCCATCGAGTACTCGGCCAGCAGGTCCAGCAGCATGACGTAGGGCTCGCTGAACGGGAGCTGCACGGTGCGGTCGTCGACCCGTTCGAGCTCGTCGCGCTTAAGGGTGGACAGCTGCTCGCTGTTGACGGCCAGCTCATCGGGGTCGGTGATCCGGCGCATCGTGAAGATCACCGAGTCGGCGTTGATCGGCGAGCCGTCGTGGAAGGTCAGCCCCTCTTTCAGGGTGATCGTCCAGACCGTGGCATCGTCGTTGGGCTCGATCGACTCCGCCAGCGCCATCTGGATCGAGTAGTCGGTCTCGAAGTAGCACAGGCTGGCGTAGAGGTTGTGGCAGCGGGCGATGTCGGTGTTGTCGGTCGGGGTGTGTGCGTTCAGGGTGTCCTGCGCCGATCCGCCGGCCACGCCAACGCGCAGCCGCTTGCTGCCGGCCTCGCTGGAACCGCCACCGCCGCACGCCGCAAGGGCGGGGACGACGACGGCACCGGCGGCGCCGGCCTTCAGAACGCTTCTGCGGGTGGGAGGAGCCTCGGTTCCCGGATGATCGCTGTCGACAGAGGGCGGCACGGGGACCTCGATTCGGTTGGGGATCGGACACGGCGCCGGTCCGCCGACCAGGCCTCCCGCGGGGAGAGGGTCGGTTGCAGCGGTCGCGCCGGCCGACGCAGACGGGGGGAGCGCGCCGACTGTTCGATGGTTGTCACCGGAAACACGCACGTCAACCCGTGTTCAGTCGGTCACCTACCGTGATTCGCGCGTCCGTGCAGCCGATCTTGTCGCTCGATCACCCGTTGTCACAATTTCGCCGCCCACCTGCGGGTTTGCGATAATCGCAAGACCCGCCGCGCGTGCCGAGCCGCAGGCGGGTCGAGCGTCGTTCACGGGGTGGAAGATGTCAGTTCCGCGCCTTGTTTCGTGATGCAATCGATGCACGCGGGTAGTCAAGTCTTGTTGTTTGCTGACCGAAATGCGTGATTTGTCGGATTCGATGGTGCGGCTCGGCTGTTCGGTCGGCGGCCCAGTCGCCTCCGGGGCGCAGCCGAGTCCCGGCGGCGGGGGCGCCTTCCGCTCCGCGCGGGTGAGGAGCCCCCGCGGCTCCGGCGGGCGGCCGGGCTTCCACCGCCGCGGGTGCCCCGGCATCGGGACCTCAGGCCCGCTGCGCCTCCAGCGCCTCGGGACCCATCACGAACTCCGGGTCGATCTGGGACTCCAGGTCCGCGCCGGTGGCGGCGTTGGCCCACCTGCGGGCGTTGCGCGCGTGGAACTCGGCGCTCTGCCGGGTGAAGCGGGCCCAGTCCTTGGTCGCGGCGTCGACACTGTCGCGCATCCACGCCAGCGTCTTGACGTTCTCCCCCTCCAGCTCCGAAAGGTCGGGGTGGCGGCCCTTCTCCATGGCGCGCACGAACGGCGAGTGGCCGAAGCACGCCGCCAGCGCCGAGCCCACGTGCTCGCGCAGGAACTCCACGTCGGACTCGTCCTGCACCTTGTTGCCGATTACGCGGATCTCGACGCCGTGGTCGCGGGCGTACTCGGCGTACTGGCGGTAGACGCCCACGCCGCGCAGCGTGGGCTCGGCCACCAGGAACGTGACGTCGAACCGGGTGAACAGGCCCGAGGCGAAGGAGTCGGCACCGGCGGTCATGTCCACGACCGCGTACTCGCCGGGGCCGTCGACCAGGTGGTTCAGGTACATCTCGGCGGCGCCGACCTTGGAGTGGTAGCAGGCGACCCCCAGGTCGTCCTCGCTGAACGGCCCGGTCACCATGAGCGTCGCGCCCGATGCGGGCAGGCCGAAGCGGCTGTGGAGCGGGTTCCGCGGCGACATGTCCAGCAGGCGCGAGCCGCGCCCGGGAGGCGTGGTCTTGACCATGGCGTCGGCCGAGGCGATGCGCGGGTTGTCGCCGCGCAGGATCTCCTTGATCTCGTCCAGGTGCGTGCCGAGCGGCGGGATCCCCGCCAGGTCGTCGGGTGACGCCCCCAGTGCGGCGCCCAGGTTCTGGTTGATGTCGGCGTCGACCGCGACGACGGCCGCGCCGGCTGCGGCCAGGTAGCGGGTGAACAGGGCCGACAGCGTCGTCTTTCCACTGCCGCCCTTGCCGGCGAACGCGATCTTCACAGCTGGCCTCCTGGTCTTGTCCGGTGGTCTTGCGGACGGGTTCGACGCCCGCGGCTCCGCTCCCGCGGCGAAGTCCACGGTAATGGAAACGATTATCGTTGCTTGCACGTCGCCTGTCAGGTAATTCACCCGATCGTGTCCTGGTGGCCCGGTGGCGGATCCGGCGGCGGGCGGCCGCGAGCGCCCCGAGATGCCCGCGCGGGCACACCTCGGCGGCCCGTATCATGAACGTGCAGGTCAAAGGGTTGTCTGTGGTTCCGTCGGCTTTCCCCCGGATCGAATCGGCGCCGACACGGAACCGTGTTCTGCGGGGTATGCGGGAGTGATCGCGGCCGGATGTGCTGTCCTGGTGGAGGTGTGGCGTTGTCTAAGGTGAGGCCGTCGGCTGTCGCCCGGTGGTGATGGGGAGTGAGACGGGAATGAGCGATTCGCAGCGACTCCGAGAACACGCCGCTGCCGACACGGCCGCCTCCGACGTCTGCCCCGGCACCCGCCGGCAGCACGGCCCCGACTCCTCCGCCGGGTTCGAAACCGAGGCGCTGGAGTCCGGCGAGCACTCCGGCACCGCGACCGACCACACCGTCTGGAGCTGCGTCGGCAACCTCACCGCCGTGCGTTCGATCCGCGCCCGCGTGCGCGAGTTCTTGGAGCGGGCCAAGCCGCCGGAGTCCGTGCTCGACGACGCCGAGCTGGCCTCAAGCGAGCTCGCCACCAACGCACTGCTGCACTCCCGCTCCGGCCAGACCGGCGGCGTCATGACCCTGTTCATCCGCTCGGAGCGCGACCGCGTGCGCGTGGCGGTCGCCGACCAGGGCGAGAAGGCCCAGCCCGCCGACTCCGCCGACTCCTCCCGCACAGACAACGACGACTACGGGCGCGGCAAGCTCATCATCGAGAGCTGCACCACCCGAAGCGGGGAGTACTGGACCGACACCACCCACGTGGCGTGGTTCGAGATCGACATCGAGCCCCGCGCCGCGTCCTGAGCCGTCCCGGGAGTCGTGCGAGGCGGTGGGCGGGTACCGGCCGCCGGGGTCCTTGCCGGCGCGGCTCCCGGCCGAACCGACGAGAGGAGCGCAGGCCGCCGTGACCGCCCGGCTCGATCCCGCACTGGAGGACTACCTGGCCGGCCGTCCCGACGTGGTCTGGGACGACTCCCTCGACCTCGCCGCGGAACGCGCCCGTGAACGGGCCGAGAGCCTGGCCGCCCCCCGGCTCGCCGAGCCCGCCGAGATCCGCGACCTGGTGATTCCCGGCCCCGAAGGCGCGCCCGGTATCGGCGCCCGCGCCTACCGGCCCACCGATGAGCTGAACCTGCCCGCGACGCTCTACCTGCACGGCGGCGGCTTCGTCGTCGGCGGGCTGGAGACCCACGACAACGCCGTCCGGCTGCTGGCGGAGCAGGCCCGCACCGTCGTGGTCGCCGTCGACTACCGCCTCGCCCCCGAGCACACCTATCCGGCGGCGGTCGAGGACGCCTACGCCGCCTACCTCTGGGTCCTGGCCGAGGCGGCGTCGCTGGGCGCCGACCCCGACTGGGTGGCCGTCGCCGGCGACAGCGCCGGCGGCTTCCTCGCCACCCAGGTCGCCTTCACGGCCGCCGAGCGCGGCGCCCCTCCGCCCGCCTTCCAACTGCTGATCTACCCCGCCACCGGCGGCGGCGCCGACAGCGGCGGCGGCGCGGAGCCGGACTCCGCGGGCCTGCGGCCCGAGGACATGGACTGGTACCTGAGCAGCTTCCTCGGCGGATTCCCGGCCGAGCGGCTGCCCCCGTACTTCCCCCCGGCCACGGCGCCGGACCCGGGGGCCCAGCCGCCGACGTTCGTGCTCACCGCCGAGCTCGACCCGCTGCGCGCGGACGGCGCCGCCTACGCGGACCTGCTCCGCGAGGCCGGGGTGGACGCCCGATGGCGGGACAGCCCGGGGCTGGTGCACGGTTTCCTGCGCTTCATGCACGCCGTGCCCGCGGCCCGCGCCGCCGCCCAGCCCGCCTTCGACGCGCTGCGCGCCGCCCTGCACGGCCCCCGCGCCTAGCGGGGGCGTTGCGGGGCGGCCGGGCCCGGTAGGCGCCGGGCGGGTTGGGAGCGCGGCGGAACAGTGCGCCGCCGGGGTTCACCCCGCGGGGTGCGCGACGGCGATCCGCTGCGGCGACGGAGAGCAGCGCACGGTGGCACCGTGCGCCTCGGCCGCGGCGGCGGCCTCGCGCTGGTCGCGGGCGGGCGTGGTGATTACCGAGGCGCCGGCCCAGAGCGCGGCCGCGCCCAGCACCGCGCGCTCGGACTCGTCGCAGGCGGCGTCCAGCAGGACGGTGTCGCTGCAGGTGAGCGCGAGCTCGGCGCTGACCGCGTGGAAGCGCCCGAGCAGCTCGCGGTGGCCGTGCAGGGTGCTCTCGATGCCGGACTCCCCCTCGGAGCAGTCCAGGATCCCGTTGTCGAAGAGCCCGCGCGCGGGGTCGTAGCCGCTGCCGTCCGGGCTGGGCAGCAGCAGTTCGCCGAAGGGCGTCGTCTCGGGCGCGTCGCCGAAGGCCACCACCTGGCGCACGCGGGAGTGGTCGGCCAGCTCGCGGGCGATCCCCGCCAGCGGCGCCGTCACCAGGATCATCCGGGCGTCCACGGCGGTGAGTATCTCCGTGATCGTCTCCAGGTCGGAGTCGAGGTCCAGCGGCAGGGCCAGCCCGCCCATCGCCATGACCGTGTAGACGGCGGTGAGCCGCTCCGGGCACACCGGCGCCAGCACGCCGACGATGTCGTCCGGGCACATGCCCCGCCTGCCGAGCCCGGCGGCGGCCCGTTCGACAGTGGCGGCGAAGTCCGCGCCCGGGACCGCGCCCCCTCGGGAGTCGCCCACCAGCGGCCGGGCCTCGGTGCGGCGCAGGCGGGCGAGCAGCCCGCCGGTCAGCGACCCCACCGGTGCGGCGCCGCCGAGGAAGGGCGGTCGGTCGTCGTCGGCTCCGTCGGCCCTCATCGGTCCCCCATCTAGCCGCGATCGCGTGCCGGGCTCGTCACGCCCCCTCCACGTGGCGAGCCCGGCACTCCCGTGCGGCGGGTGTCACGGGCGCCTCCCCTCTGCGCGCCCGAGACACCGCACGGTTCCAGCGTCACCGCCGAGATCGCGGCCGGTGTCCCACTCCATCGCCCCCGATCGGCACGAAGCGGGGCGCTGGTCGGGCCGGCCACCGGCACGGCCTCCACGGCATCCCGGAGCAGCTCCGGGAGGTCGGAGTCGCGCCCGCACCACCCGCTAGGGGCTTTGTGCCCCGGGCGCGATCCCATGTCTCCGACTCTAGCGTTTTACCGCGCGTTTGCACATGCATAAACGTGTGCACCTGCATATGTAGTTTCCGGTTCACCGGATGTAGGCGCGGCCATGCCGGTCACCCGCGGTCGGTGCGGCCCGAATGCCGGGTGACCCACTCGGCGATCTGCGTGCGGGAGTTGAAGCCCATCTTGCGGTTGATGTTGGCCACGTGGCGGGCGACCGTGGCCGGCGCGATGACCAGGCGCTCGGAGATGGTGCGGTTGCTGCATCCCTCGCCGACGAGCTGGGCGATCTCGCGCTCACGGCGGGTGAGCGCCTTCCTCGGCGGCGCGGAGAGGGGGGCGGGCGCCGGGCGCGGCCGGGGCATGCGCCCGGACTCGGCGATGCCGGCCGCCAGCTCCACCGCCTCCTCGACACCCAGCCGGCGACCCTCCTCCCAGGAGGCGCGGAGCTCCGCGTTGGAGTCGATCCCCGTGACGTCGCCCGTCAGCGGGAAGCGCGGCGAACCGAAGCCGGACCAGCCGCTGGACTCCAGCAGCGCCGACGCCGCGCCGGCGCACCGGGCCGCCTCCGTGCGCATGCCCTGCTGGTCGGCGACGCCGGCGATCGAGGCCAGCGTCTCGGCGAGCCCTCCGCGCTGGCCGGTGGTGTGACTGAGGCGCAGGCTTTCGCCGAGGTAGTCGCAGGCCTGGGTCACCGACCCCAGCCGCCGGGCGACGCGGCCGACGCCCGCGAGGCATGCCGCCAGCTCCCCCGGGGCGCCGATGGTGCGGTGGATGTCCATCGCCTCGCGGTAGCAGCGGTCGGCGGTCTGCATGTCGCCCTGGCCCTCGGCGGCCGCGCCGTGGGCCATCAGCGTGGTGCCCACACCCCAGCGGTGGTCCATGCCGCGCATGATCATCAGCGCTGTGTTGAAGCGCGTGTCGGCCTCGGCGAAGGCGCCGTCGCGGGCCGCCATCGACCCCTGCACGTTGAGCGCGAGGGCCTCGTTCCACAGGTCGCCCGTGGACCGCGCCAGCTCCAGCACGCCGGCGACGTGCCGACTGGCGGCGGCGGCGTCGCCGCGGACACTGGCGATCAGCGCGAGCAGGTTCTCGGCCAGGCAGACGGTGGCCCAGTCCTCCGCCGCGCGGCACAGGTCCGCGCCGGTGCGGGCCATCGCGGCGGTCTCGTCGAACCGCTTCCGCGGCCAGGCGAGCTCGGCCCGGTAGACGAGGACCCGGCCGCGCAGCGCGCCGGTGGCCGGGCCGCCGTCGCTCGGGTCGGCGCCGGCGGCCTCGTCCGGCCCGTCACGCCCGTCCGGACCGGCCTCCGCCGCCGACAGGAACGCGGCATACCACTCCTCGCCCTCGGCGAACTGGCAGGAGGTGAACCACAGGGGCCGCATCCCGGCGCAGAGCCGCAGCCCGTCGCGCACCCGGCCCTCGCGCGCCGCCCAGTGCAGGGCGGCACGGATGTTGTCGTACTCCGAGACCGCCCGGTCCCAGTAGGCGAACCGCTCCCGCCACGGCATCGCGCGGCTTGCCAGCGCGACGCGGCCCAGGTCCTCGGCGACCGCCGTCACGCGGGAGGTGTGGCGGGCGCGGACACCCACGTCCTCGCCCGCCTCGGCCAGCCGCTCGCGGGCATGCTCGCGCACCGGGGCGGGCAGCCGGTAGCGCACCCGGTTCAGGTGCTCGCCGGTCAGCGTGATCAGCGATCGATCGAGCAGTGCCGAGAGCAGGTCGAGGACGTCGTTCTCGGCCAGCGGCTCCTCGGCGCAGACGCTCTCGGCCAGCTCCAGGCACCAGTTCGGAAAGACCGAGAGCCGCCGCAGCAGGACGCGCTCGGGCATGCTCAGCAGCGAGTGGCTCCAGCCGACCACCGCGTCGAGCACGAGGGAGCGCGGCGCGCCGTTGCGCTCCGCGCCGGCCCCCGCGCCCTCCAGCGCCGCGGCCAGTCCGGCGTCGATGCCGACGGCGTCGACCCGCCCCGCCCACGCGGCGGCCAGCTCCACGGCCAGCGGTATACCGTCCACCCTGCGGCAGATCCGGTTGACGGCGGCCAGCTCCTCGGGAGAGGAGGCGTAGTCGGAGACCGCGGCGCGTGCCCGTTCCAGAAACAGCCGCACCGCGCCGTCGGCAGCGGGCTCGGCGCCGTCGCAGGCGGTCGGGACGGGCAGCGGCGGAACCCGCCACACGGTCTCGCGTCCGATGCGGAGCGGTTCGCACCCGGTCACCAGCAGCGACACTGAGGGGCAGGAGGACATCAGCGTCCCGGCGATCTCGGCCACGTGGTCGGCCACACCGTCGACGCCGTCGAACACCAGCAGCAGAGTGCGCCCGCGCAGCGCGTCGCAGACGGTCTCCAGCGGATCGCGGTTGCCCTCCTCGGTAACACCCAGTGCGCCGCAGAGCCGTGCGGTGACCTCGGCGCGGGTGGAGACGTCGGCGAGGGCCGCGAGCCAGACACCGTCGGGGAAGGACGCGGTGGCCTGGGCGGCCAGGCGCAGCGCGAGCCGGGTCTTGCCGATCCCGCCGGCACCCGTGAGCGTGAGCACGCGGTCGGTTTCCAGCAGCCTGAGCAGTTCGCTCAGATCGCGGTCGCGGCCGATGAGGCTGTCGGATTCAACGGGGAGGTTCTGCCGCGCGGGCGCGGTCTGAGTTGCCATGGCCTTCACGCGAGTAGGCGGTTCGGGGGCCGCGCTCACCTTGCCTGGGGGTAAGGGCGGGGTCGGGTACGTGATGGTGCGTGCTCGTGCCTAGGGCTCTGTCTTATTAGGTGCACTCTCGGTATGCAAGCGATACGGCGGAATCGGCTCCGCGGTGATGCGCCTGTGCAGGTGGCGGCGCCGAAGCCGGTCGCGGGGCGGGCGGACGCGGAGCGGATCAGCGCTCCAGCCGGTGCTCGTCCACCCATGCCGCCAGCTGCGCGCGCGAGGTGATCAGCAGCTTGCGGAAGATGTTGGCCACGTGGCGGGCGACGGTCGCCTGGCTGATGGTCAGGTGGTCGGCGATCTGCCGGTTGGACATGGACTCGCCCACCAGCACGGCGATCTCGCGCTCACGGCGCGTCAGCAGGGAGGGCAGCGGCCGGCGGGGCGCGGGGAAGGACACGGCCTGCTCGACCACCTGGTCCAGCGACAGCGGGCGCCAGGCCTTCCACGCCTTGTCCGCGACATCGCTCGGCAGCATGTGCCCGACCTGCCGGTAGAGGCGCTCGGCGCGCGGAGAGGGCTGCTGCAGCGCCGTGTAGAGCCGAGCGGCGACCCCCGCCAGCGACGCCGCGCGCTCGGGCTGCTCCTCGGTGAGGGCGAGCTCGGCCAGCGCCTCCAGCGCCCGTGCCATGGCGCCGCGCCGGCCCGCTGCGGAGCTGATGCGCAGGGCGCCGGAGAACAGGCGCCGGGCACCGGAGATGTCGCCGCGCGCCAGTTCCAGGTAGCCCATCGACGCCGAGCAGCGGGCGGTCTGGGGCGCCACGCCCATCTCGGCGAGTATCCGCAGCGCGCGGTCGAGCCGGCGCGCCGCGGCCTCAAGCTCGCCGCGCTGGGTGGCCAGCACGCCCAGCCCTTGGAGGGAGCGCGCCACGCACCAGCGGTCGTCCAGGCGCTCGGCCGCGGCGATGCTGCGGTGCAGGTACTCCTCGGCGATGCTGGCGTCGCCGCGCCTGCGGGCCAACCGCCCGAGCGTGCCCAGCGCGTAGACCTCGGTGAAGTGGTCGCCCGCCTGCTCGGCGGCCGCCAGCGCCATGTGCGCGTGGCCGGTGGAGGCGCCGTCCTGGCCCATGCGCAGCGCCGCCGCGGCCAGCACGCCCAGCGCGACGGCCTCGGCGGGAGTGTCGTCGCACTCGCGCGCGGTCTCCAGCGCCGAGGTGGCGATGGAGACCGCGGTGCCGGCGCCCTCGACCTCCAGGCACAACTCGGCGTGCACCGCGAGCGCGCGGGCCCGCACCGGGGGCGGCTGGGACTCGGGGGAGATCCACAGCAGCTGGCGCAGCGACCGGGTGCCGTCGATGAAGAGCCCGCGCACGAACCAGTAGGGGCGCAGCGCCACGCACAGCCGCAGCCCCTCCTCGGCGCGGCCGTTGCGCTGCGCCCAGGTGAGCAGGCGGGCGGTGTTCTCGCGGTGGTGGTCGAGCAGGTGCAGCAGCGCCAGCCGCCGCGACCAGGGCAGCGGCCGGGCGATCGCGGCGGCCATCGCCTCCGCCCGGCCGACCGCCTCGTCCAGGCAGCGCCGCCAGCAGTCGTCCTCCTCGCCGGCGGCGGCGAGGCGCTCGGCGGCGTAGGCGCGCACGGTTTCGGGCAGCCGGTAGTAGACGGTTTCGTCGACCTCGGTGTCGAGCACGACCAGCGACTTGTCCAGCAGCGAGGAAAGCAGCTCCAGCACGTCGCCGGGATCGACGTCGCCGTGCCCGCACACCTTCTCGGCCTGCTCCAGGTTCCAGGTGCCGAATACGGTGAGTCGGCGCAGCAGCACCTGTTCAGGGTGGCTGAGCAGGTCGTGGCTCCACTCCAGGACCGCGCGCAGGGTCCGCTGCCGGGCGGGCAGCGCGTCGCCCGCCGCCACCAGCAGCCGGAAGCGGTCGTCCAGGCGGTTGAGGATCTGCTGGACGGAAAGCACGCGCACCCGGGCGGCGGCGAGTTCGATGGCCAGCGGGACGCCGTCGAGCATCCGGCAGATCCTGGTGATGCCGTCGGCGTTCTCGGCGGTCAAGCGGAAACCGGGGCGCGCCTGCTGCGCGCGGGCGGCGAAGAGGCGCACCGCCTCGTAGCGCCGGGTGTGCTCGGGCGGGACCGGCCGCACGCGGGCGCCGTCCTCGCGCAACCGCGGCGCCGGCGGCAGCGACAGCGGGGGTACGCGCCAGACGGACTCGCCGGGCACGCGCAGCGGCTGGCGGCTGGTCGCCAGGATGTGCACCCCCGGGCACGAGGCGAGCACCTCGCGGCACAGGTCCGCCAGCGGCGCCACCGCGCGCTCGCAGGTGTCCAGCAGCACCAGTGCGCGCTTGTCGCGCAGGTCGGTGACGATGGCGTCGAGCGGCGGTTTCTCGCTGTTCTCCAGCACCCGCAGCGAGCGGGCGACGGCACGGACCACCTGGTCGGGCGAGGCCGCCTCGCCGAGGTCGGCGAAGCGGACGCCGTCGGCGAAGCGCGGCTCCGCCAGTTCCATGACCCGCACGGCCAAGCGGGTCTTGCCCATTCCGCCGCTGCCGGTGAGGGAGACAAGCCGGTTGCCGCCGACGACCCTGCAGAGGTCGGCGATGTCGCGTTCGCGGCCGATGAGTTCGCCGGCCGCGCGGGGCGGGGATGGGCGCGGGGTGGTCATGGCCTCGTTCACTAGGCGGCCGCGTCGTCGTGGCCGCGCCGGGGCGCGCAGAGGCACCCACACCGGCGTCGGCCGTGCTCAGCAGTCTTGCACGCGGGTAGGGGGTTGTCTTGGGAATGGCCGGTTCCGGCACCGGCTGTGAACAGGCGGGAGGAAGCCGCCCCGCCGTGGTACCGGGGCGGCGGGAGCGCCCTGTGGCCCGCTCAGCGCCCCGCCGCCGGGCGGCGGATCAGGGTCGCCACTCCGCGGGGTCGGCCGGGGCCTGCTCGCCGCTGCCGAGGTCCTTGACCTCGTGCTCGCGGCCGTCCTCGAACGGCGGGAACCAGACGTAGGGGATGCCCTTGCGCGAGGCGTACTGGATCTGCTTGCCGATCTTGGCCGCCTGGTGGAACACCTCGGTGTTGATGCCGCGCCCGCGCAGCAGCGCACCGGTTCGCAGCGCCTCGCCGCGGCGCTCGGCCGAGGGCACCGCCACCAGCACGTCGGTGGGGCAGGAGCGCCCGGGCGCGATGCGGCCCTCGGCCACCAGCTTGGCGAAGATGCGCGTCAGCCCGATGGAGATCCCCACGCCCGGCAGCCGGCGCCGGATGAACTGCCCGGCCAGGTCCTCGTAGCGGCCCCCCGCGCAGATGCTGCCGTATGCGGGGTCGTCGTCGAAGGCGGCCTCGTAGACGGTGCCGGTGTAGTAGTCCAGGCCGCGCGCGACGGACAGGTCGGCCACCACGCTGCCCGCGGGCAGGTCGGCCAGCGACTCCAGGACGAAGCCGAGCTCCTCCAGGCCCTCCTCCAGCAGCGCGGACTGCACGCCCATCCGCTTGACCTCGGTCACCACCGAGGCGTCGGCGCCCTTGACCGAGGCGAGCTCCAGGCACGCCGCCGCCTGCTCCTCGCTCAGGCCGGCCCGCTCCAGCAGGATCGCGCGCACGCCGTCGCCGCCGATCTTGTGCAGCTTGTCCACGGCGCGGATCACCGCGATCGGGTCGGCGATGCCCAGGCCCTCGTAGAACCCCTGCAGCACCTTGCGGTTGTTCACGCTGATGGTCCACGCCGGCAGGTCGAGCCCGGTCAGCACCTCGTGGACGATGCGCGGAAGCTCGGCGTCGAAGTGCAGCGGCACCTGGTCGACGTTGATCACGTCGATGTCGCACTGGGTGAACTCGCGGTAGCGGCCCTCCTGCGGGCGCTCGCCGCGCCACACGCGCTGCATCTGGTAGCGCTTGAACGGGAACGTCAGCTCGTTGAAGTGCTGGGCGACGTAGCGCGCGAACGGCACGGTCAGGTCGAAGTGCAGCCCCAGCCGGGCGTCGGAGCCGTCGTCGGCGTCCTCCTGCAGCCGGTGCAGGGTGTAGACCTCCTGAGAGGTCTCGCCCTTGGCCATCAGCACGTCGAGGGCCTCCACCGACGGCGTCTCGACCGAGGCGAAGCCGTAGCGCTCGAACCCGGTGCGGATATGGTCCAGCCAGGCCTGCTCCACGGACCGGATCTCCGGCGACCACTCGGGGAAGCCGCTGATGGGTGTCGGGCGGAGGACGCGCTGGTCGGACATGGGTTCGGGTGGCTCCTTGCGGCCGGTAGTGGGATCAGCTCAATGGTAGGCCCTCCGCGCGGTCGCGGCGGAACCCCGGCGAGGCCGCGTCCCTGGGCAGCACCCGGCCGGGCGGGCTACCCGGCGGCCGGCGCCCCCGACGGTTCGGGCGCCTGCAAGGCCAGCGCCGCCACGGCCGCGGTGAAGCACTCTGCGGGCGGGGTGACCAGGCCCGCCCCGACCTGGCCGGTGCCCGGCACGCGCCCGGCCATACCGGTGTTGATCTGCGGCAGTATCCCCGAGCGCACCACCCGGGTCACGTCGATTCCGGTCGGCGCACCGCGGAAGTCCAGGATGGGCAGCTGGAAGGCGGGGTTCTCCTCCAGCGTGATCTCGTACATGCTGCGCGTGGTGCGCAGCGCGAAGCCGGCGTCGCCGCCGACGAAGCGCACGATCGCCGGCGCCGCGGCCATGGCGAACCCGCCCAGCCCGCAGGTCTCGGTGATGGTGGAGTCGCCGATGTCGGGGTTGGCGTCCTCAGGCCCGTAGGAGCCCAGGAACAGGCCTTCGGGGGTCAGTGCGGGCGCGGTGAACCACCGGTCGCCGCAGCCGGAGACCTGGATGCCGAAATCGGTGCCGTTGCGCGCCATCGCCACCACGGCGGTCGAGCCGGGGACGCCGCGGGCGGCGTCGGCCATGAGCTTGGCGGCGGGCATGGCCAGGTTCAGGAAGAAGTGGTCGTTGCCGCCGATGAAGTCGGCCGCCGCGGCGACGTCGGAGGCCGGCGCGCCGACCGTCAGCAGGTCGGGCAGCAGGGCGCGCAGCAGCATCAGGGTGCCCGAGCGGTTGCGGTTGTGGCCCTCGTCGCCCATCTGCAGCATCTGGGCCAGGACCGCGCCGAGGTCGAGCGGACCGTGTGCGCGCACCGCGTCGCGCAGCAGGGGGCCCAGCACCTCCGACATCCAGCGCAGCCGCTCGACGACCTCGGGGCCATAGGCGCCGTAGCGCAGTACCGCGCCCAGCCCTTCGTTGAGCGAGCACCACGACCGGCGGCCGGTCTCGGCGTCGGCCACCTCGAAGACCCACATCGACGGGCTCACCACGCCGGCCATGGGTCCCACCGCGCCGCGGTGGTGGCAGGGCTCCAGGTCGGCTCCGCCCCGCCGCAGCTCGGCCTCGGCCTGTTCGGGGCTCTCGGCGAGCCCTTCGAAGACCGCCGCGCCCATCAGCGCGCCGCGCAGCGGGCCCGAAGCGCGCTCCCAGCCGACGGGCGGTCCGGCGTGCAGGAACGAGCCGCGGCGCAGGCCCAGCGCCTCGCCCGCCGGACGCACGTCCACCAGGCGGGGGCGCACCGCGAGGAGCCGGCGCACGGCCTCGGCGTTGGCGGCGGCGCGGCGCGGGTCGGCCATGACTCGCGCGAGGTCCGCCGCCGTGTCGCCCTCGGCCCCGGCCATCGGCGGGCGGAACCCGGTGTCGGCGACCGGCACGGCCTGGGCGGCCAGCGCCTCCGACAGCAGCCGCGCGCCGGAGGCGACCACGACGGGGTCGTCGGTGAGGAGTCGGGACGTGCTCATCGCATCCTGCCCTTCGCGAGGCGCCACCCGGGTCGGGCGGTGCCGTTGTCGGTTCCCGCGGGCGCCGGCGGCGGTACGGCGCGGCCGGCCATCAGGCGGGCTCCGCGCCGGAGGCGAGCGCGGCCGCGCGGCGCGCGGCGGCGGAGTTGGCCAGGTGGCGCTCGGCGCCGGCCAGGCGCAGCCGCTCGGCCTGCCCCGCCGTGCCCTGCACGTCCGCCTCGGCGCCGCAGAGCGACACCACGACGTGCGGGCGCCGCGGCCCGGCCGCCTCCAGCGCCGCGGCCAGGCCCGCCGCCGGGTCCGGGTGGGCGCCGTGGCCCAGCACGACGTCGGCCAGCACAGCGGAGGTGCCCGGGTCGGAGAGCTCTGCGGCGAAGCGCTCGGTGCGCAGGGCCGGGTCGATCATCGGATGAGGGCGGTCGAGGGTGAAGGCGTCCTCGCCGAAGTCGACCACCAGGTGCCCGGGCGCCCGCGCCTCGGCGGGGCCGGCGGCGAAGGCGACCGGGCCGAGGGTGCGGGCGGCGATGGCGGCGGCCTCCTGGGCGAGCGTGCCCCCGCAGAAGAGCCCGCGCAGCGCGCCCTCGCGGCGCGGGGGTGCGCTGTCCGGCAGCCACCGCGGCCAGTGCGGCGGCTCGCCTCCTGTCGCGGCGGCGACCTCGGCGACCGCCGCGGCGATGTCGGAGTCGCCGGTGCCCACGAGCACCGTGTGCACCGGTGTCGCCAACCCGGCGGCCAGCCGGTGCACCTCCTCGGCGACTCCGGGTGCGGGAGGCTTGGAGACCAGGACGATCCGCTCGGTGGCGGGGTCCTCGTCGAGCATCCGCAGCGCGCGGCGGGTGGAGATCCCGCCGACCTCCGCGGACAGGTCCCGCCCGCCCACGCCCAGGCAGTGGCTGATACCCGTCCCGGCCGCGTCCAGCAGGCACATCACCTGCTGCGCACCGGTGCCCGATGCGGCGACGACGCCCACCGGTCCCGGCCGCACCGCGTTGGCGAAGCCGAGGCCGGCTCCGTTCACCACCGCGGTGCCGCAGTCGGGCCCCATCACCAGCCGGTCCAGCCCCTCGGCGGTGCGCTTGAGCGCCACCTCCTGTTCGACGGGCACGTTGTCGCTGAAGACCATCACGTCCAGCCCGGACTCCAGCGCGTCGAAGGCTTCGGCAGCGGCGTAGCGGCCGGGCACCGACACCAGCGCGATCGTGGCCGGGTTCCCGTCGGCGGCGGCGCGCCGGGCCGCGGTGCGCAGCGTGCGCGGCGGCTCATCGGACGGCTCGCCCGCCCCGGCCCCGCGACCGCCCGCCGACATCGCCGCGAGCTCGGTTTCGGCTGCGGTCAGTGCACCGGCCAGCGCCTCCTCGTCGGCCGCGCGCACCGCGATCAGCAGGTCGTCGGGCCCGGCGCCCTCCGGCGCGTCGGCGCCCATGTCGGCGAGGATGCCCAGGTTGAGGTCGGTGGCCATGGCCACCAGCGCCGACTCCACCCCGGGCGCGGCCGCCACCTCGCGGGTGACGCGCATCAAAGCCACCGAGTCGCGGTAGGCGCCCTTGCGCACCTCGACGCGCACCGCGGTCGCCGGTTCCGTGGTCATGGACTGCTCCCTGTGTCGTGGGTACCGGCGCTGCGCAGCGCCGCGCGGGCACCGGCCGAAAGGCCCAGCGCCAGGTCCGTGCCGGAGGTGTGGCCGATGCCGCGCAGCGCTCGCAGAGCGGGGGCCAGCGGGGCGCGGCCGGAGAGGGCGTCGAGTACGCCGACCGCCTGCGGGCAGGCCCGGCCGGCGGCCGCGTGGCGCAGCAGGTCGGCTGAGAGCGCGGTGGTAGCCGGCGCCGCGCGCCGCACCGCGGCGGCGAGGGCGTCCGCGGCGGCCGGCGCGCCCAGGTGGCGGGCCGCGAGCAGGTAACCGCAGAGCAGGTCGTCGCCGCTGGGGGTGAGTCCGGGGCCGAGGCCGACCAGGCGCCTGCAGGCCTCCTCGGCCGCGTCGGGGCGTGCGAGGTCGGCGTCGAGCGGGTCGGCGGCCGCGGCGGGCAGGCCGCCTGCTGCGCCGCGCAGAGCACGGTCGAGTTCCGCGGCGGCCGCGGCCAGGCGGTCGGGGCGTGCGGTGCGCGGCAGGGGAGGACGCCACCACCGGCCCGCGCGGACGGTACGCGGGCCGGTGGGGCCGTCGAACACCGCGGAGCATCGACCGATGCGGACCGACGTCGCCTCGGCGACGTCGGCGAACGGCCCCACGCTCTGCGTGTCGACGAGGACCAGCCCGTTGGGCAACCGGACGGCGTCTCGTGCCAGGAGAGCGATCACCGTCGCCTCGTGCGGGTCCTCGATTTCAAGGTAGACCGCCAGACGTGACACGCCCAGTATTCGCGACGGCCGAAATGGGCCGCTCACAATGTCATAAAGCGCGGAGGATGCCGCGGCGGGCCACGCGCGCCCCGCGGAGCGGGCGTGTTCGGGCCCGGGCGTCTCGCGCGCACCGTCCGCCCGCGCGTCCTCGCCCGGGCCCGGCGGGCCGGTGCCCGGCGCCGCCACCGCGAACGGCGGCCCGGCTGCCATGGCACCCCTCCCTTCACGCCGCCGCACGGCCCGTATCCAGCGGACCCGCAAGCCGACGCTACGGGCGGGGGCTATCGTCGACCCATGGAAAACGTTGCCAACGATGGGACCCGAGCTGGACAGGATCTGCCTAGCGCCGACCCGGTCCACACGGCGAGCACGTTGGCACGGGGGCTCTCCGTGGCCGACGCGCTCAGCCTGTCGAGCCTGGCCGGAACCGAGGTGCTGGCGGGCGCGAGCGGTCTGGACCGGGTGATCCAGCGGCTCAACGTCATGGAGGTCCCCGACATCCTGCCCTGGGTGAAGCCCAACGAGCTGCTGCTGACCACCGGCTACCCGCTGCGCAGCGCGGGCGACCTGGCGGGGCTCGTGCGCGAGCTGGACGGGCGCGGGCTGGCCGCGGTGGCCATCAAGCTCGGCCGCTACGTCGACACCCTGCCCGACGAGGTGCTTCGCACCGCCGACGCGCTGGGACTGCCGCTGCTGCGGCTGAGCGGTGCGGTGGCCTTCGACGACGTCCTCAACCAACTGCTCACCGACATCCTCAACCGCCAGGCCGCCACGCTGGCGCGCGCCGAGGAGGTGCACCGGGTACTGGTCGACGTCATCCTCGCCGGGGGAGGGCTGGCGGCGATCACGCGGAAGCTGCCGGATCTGCTCGACGGCGGCGTCATGGTCACCACGCCCGACGGCCGCGTGCTGGCCCGGTCGGGGATGGACGAGGCACTGCTCGCCGACCCGGCGTACTTCGACACCCACGGAGGCCGGTTCCGGGTGGAGGACTTCAAGCACGGCGCACGCGCGCTCGACGACGAGGAACCGCGCGTGGTGCAGGTGCCGGTGCTGGCGGGCAGCCTCGACCACGGCCGCGTCGTACTTATCACCCGCGGGCGCAGCGCCGAGCCCGCCGATGTGCACCTGCTGGAGCGCGCGGCGGCCACCGCGGCTCTGGTCATCACCCGCGACCTGGCGGTGGCGGCGGTCGAGGGCAAGTACCGGGGCGACTTCCTGCGTGACCTGCTGGCCGGGCGCGCCGGCGGCGACGAGCACGTGAGCAGCCACTGCGCGAGCCTGGGCTGGGACATCGACCGGCCGCTGGTCGTCGTGGTGGCCGAGCTGGACGGCGAGGCGGGCTCGCCGGTGCCGGCGGCGGGCGAACTGCGGCCGGCTCACGAGCGGTTCGCCGCGGCCTGGAGCATGGTCGTGCGCGAACGCGACCCCGGAGCGGCGGTGGTGGGCTACAGCCAGGAGGTCGTGGTGCTGATGGGCGCCGACGGCGGGGGCGCCGGACCGGGCCGCCACGTCCGCCAGGCGATCGCCCAGGTCGCCGGCGACGGGGGAGGGGGGCGGCGGCCCTTCGCCACCGGGATCAGCCGGGTGGCCGAGCGCCCCGCGGACCTGCCCCACGCCTACGACCAGGCCCGCCAGGCCGCGCGGGTCGGACGGCGGCTGAGCGGACCGGGTGCGGTGGCCGAGTTCGACGACCTGGGGGTCTACCGCCTGCTCAGCCAGATCACCGACACGGCCGAGCTGCGCTCGTTCACCGAGGAGGTCCTGGGGGAGCTGGCGCGAACCGGATCGCCCGAGCAGGACGACCTGCGCACCACGCTGGAGACCCTGCTGGACAACAACCTCAACGTCGCCGAGACCGCGCGGCTGCTGCACTTTCACTACAACACCCTGCGCTACCGCATCGGCAAGCTCGAACGCATGCTCGGCCCCTTCAGCACCGACCCCCACCTGCGCCTGAACCTCATGGTCGCGCTGCGCGCCGTCCGGATGCGCGACCTCCGCGGCTGACGCGGCCGGGCGCCCCGCCCGCCGAGCCGCACCGGCGGGCGGGCGGGGCGCCCGGGGCGCGGATCAGGCCTGGGGGAAGGAGACGTCGCTGCAGGCGTAGAACACCTGGTCGTAGTGGCTGGCCTGCCAGATCATGTACACGATGTGGTGGCCGGTGCGGCCGGGTGCGCTGACGTCGATGTCGATCGAGACACCGTTGAGGGACTCCCCGTCGGAGGGCGAGCCCTCGCCCGGCGGAATGGTTCCGGTGTCGGCGAGCAGTTCGAGGTCGTCCCAGGCCGGCCGCTGGGTGGTGGGGTCGAATCCCTGCTCGGTGACGAAGACGCGGATGTAGTCGGCGCCGTGCAGAGCCTGGTCGTGCACCGTGACGGTGAAGTCGTTCTGCACCGGGGTGGTGTGCCATGGGCCGGGCTCGTCCAGCGCGGCGTAGCGGTCGCCGCCGGTGCGCCCGGCGCTGCAGAGCTGGCCGTCGGGGATGGCGCCCCGGTGGTCTCCGCCGACGTTCTCGCGGTAGAGGCCGTTCCAGTTCCACATCGCGGTGCTGTCGGCCTGCCAGGCCTGCCAGCACATGGGGTCCTCGGTGGCCATGTCGGGGTTCTGGAAGTCGTCGCCCCAGCGCTCCCAGCAGCCGTAGTTGCGCGAGGCGGGATCGACGGTCGAGCCGTGGGCGAAGGCGCTGCCGGTGAACAGGGTGGTCAGCGCGAGCGGGACGACGGCGCCGATGACCAGGGTCCGCCGCAGGGCGGTGCGGACCGGGGACGAGGGGCGCGGCGGGCGCGCGGGCGAGGGGGATTGCGCAGACATGAGTCCTCGAAGCGGTTCGACAGTAGGGCGGAGGATGCGGCCTCGACCCGTCGGGCCCGTATCACGCGGACCCGTATCGTAAACCCGGCACGCTCGGCCATCAAGAGGGCGCGGACGGTGTTCGCGCTCGGCCCGCGGAAGCCGGCGCCCCGGCGGTCCGCGCGCTTGGCCCCTGCGCCGCGCCGGTATCGGTTACCGCTGCGCAACCGGGCGGCGACGGCGCCGTCACACTCCTGTGCCGGACTGTGGGAGCACATGCGGCCGGAGTCGGATCCGGGGTGCCGCCGCGCCAACGACCGGGCGGTGCTTTGGCAGAAATCGCCAGTGCCGCCGCCCCGGCCGGGACCTAAGGTTGCCCGGAAGTGAACTGGATCACGTAGCGGTGACCCGCCGAACCGAGCGCGTGCCCCGCACAGGCGCGCCCCGCGCCCCGGCCGCAACGGACACGTCACACCTGGAGGCCCCCCAGTGAACCTCGGCTTGCGGTGGAAGCTCTACGGCGACGGCAGCGCACCGCCTCCCGGAGAGGTGGTCCGCCCCCAGGAGCGCCTGTCGTGGGGGCGCACCACGGGACTGGGCGCCCAGCACGTCGTCGCCATGTTCGGCGCGACCTTCGTCTTCCCCGTCATCATGGGCCTGGACCCCAACCTCGCCATCATGATGTCGGGTCTGGCCACCATCCTCTTCCTGCTCATCGTCCAGGGCCGGGTACCGAGCTACCTGGGCACCAGCGCCTCGTTCGTGGCCGCCGCGGCCGCGATCTCGCCCGGCGGCGCCAACCCCGCCCTGCTCACCGGCGCGATCATGGTCGCCGGCCTGGTACTGGCCCTGTCGGGCATCGCCATCCACCTGCTCGGCCCCCGAGCCGTGCTCGCCGCGTTCCCGCCCGCGGTCACCGGCGCCGTCGTGATGCTGATCGGCTTCAACCTCGCGCCGGTGGTGGCCGAGAACTACTGGCCCTTCGACCAGTGGGTCGGGCTGCTCACCATGGCGTTCGTCATCCTGGCGACCGTGCTGCTGCGCGGCTTCCTCGGCCGCATCACCATTCTGCTCGGCCTGGTCTTCGGCTTCGTGCTCTCGTGGCTGTTCGACCTGGTGCTGGGCGCCGCAGCGCTGCCCGAGGGCCAGGGCGGGGGCGCCGCGCCGCGCGTCGACCTCTCAGCCGTCGGCGAGGCCGCCTGGATCGGCCTGCCCGACTTCCACGCGCCCGCCTTCCAGGCCTCCGCCGTGCTCGTGGCGCTGCCCGCCGTCATCGCGCTGATCGCCGAGAACGCGGGCCACGTCAAGGCCGTCCAGGAGATGACCGGCGACGACCTCAACCCCTACATGGGCCGTGCGATCTTCGCCGACGGCCTGGCCACCAGCCTGGCGAGCGCGGTCGGCGGCTCGCCCACGACGACCTACGCCGAGAACATCGGCGTCATGGCCGCCACCCGCGTCTACTCCACGGCCGCCTACTACGTGGCCGCGATCGTGGCCGTGCTCTTCGGGCTCTGCCCCAAGTTCGGCGAACTGGTCGCCGCCACCCCCGCCGGTGTGCTCGGCGGCATCACCGTGGTCCTCTACGGCATGATCGGCCTGCTCGGCGCGAAGATCTGGGTGGAGAACCGGGTCGACTTCGGCAACCCGATCGTGCTGGTCCCCCTGGCGGCCGGGCTGATCGCCGGAATCGGCGGGGTCAGCCTGCGCATCACCGAGGGCTTCGCGCTGGAGGGCATCGCCCTGGGCACGATCATCATCCTCGCCGGCTACCACCTGCTCCACCGCCTGGCGCCGCAGAGCATGCGGCCCGCACCCGACGGCGACGCCGGCGTGCGCAGGCCCGACTCCGGTGCCGGTGTCGTCCTGGGCAGCGGCGTCGACGCGGTGTCCGGGGAAGACGCGGAGTCCGGCAGCACTGGAGGCGGTGAGACCGGGAAGGAAGGGCGTGACGGGTCGGGCGCCGGCGCCTGACCCCGCGTGCCGCCGCCCGCCCGAAGCCCGCCGCAGGCCGCGGGCCCGCCGCGAAAGGAGTGCCGTGAAGCCACCGCCGTTCGCCTACCACGCGCCCACCGAGCTGGACGAGGCCGTCGGCCTGCTGGCGGAGGCGGGCGAGCAGGGCAAGGTCCTGGCCGGCGGGCAGAGCCTCATACCGCTGCTGAACATGCGCCTGGCCCAGCCGCGGGTCGTCGTCGACATCAACGGCGTCGCCGGGCTGGGCGGGATCGGCACGGGCGCCGACGGCGTGCGGGTCGGCGCGCTGGTGCGCCATTCGCAACTGGAGGCCGATACCGCCGCGGCCGCGGCGGTGCCGCTGCTCCGGCAGGGGCTGCGGCTGGTCGCCCACCCGGTGATCCGCAACCGGGGCACCACCGTGGGCAGCATCGTCCACGCCGACCCCGCCGGGGAGATGCCCGCCGTGCTGGCCCTCCTGGACGGCGCGGTCGAGCTTCGCGGCCCCGCCGGAGCGCGCACGGTGCCCGCCGCCGAGTTCACGACCGGCCCGATGGAGACCGCCCTGGCGCCCGGCGAGATCGCCGTTGCGGCCCGGTTCCCCCGGCCCGCGCCCGGCACCGGCACCGCGTTCGTCGAGATCGCGCGGCGCCACGGCGACTACGCCCTCTGCGGTGCGGCCGCGGCGCTCACCCTGGACCCCGACGGGCGCGTCACCGCCGCCCGATGCTGCCTGGTCTCAGCGGCGCCCGTGCCCCTCCTGGTCGACCTGACGCCTCGGCTGTCGGGTACCCGGGCGCTGCCCGGCGAGCTGGACGAGGCCGCCGCCGCGGCCGCCGAGCGCTCCGACCCCGAGGACGACATCCACGCGAGCGCCGACTACCGCCGCCACCTCGCGCGGATCCTCACCGGGCGCGCCCTGGCCCGGGCGGCCGCCGCGGCTTCCGCCGACACCACAGCCGCCCCCGCCGCCGACACCGGAGCGATCCGATGACCGAGGAACAGCACGACATCCGGCTGCACGTCAACGGGGTCCGCTACAGCGCCCGCGTACCCGCCCGCCGCCTGCTGTCGGACTGCCTGCGCCACGACCTGGGGCTCACCGGCACCCACGTCGGCTGCGAGCACGGTGTCTGCGGCGCCTGCACCGTCCTCGTCGACGGGCAGCCGGCGCGCTCCTGCCTGATGCTGGCCGTCAGCGCCGCCCGGCACGACATCACCACCGTCGAGGGTCTGGCGGCGCCCGACGGCACCCCGCACCCCGTTCAGCGCGCCTTCTCCGAGTGCCACGCGCTGCAGTGCGGGTTCTGCACCCCGGGCTTCCTCACCCTGGTCGCCGCGTATGTGCGGGACAACCCCGACCCCGGCGAGGACGACGCCCGCGAGGCCGTCACCGGCAACCTGTGCCGCTGCACCGGTTACCAGAACATCGTCGCCGCCGTGCTGCGCACCGCCGAGATCACCCGCGAGCACGGCGCCTCCGGCGCTCCCGAGGCGCGCCGCCCCGCCGGGCGGGCCGGTGCGGCGGACGGCCCGCACTCCGCCGCATCCCCGAAGGAGGGAGGCCGCCCGTGAGCACCCGCATGTTCGGCGCGCCCGTCCAGCGCAGCGAGGATGAGCGCCTGGTCGCCGGCCGCGGCGCGTTCCTGGACGACCTGGGCGCGGGCGCGTGCGCCGCCGCGTTCGTGCGCAGCCCGCACGCCGACGCCCGCATCCTCGACGTGGACGCCGCCGACGCGGTCGACGTCGACGGCCTCATCGCCGTCTACACCTACGAGGACCTCACCGGCCCGATGGCCGAACCGCTGCCGCTGCTGATCCCGCACCCCTCGATCGTCGACGGCCGCACCCCCTACCCGCTGGCCCGCGAGTACGTCCACCACGTCGGCGAAGCCGTCGCCATGGTCGTAGCGGACGACCGCTACGCCGCAGAGGACGCCGCCGCCCGCATCCGCGTCGACTACGAGGTCGGCGGTGCGGTGGTCGGCATCGAGGCCGCCGCGGCCGCCGAGCGCACCGTGCACGAGGGCATGGCCGACAACGTCGCCGCCCACCTGGTCCAGGAGGTCGGCGACGCCCGCGCCGCCGTCAGCGGGGCGCCCAACACCCTGGAACTGGACCTGGACATCGAGCGCTCCGCCGCCACCCCCCTGGAGGGGCGCGGCGTCTATGCCCGCTGGGAGCCCCCGACCGGCTCCACAGGCAGCGACGACGGCCGCCTGCGCGTCTACAGCTCCACCCAGACCGCCACCGGCGTGCGCGCCGCCGTGGCCGCCAAACTGGAGCTGGCGCTGGGCCAGGTCGAGGTGGTGGTGCCCGACGTCGGCGGCGGGTTCGGCGTCAAGATCGTGCACCCCTGGCCCGAGGAGGTCATGGTCCCCTGGGCCGCCCGCCGGCTGGGCCGCGAGGTCAAGTGGGTCGAGGACCGCCGGGAGCACTTCGTCGCGGCGGCGCACGAGCGCGCCCAGCGCCAGCGGGTGCGGGTCGGATTCGACGACAGCGGTCGGCTGCTCGGGCTGGACGTCGACATCCAGCACGACAACGGCGCCTATCTGCCCTACGGCGTCATCGTGCCCATCGTGACCTCCACCCAGCTGCTCGGCCCCTACAAGCCCGGCGCCTACCGCGTGGAGTTCCGCAGCCTCTACACCAGCACCGCCATCGTGACCCCCTACCGCGGCGCCGGCCGCCCCCAGGGGGTCTTCGCGATGGAGCGCACCATGGACGCGATCGCCGACCACCTGGGCCTGGACCGGCTGGCGGTGCGCGCGGCCAACGTGATCACACCCGCCGAGATGCCCTACGACCAGGGCCTGCTGTTCCAGGACGGCCGCCCGCTGATCTACGACTCCGGCGACTACCCGCGGATGCTGGAGATGATCGGCGAGCTGGTGGACTGGCCCGGATTCGCCGAGTACCGCGAGCGGGCCCGCGAGGCGGGCCGGCGTGTGGGCATCGGCGTGGCCTGCTACGTCGAGGGCACCGGTCCCGGCCCCTACGAGGGCGGCCACGTCCAGGTCGAGACCAGCGGCAAGGTGCGCGTGGCCACCGGCCTGACCAGTCAGGGCCAGGGCCACGGAACGATGCTCGCCCAGGTCGTCGCCGACGAGCTGGACGTGCCCCTGTCCGATGTCGAGGTCACCACCGGCGACACCCGGCGCATGGGCTACTCGGTCGGCACCTTCGCTTCGCGCGGCGCCGTGACCAGCGGCAGCGCGGTGGCGCTGGCGGCCCGCCGACTCAAGGAGAAGGCGCTGCGCATCGCCGCCGACGCGCTGGAGGCCGACACCGGCGACCTGGAGTTCTCCCAAGGGCGGATCCAGGTCAAGGGCAGCCCCGCGCACGGCGTCGAGCTGGGCACCGTCGCGGTGCTGTCCAACCCGCTGCGCTACGCCTTCGACGCCGCCTCCGCCGCGGCCACCCAGTTCAGCGGCGCCGGCGCCCCCGACCGGCCGCCGGTGGCCGAAGGCGACGCGCCGGGCCTGGAGGGCACCGACTACCACTCGCCGCTGCGCTGCACCTTCGCCAACGGCGCGCACGCGGCCGTCGTCGAGACCGACCCCGACACCGCCGAGATCCGCATCCTGCGCTACTGCGTCGTCCACGACTGCGGCAACCTGATCAACCCGCGCATCGTCGAGGGGCAGGTCCACGGCGGCGTCGCCCAGGGCGTCGCCGGCGCGCTGTACGAGCGCATGGCCTACGACTCCGACGGCCAGCTGCTCAACGCCTCGCTGATGGACTTTCTGATGCCCTACGCCAGCGAGGTCCCGACCGTGGAGATCGCGCACATGCAGACACCCAGCCCGCTCAACCCGCTGGGCGTCAAAGGGGCCGGCGAGGCCGGGGTCATCCCCGCCTCGGCGGCGCTCGCCGCGGCCGTGGAGGACGCCGAGGGGTTCCGCATCGACCGCATGCCGATCTCCCCGCCGGATCTGTTCGAGCTGCGCCGCCGCCACGCCGCCGGAGACCCGCGGGTGCCCCCGGTCCCCGCTCGCCCGCCGTCCGCCGGATCCGTCGACCCCGACCCGTCCGTCCCGTCCGCGAGGGAGCCCCGTTGAAGATCTCCGGCAGCGCCACACTGCAGGCACCCGCGCAGCGGGTCTGGGACCGCATGCTCGACCCCGAGGCGCTCGCCCGGGCGATCCCCGGCTGCGAGAGCCTGGAGCGCGTCGGCCCCGACGAGTACCGGGGCACGGTCAGCGCCGGAGTCGGCTCGATCAAGGGGACCTTCCAGGGCGGCGTGCGGCTGTGCGACCTGCGGCCGGCGGAGTCGCTGACGATGCGCGCCCAGGGCTCGGGCGCACCCGGAACGGTCACCGCCGAGATCGGGGTGCGCCTGGCGGACCTGGGCGACGGGCGCACCGAGCTCTCCTACGACGCCGACGCCGTGGTGGGCGGCATGGTCGGCGGTGTCGGGCAGCGCATGCTCGCCGGCGTGGCCAAGAGGATGGCGGGGGAGTTCCTGGGCCGGCTGGACGACGAGGTCGCGGGCCGCCCGGCGGCCTCCGCATCCGCGCCCGAGGCGGATACCCCGGCGCCCGCACCCGGCGCCGCTCCCGTGCCCCGGGGCGCTCCCGCGCCGGCGGCGCCCCCGGCCGCAACGGGCGGCGACGGTGCCGC
>NZ_BAABIK010000010.1:68106-177331 GCF_039542725.1 Streptomonospora halophila | reverse complement strand
CCCCCGCGCGCGGCCGAGCGGCGGCACGCCCCCTGCCCCGGGGCGCCGCACCGACGCGCTCGCCGGGCTCCCGGCGGCGCTGCGGCGCCACCCCGGCGAGGCCGTGGGCGTCCTCCTCTACCTGGCCGCCGGCGCCGTCGGGGCGCTGGCGGCGGCCTGGCTCGTCGGTGCCGCGATCGTCGCGCTGAGCCGGGTGTGGACGGGCCTGGACAAGGCCGCGGGCCTGGGACTGCCGCTTTTGGCCACGCTGGTGGGCATGGCGCTGTGGGAGAGCGGCGTCGACCACATCTACGTCGACCAGATCATCTGGAAGTCGCTCACGGACACCGGTGTGATCGGCCTGCGTGCGGCCGCCCTGGCCACCGGCGTGTACCTCGCGCTGCGGCTGCCCCACCGCTGATCGCGGCCCGCCGCAGGCGCGGCCGGGCCAACAACGGGCAAGCCGCGCCGGGGTCGGGTCAGCTGTACGCCAAGTCTGCGGAATATCCGGGTTGACCTGCGGTTTCCGGCGCGTCATGGCCATGGTGCCGGGTAATGATGCTGGTGCGTCCGGATGTCGGCCGTTCCTCGGCCGAGGACGTCGAGCGGCGTTTCGCCGCCACAGCTCGGAGGCGTTCCGGTGGCGCCGGGTCCCGTCCCATAACTCCGCAACCAGCGGCATCGGCAAGCGCTTCCGACAGAGGGGTCCGGAGAGCCGCATCCGGGCCCCTCTCCCATCTCGGCGGCACCGCTCGGCCCGGCGCCGCGGCCCGGCGCGGAGGCGTTCCGCGCCCGTGCGTTCCCCGCGTTTCAGGGGTAATTCGCTCGCCCGCCGGGAACGCAGGGCACTAGCCTGAAAAGGCCCCTATGGGAGGATCGGGAGCCGGGCGACGGCACCCGGTCCTCGTTGGACTCCGACGGCGAGAGCGTGAGGTCACCCGTGCCCACCGGCAAGGTCAAGTGGTACGACAGCGAAAAAGGTTTCGGCTTCCTCACCCGCGACGACGGCGGTGAGGTCTTCGTGCACTCGTCGGCGCTTCCGAGCGGAACCGAGTCGCTGCATTCCGGCCAGCGTGTCGAGTTCGGCGTCGTCGAGGGCCGCAAGGGAGCGCAGGCGCTGCAGGTCAAGCTGCTGGACGCGCCGCGTTCGGTGGTCAAGGCCCAACGCAAGAAGCCCGACGAGATGGTGGTCATCGTCGAGGACCTCATCAAGCTCCTCGACGGGGTGTCCGGGACCTACCGCCGCGGCAAGCATCCCGAGAGCCGCGAGGCCGCCAAGATCGCCCAGGTGCTGCGCAAGGTCGCCGACGACCTGGAGGCGTGAGCGCCGGCCGACCCGCTCCGGCGCGCCGCGCCCGCGGCGCGGTCGGCGGGCCCCGGCCGCGCCGGCGGGCGGGGCCGTGCAGAGTGAATCCCGTCACACCCGTACGCGGAGCAGCCGCAATCGGGACCGTCATGAGCGTAACGGTCGACTATCGATCGCTATCTTGGTCGTGCCGGTGCCCGTAATCAGCGAAAATGGAAACGTGAGCCCTAGCCGCCGTTCTCCCGCACCAGACAAGGCATGCATCGAAGCGGTCGACCTCGCCCGTTCCGCGGCCGTCGAGATCGGACGCCCGGAGTGGGTCGGTGAACACCTCTCCGCCTATGTCGAGGGTGACCGTGTCGTCACCCACCTGTTCGCGTGCCTCGACCCCGCCTATTCGGGTTGGCGCTACGCCGTCACCGTGGCCCGTGCCTCGCGCGCCAAGAAGGTGACCGTCAACGAGGCCGTACTGCTACCCGGCGCCGAGGCGCTGCTGGCACCGGAGTGGGTGCCCTGGAAGGAGCGCCTGCGCCCCGGCGACCTCGGCGTGGGCGACCTGCTGCCCAGTGCGGATGACGACGACCGGCTCAAGCCCGGCTACGCCCAGGTCCCCGACGACGAGCTGGGCGAGGAGGGCCTCGACCGCCAGATGGTCTGGGAGCTGGGCCTCGGCCGCCCGCGCGTGCTCTCCGAGACCGGGCGCGAGACCGCCGCCGAGCGCTGGTACGGCGGCGAGAGCGGCCCGCGCAGCGCCATCGCCGCCGCCGCGCCCGCCCAGTGCGCCACTTGCGGCTTCATGACCCCGCTGGCCGGCGAGTTCCGGCAGATGTTCGGCGTGTGCGCCAACGAGTACGCCCCCGACGACGGCCGTGTCGTCTCCCTGGACCACGGCTGCGGCGCGCACTCCGAGGCCTCGCAGCGCGCCGTGCCCGCCGAGGCGCCGCTGCGCCCGGTCGTCGACGAGCTGGGCTACGACCACATCGTCTTCGACGACACCAGCGAGCTGGAGCTCGTCTCCTCCGACGGCTGACCGGCGGCCGGCCCTCGGGGCTCCGCGTCGGCCCGCTCCGCGCGGCGCCCGGCGGAGCGGGGCCGTGTGCGGACCCGCCGCCGGAAACCGTGCGCGGCGCGGCGGCGTCCCAGGAGTACGGGCGCGAATCCGCCCGTCGCGCCGACTCCGGTGCGCCGCACGATCAGGCCGGGCCGCCGCCGCGGCTCGGGCCGGGAAGGGTCCGCTATGCGCAGTCCGCTGTTCGACGAGGTCCGCGAGTCCCAGCAGCGCGGCATGGTGCTGCAGAACGCCAAGATGCTGAAGGTCGGCCTGGACGGCGAGGTCTACGCCCGCCAGGGCTCGATGGTCGCCTACCAGGGCGATGTGGACTTCGCCTACAAGGGCTCCGGCGGGCTCGGCAAGTTCTTCAAGAAGTCGCTGACCGGCGAGGGTCTTCCGCTGATGACCGTCTCCGGGCGCGGGGACGTCTTCTTCGCCCGCGACGCATGGGACGTCCACGTCATCGACCTGGAAGGCGACTCCCTCACCGTCAACGGGGAGAACGTGCTGGCCTTCGAGGCCGGCCTGGAGTGGGACATCAAGCGCGTCGAGGGCGCCGGACTGACCGCCGGCGGCCTGTTCAACACCGTGTTCACCGGGACCGGGCGCATCGCGGTCGCCTGCCACGGCACACCGGTGCTGCTCCAGGTCGACCAGCCCACCTTCGTCGACACCCAGTCCGCCGTCGCGTGGGCGTCGAGCCTGAAGACCGGCGTCCGCAGGACGGCCAAGGCCGGGGCGCTGGTCGGGCGCGGCAGCGGCGAGGCGTTCCAGCTCTCCTTCGAGGGCCAGGGCTTCGTGCTGGTCCAGGCCTCGGAGGGCGCGCCCCCGGCCGCGGCGGCGCAGGGATAGGGCCGTCCGGCGGGGCGCCGGGTCTCGTGAGGAGCCGGGTAGGGGGCCTCCGCGCCGTCCGGCTGAGAATGGACATCCGGGTCGCGTACGGTAGTTCAGCACCGATGCGGGAGGAGCCCCCATGGCCCTGTCACCCACCGACCCGTTCGGCACCGCCGAACTGCGGCGGCGTGTCCTTGAGGGCTGGGCCGACGCCCCCGCCCGGTTCCGGGAGGATGCCAACGCCGAAGAGGACTACGCGCTAGGCGCCTACCGTGACCGCGTCGTCGTCGAGCTGGCGCAGAACGCCGCCGACGCCGCGCGGCGCGCGGGCGTGCCCGGCAGGCTGCGGCTGGAGCTGCGCGGCGACCGGTTCAGCGCCGCCAACACGGGCGCACCGCTGACCGCCGCGGGCGTGGAGTCGCTGTCCACCCTGCGCGCCTCGGCCAAGCGCGACGAGGGCGACCCCGGCTCCACCGGCCGCTTCGGAGTCGGCTTCTCCGCCGTCGCCGCCATCAGCGACGACATCACGGTCGCCTCCGCCGCGGGCGCCGTCCGCTGGAGCCGCGCCCTCGCCCGGCCCGCGCTCGACGCCGCGACCGCTGACGGGCGCGCCCCCGGCCTCGCGGAGGAGCTGGAGCGGCGCGGCGGCCATCTGCCGCTGCTGCGGCTGCCCTTCGCGGCCGAGGCCCGGCCCGCCGAGGGCTACGACACCGAGGTCGGCCTGCTCCTGCGCGACTCGGAGTCCGCCGAGCGCCTGCGCGAGCTGCTGGCGTCCACCACCCCCGCGGTGCTGCTCGCGCTGGCCGACCTCGCCGAGATCCGCGTCTTTACCGACACCGGCGAACGGATCCTCACCCGCGAGCCCGGGACCGGCGCGGACGTGGTCACCCGGGTGGAGCACCGCGCACCCGGGACCGCGGGCGACGGCGGCGCGCAGACCCGCGGCGGGGCCGCCGAGGCGCACACCGTGCATTGGCGCACCCTCACGCGCACGGGCCGGTTCGCCCCCGCTCTGCTGGCGGACCGGCCCAGCGAGGAGCGCGGGCGGCTGGAGTGGACGCTCACCTGGGCCGTCCCCCTCACGCCCGAGGGCGCCGCCGCCCCGCTGCCCGACGACGTCCCCGCCGTCGTGCACGCGCCCACACCCACCGACGACGCGCTCGTGCTGCCCGCGCTGCTCATCGGCACCTTCCCGCTGGGCCCCGACCGCCGCCGCGTCGCCGCGGGCCCGGCCGCCGAGACCCTGGTCGCCGAGTCCGCCGACGCCTACTGCGACCTGCTCTGCGAGCTCGACCCGCGCGCGGCGCTGGACCTGGTGCCGCGGTCGCTGATGGGCTACGGCGAGTTCGACGGGCGCTTCCGCTCCGCCGCCGCCAAGCCGCTGCCCGACACCCCGTTCCTGCGCACCGCCGGCGGCGAGCCGGTGCGTCCGCGCGACGCGGTGGTGCTCGACGGCGGCCCCGAAGTCGTCTCCGTGCTCTCCGAGGTCGTCGGCACGGCGCTGCCCGGCGGCCTCGACCCCTACCACCCGGCGCTGGCCCAGCTGCGGGTGCGCCGACTGGACCTCGCCGAGCTGGCCGACGTGCTCGGCGACCTCGACCGCGAGCCCGCCTGGTGGGCGCGCCTCTATGCGGCCCTGCGCACGGCCGGGCGGAGCGGGGCGGACATCGGTGAGCTCGGCGCGCTGCCGGTGCCGCTGGCCGACGGCCGGCTGGTGCGCGGCCCCCGGGGACTGCTCGTGCCCTCGGCCGACACCTTCGGCGCCGCCGAAGCCGAGCGGCTGACCCCGCTGGGCCTGCGCGTCGTCCACCCCGAGGCCGCCGACCCGCTGCTGGAGCGGCTGGGCGCGGTCGAGGCCGGGCCGGCGGCGGTCCTCGCCGACCCCCAGACCCGCGCGGCCGTGGAGAACTCGCTGGACGCCGACGATCCCGAGGCCGTCTGCGGCCCCGTGCTGGATCTGGTGGCGCTGTGCGAGACCACCGCCGAGGACGCGCCCTGGCTCGCCGAGCTGGCGCTGCGCGACGACGAGGGAGGCTACTCCGTCGCCGGCGAGCTGCTGCTGCCCACCAGTCCGCTGCGCGGAATCCTGGCCGACGACGCGCCCTTCGGCACCGTCGCCGCCGACCTCGTCGAACGCCACGGCGAGACCACCCTGGCCGCCGTCGGCGTTCTCGACTCCTTCACGGTGGTGCGCACCGCCGACCTCACCCTGGGGGCAGCGCTGGAGGACGCCCGCAACGGCACCGGGCTCGACGGGCTCGACGGCCTGGACGAGTGGGCCGAGGAGGTCGCCGAGCGGATGGGCGGCCCCGACCTTCCGCCCGTGGTCGCCGAGTTCGTCGGCGTCGCCGACCTGGAGTTCGTGCGCGCGGACCGCTGGCCGCAGGCGCTGGAGCTGCTGGCGGGCCCGCGGCTGCGCGCGACGGTGACCGCGCCCGCCCGTGTCCTGGGCGAACGCGGACAGGTCGTCGACGTCCCCTCCTACACCGCCTGGTGGCTGCGCACCGGTGCGGTACTCGACGGGCGGCGCCCCACCGACCTGCGCACCGGCGACGCCGACCCCGTGCTGGCCGGGCTCTACGACCCCGCGCCCAGCGGGCTCGACGCCGGCCTCGCGGCCGCGCTCGGCGTGCGCTCGGACCTGGCCGGACTGCTGGCCGAGGCCGACGGCCCCGACGACCTGCTGGACCGCATGGCCGACCCCGACCGCCACGTCGACCGCCGTGCGCTGCGCGAGCTGTGGACGGCGCTGGCCGGCGTCGACGCCGACCGGGTCGCCCCGCCCGAGCGCGTCCGCGCGGTCCAGGGCGGAGCGATCGTGCTCGCCGACGCCGAGGACGCGGTCGTCGTCGACCGGCCCGACCTGCTGCCGCTGCTGAGCGGGCGCCCCGCGGTGCTGGCCCCGGCGCGCTCGGCCGTCGCGCTCGCGGACGTGCTCGACCTGGCGCTGGCCAGCGAGGAGGTCGACGCGCAGGTGGAGTCGACGGGCGAGGTGCTGCCGGTGCCCGACGAGGTCGGAACGTTCCTGCCCGGCGGGGTCCTCACCTATGTCCACCACGAGGAGCTGACCGTCGACGGCATCGCCGTGGAGTGGTTCTGCGACGGCAAGACCGCCCACGCCTCGACCACCGACGGCCTGGCCCGCGCGCTGTGCCTGCTGGCCGACCGATGGGAGGCCCGCCACCTGGTCGCGTCGGTGCTGCGCGACCCGCGGTCCCTGCCGGTGCTGCTGGCAGAGGCCGACCTGGACTGACCCCGGGCCGGCCCCGCCGCCGGGGGCGCCTACCGCGCGACGCGGAAGAAGCCCTCGGCGATCAGGGAGCGCAGCACGTCGGGCGTGCGGGCGCGGACCTCGGCGGCGTCGCGGTCGGTCAGCTCGGCGATCGCGTCCAGCAGCGGCCCAACCGGCATCGTGCCGTCGCACACGCTGGCCAGCGCCGCCTCGATCGTGCCGACCTGGGCCACCCGCCGCAGGCCGCCGCGCTGGCGCAGCAGGATGCGCTCGGGGTCGGGCGCGCCGGGCACCCCGACGCGCTCCTCGACGACCTCGGGCGCCAGCGCCACGTGCGCCGACAGCAGCGCCGCGTCGGTGAGCCGGTTGGCGGTCATGGCGCCGTCGACGACCTCGGGCAGGTAGCGCCCCACCGGCTGCTCGATCTCGTGGCGGAACTCCTCAAGGCGCACGGCGGCGTCCTGGGCGACGTCGTTGCGCAGGCTGATCCAGCCGTAGCCGATGCCCTGGACCGCCTCGCGCTCGAAGTAGTCCAGCCAGGCGTCGTAGCGCCGGGTGTACTCGGGGCTGCCGACCTCGCAGGAGTCGCGCAGCCACAGTTCGACGTACTCCGCCGGGTCCTGCACGTCGCGCTGGACCACCCATCCCGAGCAGCCGGTGCCGGCCATCCACTCGCCGACCCGGTCGCGCCAGTCCTCGCCCTCGACGTGCAGCCAGTTGGCCAGGATCTGGCACCAGCCGCCGTCGGTGAGGTGGGCCGGGGCGCGGCGGACCAGTTCGGCGCAGACGCCGTCGCCGGCCAGGCCGGACTCCCGGTAGGTGTAGCGGGCATCGGGGGTGATGACGAACGGCGGGTTGCACGCGATCAGGTCGAAGCGCTCGCCGGCGACCGGCTCGTAGAGGGACCCCTGCTGAGGGCGCACGTGCGGCACGTCCGACAGCGCCCAGGTGACCTCGGCCAGGCGCAGCGCCCGCGGGTTGACGTCGGTGGCCGCCACCTCGGCGGCCCGGGAGGCCAGGTGCAGCGCCTGTACGCCGCAGCCGGTGCCGACGTCCAGCGCGCGCTCGAACGGCCCGTCGACCAGGAGCTGCGCCATGCTCGCGGACGCGCCGCCGGCGCCGACGACGTGGTCGGGACGGGGGACTCCCTGCCCGGGGCGCACCGTGGGGTCGGAGACGACGAAGCCCGGGCAAGTCGGAGGCCAAGCGGTCTTAGGAAGACAAAACAGGCAGTCAACTCCTTGGCTCACAGAACGACATGGCTACGATCCGACTTGTCGTCGATCGGCAGCACGGCGCGCGCCGCGCCCGCGGCGACCGGTTCCTGCAGCCACCACAGGCGCAGCAGTATCCCCAGCCGCTCCTCGCCGCCCGTGGCGCGCAGGGCAGGGGTCAGCTGCTCGCGGGCGAGCGCCCGCGAGGCCATGTCGCCGAGCCGGTCGCGCACGCCGGAGACGGTGTAGTCGGCGTCGATCAGCGTCTTGCGGAGCCGATCGGCGAGTGCGTGCGGAAACGGGCGAAACAAATCAGACACGCGCCCATTATCAGGGAGTGCCGCCCGTGGAGTGTGCGTTCGCGGGCTCGGGGCGTTCGCCGCGCCTCACCCCTTCGGAGGCGGGTGCCGTCTGCTGCCGCGGGCGCCGTCCTGCGGGGCGTCGGCAGGGCCGGCGGCCGGTGCGCCCGGCGCTGCGGCTCCGCCGTCGGGCGCGGCGTCCTCGGACGCGTCGTGCCCGTCGGCCGGAGCGCCCCGGTCGGCAACGGCCCCGCCCGCCTCGGCGGCGCGCAACCGGCCGGACTCGGCGTGCTTGCGCAGGTGGCGGGGGATGTAGGCGTAGCCGAAGAGTCCGAAGACGATCCCGGTCAAACACACCCAGCGCCACCAGCGGTCCTGCTCGGCCAGGCCGTCGCCCATCGCGAGGAGGACGACCAGGGCGGCGGTCCACGCGGCCGTGCCGAGGGCCGTGGGGACGCGGTAGTCGCTCTCCAAGACCTCCGGATCGGGTCTGCGGGGATGGCGCACGCTTTCAGGCTAGTCGACGGCGGCCCGCGCGCCCGGGTGCGGCGGCCCGGTATCGGCGCGTCCGGAACTCGCGCGCCGCGACACGGGGGCGCAGCGTGCGGCGGGGGTGGCGCCGCCGGGGCGGCCGTTCGTATGATCCGCCCAACACCGCCCCCAGAGAGATGTACCGATTCGTACGAACCTGCAACTACTCTGACCTCGTCCCTTAATCCCCGTCTGCCAAGGTCGAGCGAGTGAAGCAGAACCCACAGCACCCCGGCGAGGGCCGCGCCGCCGCGCGTTCGGGCGGCCTCGCGGGCCGCCTCGACCGGTACTTCCACGTCCGCGAACGGGGCTCCACGTTCCCCCGGGAGATCCGCGGCGGCCTGGCGACGTTCTTCGCCATGGCCTACATCATCGTGCTCAACCCGCTGATCATCGGCACCGCCGAGGACATGAACGGCCAGACCCTGGGAATCCCGCAGGTGGCGGCGACCACGGCGCTGGTCGGCGGTGTGATCACCATCCTGATGGGCGTCGTCAGCCGCTACCCGTTCGCGCTGGCGGCGGGCATGGGCCTCAACGTCATCGTCGCCTACTCGCTGGCGCCGCAGATGACCTGGGCCGACGCCATGGGCGTGCTGATCCTCGAAGGCGTCGTGCTGCTCCTGCTGGTGCTGACCGGGTTCCGCACCGCGGTGTTCCGGGCCATCCCGCCCGAGCTGAAGAGCGCCATCGCGGTGGGTGTGGGCATGTTCCTGGCGCTGGTGGGCTTCGTCAACGCGGGTTTCATCCGCCGGGTGCCCGACGCCGCCGGCAGCACCGTCCCGGTGCAGCTGGGCGACGGGACCCTGTCGGGCTGGCCGATCCTGGTGTTCGTCCTCGGGCTGCTTTTGACCATCGCGCTGATCGTGAACCGGGTGCGCGGCGCCATGCTGATCGGGATCATCGCGGCCACAGCCGTGGCGATCGTCGTCGAGGCGTTCGCGAAGGTCGGGCCCATGGACGCCGGCGGCGGCGAGGTGAACCCCGAGGGGTGGTCGCTGACCGTGCCGTCGCTGCCCACGTCGTTCGGCGACGTCGTCTCCCTGCCCGACTTCAGCCTCATCGGGAACTTCAACCTGTTCGGCAGCTTCGCCAACGCCGGGACGATCGCGGTCATCCTGCTGATCTTCACGCTGCTGCTCGCCGACTTCTTCGACACGATGGGCACGATGGTCGGGGTCGCCGGACAGGCGGGCCTGCTGGACGAGAAGGGCAACGTCCCGCGCGCCCGCGAGGTGCTGATCGTCGACTCGCTGGGCACGATCGCCGGCGGTGTCGCGCCGGCCTCGGTCAACACGGTCTTCGCCGAGTCCGCGGCCGGTGTCGGCGAGGGCGCCCGCACCGGCATCGCGCCGGTCGTCACGGGCGCGCTCTTCCTGGTGGCGACGCTGTTCTCGCCGCTGGTCGAGCTGGTGCCGTTCGAGGCCGCCACGCCGGTCCTGGTCATCGTCGGCTTCATGATGGCCACCCAGGTCACCAAGATCCCGTTCAGCGACTACTCGATCGGGATCCCGGCGTTTCTGACCATCGTGATGATGCCGTTCAGCTACTCCATCGCCAACGGCATCGGCGTCGGCTTCATCAGCTACACCGTGATCAAGACGGCCCAGGGGCGCATCCGCGAGATCCATCCGCTGCTGTGGACCGTGGCCGCGGCCTTCGCGGTGTACTTCGCGCTCGCGCCGATCAAGGCGCTGCTGGGTCTGTGACCCGCCGCGGGCCGAATAGGCTGCGGGCACCGGGCCCGCAGCCGCCGCGCGCCGCCGCGCCGGCGTGCATCCGTGCACGGCGAGGGGTGCCGGTGTGCCCTCGCGGATAGGGCGCTGTGGCCTCCCGGGTAGCGGGGGAATGACCCCGGTGCGCGGTATTGTTAGCAAAAGTAATGAGTCCTGCTAATGAAGAAGTCTCCGCTGTCCCAACAGACCAGGACCGACGCCGGGCTGGCGTCGGTGCTGAGCGTGACCGTGGGCAGGCTCGCCCGGAGGCTGCGCGCGCAGCGGCTCGACGCGTCCCTGTCGCTGGGGCAGAACGCGGCACTGTTCACCCTCGCCCGCCACGGCGAGATGACCCCGGGGGAGCTCGCCGAGCACGAGAAGGTGCAGCCCCCGTCGATGACCCGGATCGTGGCGGCGCTGGAGGAGCGGGGGCTGGTGCGGCGCACCAAGCATCCCGAGGACCAGCGCAGGCAGCTGGTCGACCTCACCGAGGAGGGCCGGGAGATGGTCCGCGCCGACCGGCGGCGCCGCCAGGCGTGGATGGCCCAGCGCCTCAAGGAGCTGACCCCGCAGGAGAAGGACACCCTGCGCCGGGCGGCCGAGATCATGGACCGGCTGACGCAGGCCTAGCCCGGCCCGGTTCCCGGCCCCCGAGCCGCACCGAGGACCGAGGGGGGACGGGCCCGGCCGGTACCGGCCCGGCGTCCGAGGACGCGATGAGCGAGCCCGAGCGGCAGGCCGCACCGGACACCGAGGACCGCGCCGCGGCGCCTCCAGAAAGCGGAGGTCCCGGCGCCCCGGACACCGGCTCCGCCCGGAAGCGCGGTGCGCCGCGCAGCGCCATGTTCCGCTCGCTGGCCATCCGCAACTACCGGCTCTTCGCCGCCGGCCAGGTCGTCTCCAACAGCGGAACCTGGATGCAGCGCGTCGCCCAGGACTGGCTGGTCCTCCAGCTCAGCGGCGGCAGCGGCATCGCCCTGGGCGTGGCGACCGCGCTCCAGTTCCTGCCGATGCTGCTGTTCGGGCTGTGGGGCGGCACCCTCGTCGACAGGCTGGGCAAGCGCCGCCTGCTGATCGCCACCCAGGCCGCCATGGGCGTCCTCGCCGCCGGGCTGGGCGTGCTGGCCGCCGCCGGCGCCGCCGAGGTCTGGCACGTCTACGTCTTCGCCTTCGCGCTGGGCCTGGTCACCGTGGTCGACAACCCCGCGCGCCAGACCTTCGTCGTCGAGATGGTCGGCGACCGCGACCTGCCCAACGCCGTCGCGCTCAACAGCGCCAGCTTCCAGTTCGGCCGGGTCGCCGGCCCCGCCGTCGCCGGACTGCTGATCTCGGCGATCGGCAGCGGCCCCGTGTTCCTGATCAACGCCGCCTCCTTCCTGGCCGTGCTGGGCGGCCTGTGGCTGATGCGGCCCGGCGAGCTGCAGGTCACCGAGCCCGCGCCGCGCGCCAAGGGCCAGACAATGGAGGGCGTGCGCTATGTGCTGGCCCGCCCGGACCTCGTGCTGCTGCTGGTTATGACCGTCTTCGTGCAGATGTTCGGCGCGAACGTGCAGAACCAGATCGCGCTGATGGCCAACAACGAGTTCCGTACCGGCGCCGCCGCCTTCGGCACGGCCGCGGCCGCGCTGGCCGTCGGCGCGCTCGCCGGGGCGCTGCTGGCGGCGCGTCGCGAGCGGCCCCGGCTGCGCCTCGTGCTCACCGGTGCGCTGGCGTTCGGTGTGCTGCAGGGGGTGTCGGCGCTCGCACCGGGCTACGGCGCGTTCGTCGCGTCCCTGGTGTTCATGGGCGTGGCGTTCATGACCTTCACCACCTCGCTGAACTCCACGTTCCAGCTCAGCGTCGACCCGCAGATGCGCGGGCGGGTGATGAGCATCTACATGCTGGTGTTCCTCGGCGTCGCCCCGATCGGAGCGCCGATCGTCGGGTTCCTCGCCGATGCGTTCGGTCCCCGTGCCAGTCTTGGAGTCGGCGGTGCTGTGAGCGTGATCGTCGTCGCCGTGGTGTCGGTGCTCCTGGCCCGCAGTCTGCGCGTGCGGGTGCGGCTGTCGCCGCTGCGGCGCCCCTTCGTGCGGGTCACGGCGCTGCCGGCGCGCACGGGCGGCGCGCTGCGGGCGGGCGGCGCCGACTGACGGGGGCGCCGCGACCCGCCGGCGGCCGACCGTCGACCCCGTGTGCGGGATGCGCCCGCGCGGCGCGGGATTTCCGCGGCGGAGGGCCCTGTGCCCTACCGCCGGACCGCGGCCGATGGCATGCTTCCCGCACGCGGGATCATCGCAAGGCACGACGATGCGGGGTGGTGCATGAGGCTCTTCGTCGCGGTTTACCCGCCGAAGGAGGTCCTGGACGAGGTGGCGCGCGCCGCAGACGCGCTGAGTGCCGCCGACGGGCTCGCCGTCGCCCGGGGCGCGCTCGACACCTCCGGGCGCTCGGACGGCCCCGGCGGGCGGCCGCGGCTGGGGCTGGGACTGCGCTGGAGGGACCGCGCGGAATGGCACTTCACGGTGCTGTTCCTGGGCGACGTCGACGCCCCGGGCGTGCCGCCGCTCCAGGAGCGCCTCGCCGCCGAGGCCGCGCGGCACGAGCGGATGTCGGTCGCGGTCCGCGGCGGGGGCACCTTCCCCGGCGACACCGGACAGGCGTCGGTGCTGTGGGCCGGCCTGGAGGGCGACGTCGACGGCATGACCGCGCTGGCCGCCGGACTGCGCAAGGTCGCCCGAAAGTCCGGCGTCCGCCTCGACCGGCGCGCGTTCGTGCCGCATCTGACGCTGGCCTCCAGCAGGCCGCCCACGGACATGACGGCGCTGCGCTACGCCCTGGGCGGGCTGGCCACGCCGTTCTGGACCGTCGACGCGATCCACCTCGTCCGCAGCCACCATCCCGCACGGCCCCGCTACGAGACCCTCGCAACCTGGGCGTTAAGCTGAAAATCCCCCGGCGCGCACCCCGTGCCGCCCCTTCGACGGGGCCCGCGGCGAGCGGGCCGGGACCACAGCCGGGCGCGGCACCAGCGCCCCCGGCGGCACGCGAGTAAGGCCGGTCGACCATGAGCATGCTCACCAACAACCGGAAGCAGCGCTGGCTGCTGCCCACGGTGCTCGCGGGCATCGTGCTGCTCGTCGTGATCGGCGCGGCGATCGGCTGAGACCGCGCCCCGCGCTCGCGGGCCCGCGGCCGGGATGCGCCCGAGCGCCCGTCGGCGCCGCAGCCGCCTCCGCGGGCGTCCCGCGGACCGCGCCCGGCGGCCCTACGCCGCCGCGGACATGCGCGCGGTCGCCAGCGCCACCAGGGCGGCGTTGTCCTCGACCGCGTTGTTCTCCGAGTCGCGCAGCGTGTCCTCCAGGCCGATGCGCACGTCGAGGCCCGCGGCGACCGCTGTGTCGAGGACCGGCCAGGCCGTGGCGTCGCGGCCGTGCAGCAGTCGCGGAAGCTCCAGGCCGGCCCGGTCCAGCACGGCGTCGATCGCCGAGGCGTTGTGCAGCGCGTCCTCGGTCGTGGTCTGCATCGGCTCCACCAGCACGCGGGAGAAGTCGCCCGCCAGGCCCGAGGCCACCAGGATGCGCGCGGCGTCGGGGGTCCACACCCCCGCCTCGACCGCGACCCGGCGGTCGATCAGCAGCCGGGCGACCTCGACCGACCCCGGCTCGTGCAGGTTCACCGACGCGGAGAAGGGCAGCGCGCTCCAGCGCTGGACGAGGTCGTAGCGGCGCACCGGGTCGGGTTCGGCCGACAGCGCCGTGGTGAAGCTGACGGGCACGTCGGGCAGTTCGGCGCGCAGCAGCCGCAGCAGCGGCGTGACCACCTGGGGTTCCAGGGACTCCGCGCCGCCGCCGTCGCGCGGGTGGACGTGTACCTCGTCGGCTCCGGCGGCCACCGCCGCGCGCGCGTCGGCGACGATCTGCTCCGGTGAGACGGGCAGCGCGGGATGCGCCCCGGGTCGGCGGTCCCCGTTGAGGCAGGCGATGAGCCGCATTCGGTCATCCTTCCGCTCATGCGCGTGTGTATGCGGAGCATGCCCACAAGGCGAGGGTCGCAAGCCATGCCGCCGCGCCGAGAATGGCAGGATTGCGGCCATGAGGAGAAGCGCCGCGGTCGCGGTGACGCTCGCGCTCGCGGCGCTGCAGGCGGCGCCCGCCGGCGCGGCCGGCGCGGCGGCCGCGGAGCCGTCCGCTGACAGCACTTCCCCCGCTGCGGAGCCCCTGTTCCGGATCACCGACGAGCGCATCCAGGAGTCGAGCGGACTGGCCGCCTCCAGCCGGCACGACGGCGTTTACTGGACGCACAACGACAGCGGAACCTACGGGCCGCAGATCTACGCCGTCGACGAGCAGGGGCGCACGGTGGCGACCGTGGACGTGGTCGGTGAGGGGGTCGAGGCGCGCGACTGGGAGGCGATCGCGGTGGGTCCGGGCGAGGACGGCGAACCCGCGGTCTTCGTCGGCGACATCGGCGACAACTTCCACGGCGGCTGGCCCAGCATCCGCGTCTACCGCCTGCCCGAGCCGCGCGACCTCGCCGACCAGGCGATCGCGGCCACCACGTTCAGCTTCTCCTACGAGGACGGCGGCCGCGACGCCGAGGCCATGATGGTCGACCCCCGCGACGGCCGTATCCACATCCTGAGCAAGGAGGTTGCCGGCGGGGTCTACGCGGCGCCCGAGGACCTCGACCCCGACGCCACCAACACCCTCACCCGGGTCGACTCGGCGCCGCTGTACGCGACCGGCGCCTCCTTCTCCCCGGACGGCGCCTACTACGCGGTGCGCACCTACTGGGCGGCCACCGTCTACGACGCCGCAGACGGCGTGGGCGGCGGGCGCGTCGTGGACCGGGTGCCGCTGCCGGAGTCCGACCAGGGCGAGTCCCTGGCCTTCTCCCACGACGGGCGCTCCCTGCTCGCGGGCACGGAGGGCGCGGACAGCCCGGTGTGGAGCGTGCCGCTGGAGCTTCCCGGAGCGGAGCCCGGTGAAGGCGGCGACGGCGCCTCCGACGGCCCGGGGACGGCCGGGCAGGGCGGCGCCGCGGGGGCCGGCGGCAGCGGGGGCGGCACCGGTGCCGCGGTCCTGATCTGGACCGGCGTGGGACTGGCCGCCGTCGTGATCGCCGGTATCGCCCTTCTGGCCCGCCGCAGCTGATCCCGCCGGACCGGATCGGCACCCGCTGCCGGGAGTAGCGCGCGTCCGGGATCCGCCGTTATCCGGTCGGGAACCCGCCCGGGACCGCTCGCGGCCGGGCGGCCGCGGGCGCTGTGCCCCCGACCGCCGCCCCGGCCCCGCCGGGCGGCCGGTCCGCCGGCGGGCCTCGCGCCGGCGCCTGGGGACCGGGCCCCGGGCGGAGCCCGCGCGGGCCGGTTGTCCACAGGGGTGCGGCCGATATCCACAGACATTCGGCCATCCTGTGGATAACTTGGTCCACGCGCGTGTTTGTGCAGCGTATGGCCTATGTCGGTTGTGTGTGGAGCCGGGTGTGATGCCCCGTTCAGCGGCGTATCGCGATCCGAAACCCACAAGCGGCGGCGGCGCCTTCGGTACGCCGGCACGGCCGCTGTGAAGAATGTTGGCCACGCCTTCGCGCACGCCTTCGCGCGCACGCCGCGGGCCCGCCGACCGGGCGGGTGAGGGGCCGCCGGGGACCGCCGTACGGGTGCCGCGTCGGCTACAGGCCCGCCACGTCGGCCAGCAGTTCCGCCTGGGCCAGTTCGGCGTCGCCCGCCGGGTAGGAGCCGATGTTGTACCGGTCGAAGGCCGACTCCACCGCCCGGGCCGCCGACCAGGCCGCCAGCCGGTCGGCGGGCTCGCCGAGGATTTCGGCGGCCGTGTCGAACCGGCGGCGCAGCGCCGGGAGCGGGTCGATCAGCCGCATCGGGGGGTCGATCTGCATGATCAGCGGCCAGACGTCGTAGCCCGGGTCGCCCACCATCGGCTTGGGGTCGATGGCCAGCCACGGTGCGCGCTCGGCGGCGAGGATGTTGCCCGGGTTGAAGTCGCCGTGCAGCACCACCGACCGCTCGGCCGTCCGCGGCAGCGAGCCGAGCAGGTCGACCGCGGTGCGCACCAGGTGCGGATCGGCGCCGGGGCGCAGCCGGGGATGGCGCTCCTCGACCAGCCCGGCCCAGTCGGTCGCGACCGTCTCCAGGCTCTCCAGATCCAGACCCGGCTCCGGCGGCCGGCGCCACAGCCACGCGAGCACGTGCAGGCCGGCGGCGAGCAGGTCCTCGGGCTCCCCGGGGGAGTCGCGCAGCGTGGCACCGGGGCGGCACTCCTCCAGTAGCAGCGCGAAGCCGTCCTCGCTGGCGCGCAGCAGCCGGACGGCTCCGGCGCCGTCCCAGAAGCGCAGCGCCTCCGCCTCTCCGCGTGCCTCGCGGTGCGGGAAGGAGACCTTGAGCACGGATCGCTCGGCGGAGCCGGTGCGCGCCGGACCCGCCCAGGAGCAGCTGCCGCCGTCGAACGGGGAGTCCAGGGCCAGGTCCCAGGCGGCCTGCACGTCGGCCAGCGTCTCCGGCAGCGACTTGAGCCACGCGGGCCCGCCGTCGAGGGCCCTGATGTTGCGCGCCACGCTCTCGGGCAGCGAGTCGGGGGCCGTGCCGTCGGCCCGCCGCAGCGGCTTCACTCGCCCTCCAGGTAGATCTCCCGCGCCAGGAACGCGTGCCGCGAGTGGTCGGTGAACACGCCGTCCACCCCGGCCTCGAAGAACGCGCCGTACTCGGCGGCGAACCCGCCGAAGTCTCCTGCGCCGCCGCCGCTGCGCAGATCCGCGGGCAGGAAGCGGTTCTCGCTGCGGAACGTCCAGGGGTGCACGAGCAGGCCCGCCTCGTGGGCGTCGGCCACGAGGGCGGTCGCCTCACCCAGTTCGCCGTTTTCGTCGCGCGGGATCACCAGATCCTTGTTCGGGCCGATCGCCTCGGCGTACTCCGCGACCCCGGCCAGCCCCTCGGGGGTGAGCAACGGGCGCCAGTGCTCCTCGGTGCCCATCAAGAGGACGCGGGGCAGCCGGACGTCGGCGAGCTTGCGCAGGCTCTCGCCCTCGAAGGACTGGAGGAAGACCGGAAGCTCCGGCTCGGGCCCGGCCAGTCCGTTGTCCAGCAGCGCAGCCAGCAGCGGCGGCTCCAGGTCCAGCCCCAGCCCCGAGTGGTAGGCGGGGTGCTTGGTCTCGGGATAGATCCCGATGCGCCGGCCCAGCTCCGCGCTCATCCGCCGGGCCAGGTCGATGATCTCCTGAAGGGTGGGGATCTCGTAGACGCCGTCGTGGGCGGCGTTGGCGGGGCGGACGTCGGGGATCCGCTCGGTGGCGCGCAGCGTCTTCAGCTCGTCCAGCGTGAAGTCGTGCGCGAACCAGCCGGTGTGGTCGCGTCCGTCGACGGTCCGGGTGGTGCGGCGGTCGGCGAACTCGGGGTGGTCGGCGACGTCGGTCGTGCCCCCGATCTCGGGCTCGTGGCGGGCCACCAGCGCGCCGTCGGCCGTGGCGACCAGGTCGACCTCCATGAAGTCGCCGCCGACGCGCGCACCGAGCTCGTAGGAGCCCAGCGTGTGCTCCGGGCGGTGCCCGGAGGCGCCCCGGTGCGAAATGATCTTGAGCTCGGGCTCCTGCTTGTTTCTGCGCACAGCCGCATCCGTCCTCGGACGCCCGCGCTGCACGGGCACCCGCTCGCAAGTGATGGCCTGCCCGGACACCGCGTCCGGGCAGGCCATCAGGTGTATCGTGTCGCGCTCTGTCGCGCGAACCGGCCGCATGCGGCCGCCGGGCGGGCGGCGCGGGCCGGGGGGCGCCTCAGCCCTGCTTGCCCACCACGTGCTCGATGCACCCGGTGAGCGCGCGCACGTCGTCCGGCTCGATCGCCGGGAACATGCCGATGCGCAGCTGGTTGCGGCCCAGCTTGCGGTAGGGCTCGGTGTCGACGATCCCGTTGGCGCGCAGGGTGGCGGCGACCGCCGCCGCGTCGACGCTTTCGGCGAAGTCGATCGTGCCCACGACCTGGGACCGCTGTGCGGGCTCGGCCACGAACGGGCTGGCGTAGTCGACCTTCTCCGCCCAGGAGTACAGCACCGACGAGGACTCCGCGGTGCGGCGCACCGTCCAGTCCAGGCCGCCCCGCTCGTTCATCCACTCGACCTGGTCGGCGAGCAGCATCAGCGTGGCCACGGCGGGCGTGTTGTAGGTCTGGTCCTTGCGGGAGTTGTCGACCGCGGTCGTCAGCGAGAAGAACTCGGGGATGTAGCGGCCGCTCCCGGCGATCTCGTCGACCCGCGCCAGCGCCCGGGGCGACATGATCGCCACCCACAGCCCGCCGTCGGCGGCGAAGCACTTCTGGGGGGCGAAGTAGTAGACGTCGGTCTCGGAGATGTCGACCGGCAGGCCGCCGGCGCCGCTGGTGGCGTCGACCATCACCAGCGCGTCGTCCGCGGCGCCGGGCACCCGCCGGATAGGCATGGCCACGCCGGTCGAGGTCTCGTTGTGGGTCAGCGCGTAGGCGTCCACGCCGTCCTCGGCCGCCGGCTCGCCGTGCGTGCCGGGGTCGGTGCTGATGACGCTCGGCTCGTCGAGCCACGGCGCGCCCTTGGTGACCTTGACGAACTTCGAGGAGAACTCGCCGAAGGACAGGTGCTGGGACTTCCGGCGCACCAGGCCGTGGGCGGCGGTGTCCCAGAAGGCGGTGGTGCCGCCGTTGCCGAGCACGACCTCATAGCCCTCGGGCAGGTCGAAGAGCTGCGACAGACCGGTTCGCACCCGCCCCACCAAGGACTTGACCGGCTTTTGCCGGTGGGAGGTCCCCATGTAGCCGGAGCCGGACGACGCGAGGGCGGAGAGTTGCTCGGGTCGGACCTTCGACGGACCGCAGCCGAAGCGGCCGTCGCTGGGCAGCAGGTTCGCGGGAATCTGAATGTCGGTCACCTGGGCAAGGGTAGTGGCTGGCGTCATCGCGCCGCAGGTAAGGGGGGCGGGTTAGCGGCGTTTGCCCAGCGAGCGCGGCGGTCGGGAGGCCTTGGCCGCCGCACAGGTGCCGCTCGTGATGGCCCGGTGCCGGCGGCCGGCGCCGGCGGGTCTCACACCCCCTGGGCGAGGGCCTCCCGGGCGCCCGGGACGTCGTCGATGGCGCGGGCGGCGGGGCCGGTGTAGTCGGCGCTGGGCCGTACGAGCCGACCGGTCCGCTTCTGCTCCAGGATGTGGGCCGACCAGCCGGCGGTGCGGGCGCAGGTGAACATGGCCGTGAACATCTCCGTCGGGATCTCCGCGAAGTCCAGCACGACCGCCGCCCAGTACTCGACGTTGGTGGCCAGCACCCGGTCGGGCTTGCGGGCGTGCAGCTCCTCAAGGGCGGCGTTCTCCAGGGCCTCGGCGACCTCGAAGCGCGGCGCGTCGAGCTCCTTGGCGGTGCGGCGCAGCACCCGGGCGCGCGGGTCCTCGGCGCGGTACACGCGGTGGCCGAAGCCCATCAGGCGCTCGCCCCGGTCCATGGCGCGGGTCACGAAGGTGCGCGCGTCGCCGATGCGCTCGGTCTCGTCGAGCATGTGCAGCACGCGCGCCGGCGCCCCGCCGTGCAGCGGGCCGGACATGGCGCCCACGGCGCCCGACAGCGCGGCGGCGACGTCGGCGCCGGTGGAGGCGATGACGCGCGCGGTGAACGTCGAGGCGTTCATACCGTGCTCGGCGGCGGAGGTCCAGTAGGCGTCGACCGCCTTCACGTGGCGCGGGTCGGGCTCGCCGCGCAGCTGGATCATGAACCGCTCGACCACCGAGGCGCCCTCCTCGATGCGGGCGCGCGGCACCTCCGGCAGGTCGCCGCGGGCGGCCTGGGCGGTGACCGAAAGCGCGGCCGAGGCCGCGCGGGCGACGTTGTCGCGGGCCTCGTCGTCGTCGATGTCCAGCAGCGGTTTGAAGCCCCACAGAGGGGCCAGCGCAGCCAGCGCGCTCTGCACGTCCACGCGGATGTCCCCGGTGCGAACCGACTGGGCGACCGGCTCGGCGAAGGGGAGGCCGGGGTAGAAGCCGTCGTCGACCAGCAGCCCCCAGACCCGCCCGAAGGCCGTCTTGCCGACGAGGTTCTCGATGTCGACGCCCCGGTAGCGGAGGGCACCGCCCTCCTTGTCCGGTTCGGCGATCTGCGTCTCGAACGCCACGACTCCTTCGAGCCCGGGTTTGAACTCCGACATACCGGCTTCCTCCGTAGTGTCGCGGTCCGGTGGATCCGGGTGCGCCCGGCGGGCCGTTCGGTCAGGTCTCGGTGGCACTCGCGGTGTCGCTGGTCGGGCGGTCCTGCATGTGGCGCCTACCCCGCAGGCCGTGTGAGGATGCTCCACTGTGAACCACAGCGAGCCGGCGGAGCTGCGGCAGCCCTACGAGGGGGCTCCGCTGCGGAGGGCCGACATGGCGGCGCATCCCATGGAGCAGTTTCACACGTGGTTCACACAGGCGCACACGGCGGGGCTGGCCGAGCCCAACGCCATGGTCGTCGCCACGGTGGAGCCCGACGGCGCACCCCGTGCGCGTACCGTTCTACTCAAAGGGTACGACCGCTCCGGCCTGCGGTTCTTCACCAACTACGGCTCCCGGAAAGGGCGCGCGCTGGCCGACGAGCCGCGCCTGGCCGCGGTCTTCCCCTGGCACGCGATCCGGCGCCAGGTGCTTGTGCGGGGCCGCGGCGAACGCCTCACCGACGCCGAGAACGACGCGTACTTCCGTACACGTCCCAGAGGCTCACAGATCGGCGCATGGGCCAGCGAGCGCCAGTCCGGCCGCGTCGCCGACCGCGGCGAGCTGGACGCGCTCTACGCCGAGTTCGGCGACGTGTGGAGCGGCGGCGAGGAGATCCCGCGGCCCGCCTACTGGGGCGGCTACCGGGTCCAGGTGGAGGAGGTCGAGTTCTGGCAGGGGCGCGCCGACCGGATGCACGACCGCTTCCGCTACACCCTGGCCACCGGAGGGCCCGAGGACGGCGTCTGGGAGCTGGACCGGCTGGCGCCCTAGCAACCCGCGACCTGCGCGGGTGCGCGCGGCGGCGGTGCACGTGAGCGCGTGGGGAGCGCCGCCGGCCTTCGGCGCCCGGCCCGCGGGGTGTTTCGGTCGGCTGCGCGGGTGTGGAACGGGACACACTGCGGCGCAGTGGGTTGTCCCTCGCCGGGGTATGATGAACGGAATCGGTGGCCGCTCCCGCGGCCAGGGCGCAGCGGTCGGTTCCCGTCCGGGCACGATGCCGGCGGGCAACCGGAATCCCGTGCGGCCGGTCTGTGTTGAGAGTCTGCCGTCGTCGACTCTCGACGGCCCATGAGGGGAGGGGGAGCCTTGACCGCACACGGGCTAATCGACACAACCGAGATGTACCTCCGGACGATATTCGAGCTGGAGGAAGAGGGGATCGTGCCCCTGCGGGCGCGCATCGCCGAACGCCTCCAGCAGAGCGGTCCCACGGTCAGCCAGACCGTCGCCCGCATGGAGCGCGACGGCCTGCTGCGCGTCGAGAACGACCGTCACCTGGTCATGACCGACGAGGGCCGCCGGCTGGCCACCCTGGTCATGCGCAAGCACCGCCTGGCCGAGCGCCTGCTCGTCGACGTCATCGGCCTGCCCTGGGAGGACGTCCACGTCGAGGCCTGCCGCTGGGAGCACGTCATCTCCGAGGCGGTCGAAGAGCGCCTGGTGCACCTGCTGAACGCGCCCTCGGTGTGTCCGCACGGCAACCCCATCCCGGCGCTGGACGAGCTGGGGCTGGCCGGCTACGCCCCCGAGCCGTTCTCCGGCGAGTCCATCGTGCCGATGCTCGACGTCGCCAACGGCACCGAGACCAGCGTCAAGGTCCGGCGGATCAGCGAGCAGCTGCAGGGCGATCCCGAAGTCATGCTCGATCTCAAGCGCGCCGGGGTACAACCCGAGCAGGAAGTCGCCGTTCTCGAGACGGAGAACGGCGTACAGGTGATTGGTGGTAGCGGCAAGGATGGCGAGCCCAGCGAACTGTCACGGCAGATCGCCAGCCACATTTTCGTCACCAAGCCCTGAACCGGCCCGGACCCGTGCCCTCCGCCGGCTGCGCGCACGGGGTCCGCGGGGCCGAAATGTCACGTTGCTCTGCAGATACCTGCACACTCGGGCTATGCTCTGCCCATGGCGCGCGGTCCCCGGCGCGATCGGAGCGGCCGCGCGGGCACAGTGCGGACCGTGCGGCGCGGCATCGTGACCGCCGCCGGTGAGGTCGAGGTGGCGGCTGAATGAACCGACGGGGGGAAGCCTTCTACGACGACGATGCCCTAACCGGGGACGCGGTCTTCGAGCAGGCGCAGATCGCCGTCCTCGTAGCCGACCGCGCCAGTCGTCTCCGCTACATCAACCCCTTCGCGCACGAGCTTTTCGGGCTGCCCGCGGACTCCGACCCGCGCGGGGTGACGCTGGCCGGCCTGGGCATCCAGGAGGGCGACCTCGAACGCGCCAACCAGCTCTCGCGCCGCGCTCTGCAGGGCGACACCTGGGACGGCACGTTCGCGATCATGCGGCCCGACTCCTCGTGGCTGCACGTGCGCGTCAACGCGGTGCCGATGAAGGACTCCGCGGGGGCGGTCGACGGCTTCATCGTCTTCGCGGGCGAGGCCCTGCGCAGCGGCCGCATCGAGGACCTCTACGGCCTGCTTGAGCGGGTCGGCAGCCGCCTGGCGGGGTCGCTGGAGTTCGACTCCACGATGAAGGCCGTCGCCGAGATCCTCGTGCCCCAGTTCGCCGACCACTGCTTCATCGACCTCTTCGACCACGACCGGCTCGTCCGGCGCGTCTCCGTGCACGCCGAGGGATGGACCCCGCCGCCGGGCACCTGGTTCGACGTCGGCGAGGAGGTCCGCTACCCCGACCGCCACTTCGTCTACACCGCGATGCGGCGGATGGAGACCGTGCTCGTGGGCGACTACGCCTACGCGTCCGATTCCGACGACAGGCGCTCGGCGCTCGTGGCCGAGCAGGTGGGGGTGACATCTGCCATTGCGGCGCCGTTGCGCGCCCGCGGTGAACTCCTGGGCGTGCTCACGCTCGCCCTGTCCCGGCTCTCCCCCCGCCAGAAGACCCGCTACGGCGCCTTCGACCGCGACCTGGTGGGCGCGCTCGCCTCCCGGGTGGCCCTGGCGATCGACAACGCCCGCCTGTTCGAGGAGGAGCGCAGCACCGCGCTCGCGTTCCAGCACAGCCTGCTGCCGCGCTCGTTCCCCGACTTCGACGGGCTGTCCATCGCGCACCGCTACGTGCCCGCGAAGCCGCTGGAGGCCAACGGCCACGGCATCCAGACCCAGGTCGGCGGCGACTTCTACGACGTCATCCCGCTCTCGGCCGGGCGCGTGGGAATCGTCATCGGCGACGTCGAGGGGCGCGGCCCGCACGCGGCCGCGGTCATGGGCCAGCTCCGCGCCGCGCTGCGCGCCTTCGCCCAGGCTGACCGCGAACCCGCCGACATCCTGCGCGAACTGGACGAATGGGTGCGCCAGCTCGGCCGCCCCGACGGCTCCGGCGGCACCTGGGTGCCCAGCGTCAGCTGCCTGTACATGGTCTACGACGCCTGGTCGCGCCAGCTGTCCTACGCCAACGCCGGGCACCAGTCGCCGCTGCTGATCTGCGACGACCACGTCGACGAGCTGTCGCTGGAGGTCACCGACACGCTGCTGGGCGTCAAGCTGCGCGGTGCGCCCTTCGACGACGCCGTGTACCACCAGGCCGAACTGGAGCTTCCCGCCGGCGCCACGCTGCTGCTCTACACCGACGGCCTGGTCGACCGGCGCCCCATCGGCGGCACCGTCGACGTCCCGCGCTCGCTGGACCAGCTGCGCAGGCGCGTGCGTGACGTCGCCGACAAGGACGTCGAGCAGATCGCCCAGACCGCCGTCACCGCCGTGCCCGGCGAGATCGACGACGACACCGCACTGCTGGTGGTGCGCACCCACTCCGGCGAGCTCGCCATGGAGGAGGGCTGGTTCATCGCCGAGGCCCCCACCGTCGGCGACGCACGCCACCTCGCCTCCAGCACGTTCAAGAACTGGGGCATGGACCGCGACCAGGCGGAGCTCGCCTGCCTGCTGGTCTCGGAGATCGTCACCAACGTCGTCATACACGCCACGCCCCACCCGGTCCGCCGGGAGTTCACCTCCGACGGCGTGCGCGACTCCTCCGACACCCTGGACCTGGGCGGACTCGGCGACGACGCCGACGACTTCGACGAGGACTGGTCGGACCTGCTGGAGGAGTCCTCCGACGACGACGAGGGGGCCCAGCCCAGCGAGTTCCTGCTGCGCCTGCGCCGGGGCGGGGCCTCGGTGTGGGTCGAGGTCTTCGACCGCGACCTGCGGCTGCCGCGCATCCGCAGCGCCGGAGCCGACGACGAGGGCGGCCGCGGCCTCTACCTCGTCGACCAGTTGGCCACGCGCTGGGGCTCGCGGCCCACCCCCGACGGCAAGGCGGTCTGGTTCGAGGTCCCGCTGAAGTCGGAGTAGCGCCGCCGCGGCGGGCCCCCGGACCCGGGACCGCCGCCCGCGCGGGCGTCCAGGCGGCGCCCGCGGGTCAGGCCGGGCGGAGCCGCCAGCGGGGGACTCAGCGGTTGGACCACGCCCACAGCATCAGCACCACGAAGATGAAGCACACCACGATGCCGCCGGTGGTCCACGGGATGTGCATGCGCGGCCGGAGCCTGCGCACACCCAGCACCAGCAGGATGATCAGGAGTCCGAGGACGATCAGCCCGTCCCACGCGCCGCTCATGCCGACCCTTTCGCCGTGACCCTCGGGGGCGTGGCTACAGGCCCAGCGAGCGACCCACGATCTCCTTCATGATCTCCGTCGTGCCGCCGAAGATCGACTGGATCCTGGCGTCCTGCCATGCCTTCGCCACGGGGTATTCCATCATGTACCCGTACCCGCCGTGCAGTTGCAGGCACCGGTCCATGACCCGGTTCGCGAACTCGGTCGTCCACCATTTCGCCTTGGCGGCGTCCTCCACGGTCAGCTCGCCGCGGTTGAGCAGCGTGATCGCCCGGTCGACGTAGGTGCGGGCGAGATCCGCCTCGGTCGCCAACTCGGCCAGTACGAAACGGGTGTTCTGGAACTTCCCGATCGGACGCCCGAAAGCGGTGCGGTCCTTGCAGTAGGCGATCGTCTCGGCGAGCACGGCCTCGGCCCCGGCGGTGGCCGCCACTGCGATCGACAGCCGCTCCTGGGGCAGGTTCTCCATCAGATGCGCGAACCCGTGGTTCTCCCGGCCGATCAGGTTGGCCGCGGGCACCCGCACGTCGGTGAACGACAGCTCGGCGGTGTCCTGCGCCTTCAGCCCGATCTTGGCGAGGTTGCGGCCGCGCTCGAAGCCGGGCATGCCCCGCTCGACGGCCAGCAGGGACAGGCCGTGCGCCCCGGCCTCGGGATCGGTCCGCGCCACAACGATGACCAGGTCGGAGTTGATCCCGTTGGTGATGAACGTCTTCTGCCCGTTGAGCACGTAGTCGCGGCCGTCGCGCACCGCGGAGGTGCTGATGCCCTGCAGGTCGCTGCCCGCGCCGGGCTCGGTCATGGCGATCGCGGTGATCAGCTCGCCGGAGGCGAACCCGGGCAGCCAGCGGCGGCGCTGCTCCTCGGTGGTCAGGTGCACCATGTAGGGCGCGATGACGTCGTTCTGCAGGCCGAACCCGAGGCCGCTGGCGCCGACGCGGCAGACCTCCTCGTCGACGACGGCGTTGAAGCGGAAGTCCACGACGCCCGAACCGCCGTAGGACTCGGGGACGCCGAGCCCGAGCAGGCCGACCTCGCCGGCCTTGGTCCACACCTCGCGGGGCACGATGCCGTCCTTCTCCCACGCCTCGTGGTGCGGGACCACCTCGCGCTTGAGGAACTCGGCCACCGACTCGCGGAAGAGGTCGTGCTCGGTTTCGAAGAGCTCCCGTTGCATGGGCCGCCTCCTTGTCGTCCAGCGGGCTGCGCGGTGCCGCGCGCCCGCGTCCCGCACGCAGCACCACCGTAACCGAACACGATTCGGTGCGGCGGCGGATGAAAGTTCCGCAAAGTCCGGTGCAGTGCCCGCCCGGCGGCGCGTCCCGCAGCCGGTGCGCTGCCTAGGCTGCCCGCCACACAGCGACGCACGTGCCTGTGTTCCGGCGCCGATCAGGGGGCCACGATGGGTAGACACGTAGCGCAGCAGCGTGAGCGGAACGAGCGGCAGGGGAGCGGCATCGTCCTGGTGATGACCGCGCTGCTGCTCGCCGTGGTGCCGGCGGCCCTGGACCAGACCATCGTCGCCACCGCGCTGCCCGCCGTCGTCGGCGACCTCGGCGGCCTCAACCACCTGTCCTGGGTGATCACCGCCTACCTGCTGGCCGTGACCGCGAGTGCCCCGCTGTGGGGAAGGCTCGGCGACCGGTACGGCCGCAAGAACCTGTTCTTGGCCTGCATCCTGGTCTTCCTCGCCGGCTCGGCGCTGTGCGGCGCCGCGCAGTCGATGCCGCAGCTGATCGGCTTCCGCGCGCTGCAGGGCATCGGCGGGGGAGGACTCATGGCGCTGGCCATGGCGATCGTGGGCGACATCGCCCCGCCGCGCGAGCGCGGCGGGTACCGCGGGCTCTTCGGCGCCTCTTTCGGTGCCGCCGCCGTGGCCGGTCCGCTGCTGGGCGGGCTGTTCGTGGACCACCTGAGCTGGCGCTGGGTGTTCTACATCAACCTTCCGCTGGGCCTGCTCGCCTTCACCGCCGTGCTGCTGGCGCTGCCCGCGGCCGCCGGCGGGCGCGGGCGGCGCCGGATCGACTACGCGGGAACCCTGCTTCCGGCGGGTGCCGCGGTGTGCCTCACGCTGGTCGCCGCCTGGGGCGGCGGCCTCTACCCGTGGACCTCGCCGATGGTGCTCGGGCTGGTCGGCGCCGCGGCCGTGCTGGCGGTGCTGTGGTTCGCCGGCGCGCGCCGGTCCGCCGATCCGGTGATGCCGCTGGAGCTGTTCACGCACCGCACGGTGGTTGCGGGAGCGGCGGTGCTGGCCTGCGCGGGGTTCGCGATGATGGGCGCGATGGCCTACCTGCCGCTGTTCCTGCAGGCGGTGCACGGCTACTCGCCGACGGCCTCGGGCCTGCATCTGCTGCCGATGGTCCTGGGGATGCTGGTCACCGCCGTGGCCTCCGGTCGGCTGGTCACCTACACCGGCCGTTACACGGCCTACCCCGTGGCGGGCATGGCGGTGGTCGCGGTCGCGCTCGGGCTCCTGTCCACGCTGGGCCCGCAGACCCCGGGCGCGCTGATGAGCCTGTACCTCCTGCTGCTGGGCTGCGGTCTGGGCGTGGTGATGCAGGTGGTGCTGACCGCCGTGCAGAACGCCGTGGACTTCCGCGACCTGGGCGCGGCCACCTCGACCGGCACCTTCTTCCGCTCCATCGGGGGGTCGATCGGCACCGCGGTGTTCGGCTCGGTCCTCGCCGTGCGGCTCGCCGCCGACCTGCGCGAGCGCGCCGCCGGCGCGGACCTGCCGCAGGGGGTCTCGGTCGAGCGGCTGGAGACCGACCCGGGCGCGCTGGACGCGCTGGCGCCGGGTACCCAGGCGGACCTGCTGAACGCCTACGCCGGCGCGGTCGGCACGGTGTTCCTCTCCACGGTGCCCGTGGCCGGCGCGGCGGTCGTGTTCGCGCTGCTCCTCAAGGAGGTCCCGCTGCGCAGCACGATCGCCACACCCGACCTGGACGAGGCGCTGCCGCCCGTGGCGACCGCCCGCGAACCGCTGGACCGCGTCGAGGCCGCGGCCTACCGGGCGGCGGGAGCCGCGGAGCCGCGCCGGATGTACGAGCGGCTGGCCGCGGCGGCCGGCGTCGAGCTCTCGCCCGCGGCGTGCTGGACCGTCACCCACATCGCGGCCACCGGCGCGCTCCCCGGTGCGGACCTGGCGCGGCTGTGCCGCCGCCCTGAGGCGGGCCTGGTGCCGGTACACGAGGAGCTGCACCGCGCGGACCTGCTCGCCGAGTCCGGCGACGGCGCCTGGCGGCTGAACGGGAACGGGCGCGCGGTGGCGCTGCGGCTCGTCGGCGCCCAGGAGCGCGCGGTACGCACGGCGCTGGCCGACCTCTCCGAGAAGGACCGCTCCGAGCTCGCCGGGGTGCTGCGCGACGTCGCCCGGGACTCCCTCGGCGACGAGGAGGACGCCGCCCTCGCCGCAGAAGGGCCGCGGCTCAGACCGGTCCGGGGCCGGTGAACGCCGAGGCGGACGGGCGCGCCCCGGGGCCTTGCCTGGACACCGAAACCGAATATGGTTCGGTTGAGGACCGACACGCTGCGGAGCACCGCAGCCTCCCCAGGAGGGCACAGTGGCTGAGGCATACATCGTCGGGGCCGTCCGGACCCCGGTAGGCACGAAGAAGGGCGCCCTGGCGGGCGTGCACCCGGCCGACCTGGGTGCACACGTCCTCAAGGAGCTGATGGACCGCACCGGTGCGGACCCCGAGGCGGTCGAGGACGTGGTGATGGGCTGCGTGAGCCAGGTCGGCCCGCAGGCCCTCGACCTCGCGCGCACCGCCTGGCTGTCGGCGGGCCTGCCCGAGACCACCGCCGGCGTCACCATCGACCGGCAGTGCGGCTCGTCCCAGCAGGCCGTGCACTTCGCCGCCCAGGGCGTCATGTCGGGCACCCAGGACCTCGTCGTCGCCTCGGGCGTCGAGAACATGGGCATGGTCCCCATGGGAGCCAACGCGAAGTTCGCCATCGACGCCGGGCTGTCCCTGTTCGGCGAGGGCTGGGCCAAGCGCTACGGCGACCAGGAGATCTCGCAGTTCCGCGGCGCGCAGCTGATGGCCGAGAAGTGGGGCTACAGCCGCGAGGACCTGGAGAACTACTCGCTGGAGAGTCACCGACGGGCGGCCGCCGCCCGCGACGCCGGCCGCTTCGACGACGAGATTGCACCGCTGGCCGGCGTCTCCCGGGACGAGGGCGTGCGCCCCGACACCACGCTGGAGAAGATGGCCGCGCTGGACCCGCTGCGCGAGGGCTGGGCGCTGACGGCCGCCGTGGCCAGCCAGGTCTCCGTCGGCGCGGGTGCGCTGCTGATCGCCTCCGAGCGCGCGGTGGAGCGCCACGGGCTGCGGCCGATGGCCCGGATCGTCCAGCTGGCCCTGATGGGCGACGACCCCGTCTACATGCTCACCGCCCCCATCCCCGCCACCCGCGCGGCGCTGAAGAAGGCCGGGCTGGGCATCGGCGACATCGACGTCACCGAGATCAACGAGGCCTTCGCCCCCGTCCCGATGGCCTGGACGCAGGAGCTGGGCGCCGACCCCGCCACGACCAACCCCAACGGCGGCGCCATCGCCCTTGGCCACCCCCTCGGCGCCACCGGATCGGTGCTGATGACCAAGCTCGTCCACGAGCTCCGCCGCACGGGCGGCCGCTACGGCCTCCAGACCATGTGCGAGGGCGGCGGCCAGGCCAACGTCACCATCGTCGAACGCGTGTAGCGCCCCCGGCGTGTGCCGCCCGCAGCGGCCGGCACACGCCGTCGGCCGTCCCTCGCCGCGAGGTCGCGGAAAAAACATCCGCGGCGTGTCCGGAACGGGCGGCCGGCTCCGACGTCGCGGGTAGAAGGCACCCGAGAGGCGGGTGCCGGTCGGACAGGGGTGAGACCCGTGAAGTACATGATCATGCTCTACGGCTCGCAGCAGGACTACGACGTCCTCACCGGAAAGCCGGGCGACACGCCGCCGTGGTCCGAGCAGGACGTCGCAGCCCTGCACGAGTTCATGGGGCGGTGGAACCAGAACCTCGTCGAATCCGGCGAGTTCGTCGACGGCCACGGGCTGAGCGCGCCCGTGCACACCCGCCGGGTCGAGGGCAAGGACGGTGCGCCGGTCGTCACCGACGGCCCCTACGCCGAGACGCAGGAGGTCCTCGCGGGGTTCACCATCGTCGACTGCGCAAGCTTCGACCGGGCGACCGAGATCGCGGCGCAGCTGGCGGACACCCCGCACCCCGAGGGCGCCCGGCCCGGCAAGACCTGGTACGTGGACGTGCGCCCCATCGACGAGGCGCCGCCCATGCCGGAGGGATGACCGTCCCGTGGTCGGATCCCGGACCGCGTCGGCGGACGCGGCGCACCCGCCCGAAGACCTGCTGCGCCGCCTCACGCCGCAGGTCCTCGGCGCGGTCGTGCGCCGCTACGGCCACTTCGACGCGGCCGAGGACGCCGTGCAGGAGGCGCTGCTGGCGGCCGCCGTGCAGTGGCCGTCGAAGGGCGTGCCGGACGACCCGCGCGCCTGGCTGATCACCGCCGCGTCCCGCCGGCTCACCGACCTGCTGCGCAGCGAACAGGCGCGCCGGCGCCGGGAGGAGACGGCCGCGCGCCGCCTCGTGCCCGGCGCCGGGACCGCACCGGGAGCCGACCGCAGCGCCGCGGGGGCGGCGGCCGACGGCGACGACACGCTGACCGTGCTCTTCCTGTGCTGCCACCCGGCGCTGACTCCGGCCTCGCAGATCGCGCTCAGCCTGCGCGCGGTCGGCGGTCTGACCACCGCCGAGATCGCCCGGGCCTTCCTCGTTCCCGAGGCGGCCATGACACGGCGCATCAGCCGCGCCAAGCGTCGCATCGCCGACAGCGGCGTCCCGTTCGCCGTTCCGCCGCCCGACGAGCGGCCCGCGCGGCTGCGCGCCGTCCTGCACGTCCTCTACCTGGTCTTCAACGAGGGATACGCCGCCACCTCGGGGCCCAGCCTGCAGCGCACCGACCTGGCCGCCGAGGCCATCCGACTGGCGCGCATCGTGCACCGGCTGCTGCCCGGCGACAGCGAGGCCGCGGGCCTGCTCGCGCTGATGCTGCTCACCGACGCGCGCCGGCCCGCCCGGACCACCCCCGACGGCACGCTGGTCCCGATGGACGAGCAGGACCGCGGCCTGTGGGACACCGGGCTCGTCGCCGAAGGGGTCGAGCTGGTGACCGCGGCGCTGAACCGCTCCCGCTCCCGCGGCGAGGTGGGGCCCTACCAGCTGCAGGCCGCCATCAGCGCGGTGCACGACGAGGCGCCCAGCGCCGAGGAGACGGACTGGCCGCAGATCCTCGCGCTCTACGAGGTGCTGATGGGGGTGTCGGACAACCCCGTCGTCGCGCTCAACCGCGCCGTCGCCCTGGCCATGGTCCGCGGCCCGGACACCGCGCTGCCCGTCCTCGACGGGATCGAGGCCGAAGGGCGGCTGGGCGGCGACCACCGGCTGCCCGCCGTCCGCGCGCACCTGCTGGCCATGGCGGGCGACACGGCCGGGGCCAGCGAGCACTACCTGGCCGCCGCCCGGCTCACCTCCAGCCTCCAGCAGCAGCGCTACCTGCACACCCGGGCGGCGCGGGCGGGCGGCGCCGGGCCGCCGGCGCGCTGAGAAGCCCGGACGGCCGCGCAGTAGAGTGGGGCGGTGCTTGAGCGAGAGGAGTCCGACGTGCGGGTCGGGGAGCGGTCGGGGGCGCGCGGCGACGGCGGCGGGATCGTCTTCCGCGACGCCGCTGAAGGCGACGTATCGGCACTCGTGGAGCTGGTGAACTCCGCCTACCGCGGCGGCGCCTCGCGGCAGGGATGGACCACCGAGGCCGACCTGCTGGGCGGACAGCGCGTGGACTCCGGGCAGATCGCCGAGGCGCTGGCCCGGACCGGCGCCCGCGTGCTCGTCGCCGAGCGCGACGGGCGGCCGGCGGCCTGCTGCGAGGTCGTCGGCGGCGGCGACGGGTCGGCCTACTTCGGCATGTTCGCGGTGCGGCCCGGCGCCCAGGGCGGCGGGCTGGGCGGGAGCGTGCTCGCCGAGGCCGAGCGGACGGCGGCCGAGGAGATGGGCTGCACGAGCATGCGTATGACGGTGCTGCGCCAGCGCGCGGACCTCATCGCCTGGTACGAGCGCCGCGGATACCGGCGCACCGGCGGCACCGCTCCGTTCCCCTACGGCGACGAGCGGTTCGGCCTGCCCAAGCGCGACGACCTGGTATTCGAGGAGCTGGCCAAGGAGCTGAGCGCACCGCTCGGCGGTTGAACGCGCGCCCCGGCGGGCCTGCCCGTGAGCGCCCCCGCCGGCGCTGCGCAGCGGCCGGAGCGGCCGGTTCAGCCCTCGTAGTGCACGCCCTCGGCCAGGCCCAGCCACGCCGCCATGCGCTCCAGCTCGGCGTGCAGCGCGTCGGCGGTCTCGCCCGGAGCGGACTCCTCGAGCGTGGTGCGCCGTACCAGCAGCCGTCCGGCGCGGCGGTCGGCCTTGAGGTCGACGCGCGCCACCAGGTCCTCGCCCAGCAGGAAGGGCAGCACGTAGTAGCCGTGCACCCGCTTGGCCTCGGGAACGTAGATCTCCAGCCGGTAGCGGAATCCGAACAGCGCCTCGGCGCGCGATCGCTCCCACACCAGCGAGTCGAACGGGCTCAGCAGCGCGCGGGCGCCGATCCTGCGCGGGATGCGGGCGTCGCGGTGCAGGTAGGCGGGACGCTGCCACCCGGCGACGCCGACGGGCACCACCTCGCCGGACTCGACCAGCTCGGCCAGTGCGGTGCGGGCCTCGGCGGCGCCGAGCCGGAAGTAGTCGCGCAGGCAGACCTCGGTGCCGACCCCGTGGGCGCGCGCGGCGATGGCCATCAGCTCGCGCCGCGCCTGCGCCGGATCAGGATCGGGTGCGTCGCGGACGGCGGCCGGGAGCACCCGCTCGGCGAGGTCGTAGCGGCGCTCGAACTGCGCCGTGCGGCCGTCGGTGGTGATCTCGCCCGACCAGAACAGGAACTCCAGCGCCCGCTTGACCAGCGACCAGTTCCACCCCCAGTGCTCACGCGGGCGGTCGGCGCCGTGCTCCAGCGCCTCCTCGATCCGCCGGGCCGTGGCCGGGCCGCTGCGCTCGACCTCGTCGCGCACGGCCTTGACGAGGCCGGGGTGGTCGTCGGCCGCGCGCCGTATGGCGCCCCACGCCTCGTCGCGGGCGCGCGCCATGCGCCAGCGCAGCAGCCGGTGGGTGGCCGGCGGGATCAGGCTGGCCTCGTGCGCCCAGTACTCCACCAGCCGGCCGCCGCGCCGGGTGGCGGCGCGGTCCAGCAGGGCGGGGTCGTAACCGCCCAGCCGCGCGAACACGGGCAGGTACTGGCTGCGGGCGAGCACGTTCACGCTGTCGATCTGGATGACCCCGACCCGGTCGATCACCCGCTGGAGGTGGCGGGCCGTGGGCGCGCCGGAGGGCGGCCGGTCGGCGAACCCCTGGGCCGCGAGTGCGACCCGGCGCGCCTGCGCCGCGGAGAGCACGGAGTCGCGGCGGGGGTGCGGTGGCGCTGAGTCGTACATGTGTCCCGAGGCTACTCGGGCCCTGAGACGTTTCCGCGCCCGCCGACCCCCGGCGGACGGCGGGCCGTGCCTCTTCTCAGCCCATCCTGCGGTGCACGTCGTCCTTGGCCGAGGGGCCGGGTTCGGCGCGGGCGATGAGCGGCCCCGGAGTGGAGGGGTCGACGACGCCCTCCTCCAACCAGGTGTAGTGGTCGTCGAGGACGCGGCGGCTGAGCTTGCCGTCGATGTCGTCGGTGTTGGCCCACAGCGCGGTGAACAGCGCGTCGACGCGCAGGCGGGACTGGCGGCAGAAGGCGTCGGCCAGCTCGTAGGCGCCCCGGCCGCGCTCGGGGGTGTCCTCCAGGTCGCGCTGGGCCCGCACCACCGCGGCGCTCATCGCGAACAGCTCGGCGCCGATGTCGACGACCCGGCCCAGGAAGCCCTGCTTGTTCTCCAACCGCCCCTGCCAGCGCGACATCCCGTAGAAGGTGGACCGCGCCAGCTTGCGGGAGGCGCGTTCGACGTAGCGCAGGTGCTCGGCCAGCGGGCCGAACTCGCCGAAGGAGCCGGGGCGCTGCCCTTCGCCGACCACCAGCGTGGGCAGCCACGCCGCGTAGAAGCCGCTCGCCTTCGCGAAGGCGCGGGCCTTGGCCCGCGGGTCGGCCTCGGGGTCGATGATGTCGCCCGCCACCGACAGGTGGGCGTCGACCGCCTCACGGGCGATGAGCAGGTGCATGATCTCCGTGGAACCCTCGAAGATCCGGTTGATGCGCAGGTCGCGCAGCGTCTGCTCGGCGGGGATGCCGCGTTCGCCGCGCGCCGCCAGCGAGTCGGCGGTCTCGTAACCCCGGCCGCCGCGCAGCTGCACCAGCTCGTCGGCGACCCGCGAGGCCATCTCCGAGCACCACAGCTTGGCGATGGCCGCCTCGATGCGGATGTCGTTGCGCTCGTCGTCGGCGAACTGGCTGGACAGGTCCAGCATGGCGGTCATCGCGTAGGTGGTGGCGCTGATGAAGGCCACCTTCTTGGCGACCTCCTCGTGGCGGCCGACGGCCCGGCCCCACTGCACGCGCTCGCGCGACCACTCGCGGGCGATCTTGGTGCACCACTTGCCGGCGCCTACGCACATCGCCGGGAGCGACAGCCGCCCGGTGTTCAGCGTCGAAAGCGCGATCTTGAGGCCCTTGCCCTCTCCGCCGATCCGGTTCTCGATGGGGACGCGCACCCGGTGGAAGCGGGTGACGCCGTTCTCCAGGCCGCGCAGGCCCATGAACCGGTTGCGGTTCTCGACGGTGATGCCCTCGGAGCCGGCTTCGACGACGAAGGCGGTGATCCCGCCCCGGTGCCCCTCGCTCTCGGGCACCCGCGCCATGACCACCAGCAGGTCGGCCACCACGCCGTTGGTGGTCCACAGCTTCACGCCGTCGAGCAGGTAGGCCGAGCCGTCGTCGGTGGGCGTGGCGGTGCAGTGCAGCCGCGCCGGGTCGCTGCCCACGTCGGGCTCGGTCAGCAGGAACGCGCTGATGTCGGTGGTGGCGCAGCGCGGCAGGAACGCGCGCTTCTGCTCCTCGGTGCCGAACATCCGCAGCGGCTGGGGGACGCCGATGGACTGGTGCGCCGACAGCAGCGCACCGATGGCGGGGGAGACCGAGCCGACGAGGGTCAGGGCCCGGTTGTAGTAGAGCTGGCTCAGCCCGAGCCCGCCGTAGGCCTTGGGGATCTTCATGCCCAGCGCCCCCAGCTCCTTGAGGCCGCGCATGACCTCGTCGGGGATGCGCTCCTCGCGCTCGATGCGCTGAGCGTCGATCGTGGTGCAGAAGTCGCGCAGCCGGGCGATGAACGCCTCGCCCTCCTCCACGGTCTCGGCGGAGGGGCGCGGATAGGGGTGGACCAGGTCCAGCCGCAGTCGGCCGAGGTAGAGCTCCTTGCCGAAGCTGGGTCTGCGCCATTCGGTCTCGCGGGCGGCCTCGGCCACCGCGCGGGCCTGGCGCTCGTCGACGTGCTCGGGAGCGGATTCGCGGTTCACCGCGGTCATGTCGTCGGATCACCTCACCAGCACAGCGTCGCGCCGGGGTCGTCATGTCCTGTGCCACGCTCCTACCCGTCGGTAGGTGTCGTGAAGCATGGCGGACGTCCCGGAGCGCCGCGGGGCCGCGGAGCCGCGTGGCTCAGTCCGTGTCAGGGTCCCGGTCCGGTGTGCGCAGCGGGATCCGCACCCGCACCGTGGTGCCCCGGCCGGGTGCCGAGTCGAGGTCGACGTCGCCGCCGTGCGCGTCGGCGATCGCCTGCACGATGGACAGGCCCAGCCCGCTCCCGCTGCCCGGGGTGCGGTTGCCGCGGTAGAAGCGGTCGAAGGCGCGCCGCAGGTCGTCGGCGGCCATGCCGGGGCCCTGGTCGGCCACCTCCAGCACCGCGTACTCGCCCTCGGCGCGCAGCCGCACCTCGACCGGCGTCTTGCCGGGGGTGTGCTCGCGGACGTTGGCCAGCAGGTTGGCCAGGATCTGGCGCAGCCGCGCCTCGTCGGCGACGCACCACAGCTCCGAGGGCGCCTCCAGGACGAACTCGCGCTGGGGCTCCAGGGCACGTGCGTCGCGCACGACCTCTTCGGACAGTACGGCCAGGTCGGCCTCGCCGTGCTGGAGCGAACCGGTGCGGTCCAGCCGCGCCAGCTCCAGCAGCTCGGCGACGAGCCGGCTCATGCGCTGCGATTCGTTCTCGATGCGCTCCATCGCCCCCGGCAGCTCGGCGTCGGGGATGGCGCCCTGCCGGTACAGCTCGGCGTAGCCCCGGATGGTCGTCAGCGGAGTGCGCAGCTCGTGGGAGGCGTCGGCGGCGAAGGAGCGCACCCGCTCCTCGGAGGCGCGCTGGGCGGCGAACGCGTCCTCGATGCGCTGCAGCATCGTGTTGATGGCCAGCGACAGGCGCCCGGCCTCGCTGTGGGTGCCCGAGCCCGGCATCCGCACCGACATGTCGGAGCCGACGCTGATCCGGTTGGCGGTGGTGGCCATGTCGTCGAGCGGCTGCAGGCCGCGGCCGATCAGCCAGCGGCCCGCCAGGGTCAGCCCGCCCAGCAGCAGGGTGGCCGTGACCAGCTGGGTCATCACCAGCTGCCAGGGGTACTGCTCGCGGTCGCCCGTGGGCACTCCGGCGACCATGATCGTGTCGGTGCGCAGCCGCACCGTCGCGCGGTAGGGGGCGACGTTGGCGTCGACGCCTTCCAGCTCGAAGATCTCGCCGGTCGAGGCGTAGTCGCGCCAGTCCTCCAGCGGTATGGCGCGGATGCGGTCCAGCACGACGTCCTCGCGGTAGCTGTCGCCGTAGACCTGGGTGATCTGGCCGGTGGAGCTGTCGAGAAGGACCACGAAGTAGGGGGACGGGCTGGGCGCGTCCACGCCCGCCGGCGGGGTGTCGTTGTCCAGGCGGACCATCGCGCGCTCGGCGGTGAGCTGGAGCTGGGCGTCGATGCGCTCGGTGATGAAGCTTCGCAGCGTGAGGAAGCCGACGACGCAGGTCACCAGCAGGCCGGTGCCGGTGACCGCGAGCAGCCCGACCAGCAGCCGCCAGCGCAGTCCTCCCCGGTAGGTCATCTAGGTGCTGTCCCGGGTGCGCAGGGCGTACCCGACGCCGCGCTGGGTGTGTATCAGGGCGGGCCCGAGCGGGTCGAGCTTGCGGCGCAGGTAGCTGACGTAGGTCTCCACGATCTGGGACTGTCCGGCGTAGTCCCACCCCCACACGTTCTCCAGCAGCTGCGCGCGGGTCAGCACCTGGCCCGCGTTGCTCATCAGGTAGGCGAGCAGCCGGAACTCGGTCGGCGACAGCTCGATGGGCACTCCGGCGCGCCGCACGGTCCAGCTGCGCTCGTTGAGTTCGAGGTCGCCGACCCGCAGCACGCCCTCCTCGGTGCGGTCGGACTCGCCGCCCCCGCCGTCGTCGCGGCGTGTTCGGCGCAGCAGCGCGTGCACGCGCGCGACCAGCGCCTCGACGGAGAACGGCTTGGTGACGTAGTCGTCGCCGCCCAGCGACAGCCCGGTGACGGTGTCGGAGGGCGTGTCGCGCGCGGTGAGGTAGATGACGGGGACCTCGTCGCCGGATTCGCGCAGCTGACGGCAGACCTCGAAACCGCTGATGTCGGGCAGGAGCACGTCGAGCACGATGAGGTCGGCGCCCTGGTCGCGCACCATGTCCAGGCAGGCCTCGCCCGTCTCCCCGGTCGCCACGCTGAATCCGTGGAAGCGCAGCGCCGCCTGCACCAGGTCGCGGATGTTGGGCTCGTCGTCGATAACCAGTACGTGCGAGCGTGTCGCGGTCTCACGCATGCATTCCACCTCTGAGCGGTTCCGGAGTGGTCTCCGGCCTGGACTCCCATGATGCCGCAGGCCTGGGACGCGGTGACACGCTCGCGCGTCCCGCGCGTTTGCGGCGTACGAGACTCGCACAGAGCCAGAAGCGGTGGCGCCCGGGGCGCCTTGCCGGCGGGGACGCCGGGCGCGCGCCGTGCCCGGCGCCCCGCCGCCGCCACGACCCCGCACGTCCGGGTTGCGCGCAGGCGCGTGGCGGCGGGCCGCGCGGTCCAGTTCGGCCGGCGGCCTGGCGCCAGCATGGCGCAGAGTGCTGGGACCCGGCAGAGCACGCGCTGGGAAATCGCTGATAACGCGCCGCGGATCCGCCTCCGAATCGCAGCGGCGCGAGGATTCGTGCGCTCCGAGGCGAACCGAACGGGCGCCCCGGCCGTCTCACTGGGCACGAACGGGTACCGACGGAAATCGAGTACCGGCGCCGCGGAACCGCGGCGGTCGCGCGCGGCGGCGCTGCGCGCGAAGCAAAGAGGTCTCGGTGCGGAGGACGGCCGCACCGAGACCTCTTCTGTCGACTGGTCGTACCCGCCACCCGCCCTCCCTCACCTCGCCGGCTGCCGTGACCGGCCGCCTCGGGAGCGCGCGTGCTGTCATACCCGCGCGCTAACCTGGCGGTGTGCGTATCGCGACGTGGAATGTCAACAGTGTCCGGGCACGCGGCGAGCGGATCGCCGCGTGGCTGCAGCGCAGCGACGTCGACGTCGCCGCCGTGCAGGAGACCAAGTGCCGCGACGACCAGTTCCCGACCCAGCTCTTCACCGACCTCGGCTACGAGGTCGCCCACCACGGGCTGTCGCAGTGGAACGGGGTCGCGGTCCTGTCCCGTGTGGGGCTGGAGGACGTCCAGGTCGGCTTCCCGGGCCAGCCCGGCTGGGGCGATCCCGAGGCGCCCGAGGCCCGGGCGCTGGGCGCCGTCTGCGGCGGCGTGCGGGTGTGGAGCCTGTACGTGCCCAACGGCCGCGAGATCGACGACCCCCACTACGCCTACAAGCTGCGCTGGCTGGAGGCGCTGCGCGCCTACGGCGCCGAGCGGCTGGCCGAGGACCCGCAGGCCGGCATCGCGCTGTGCGGCGACTTCAACGTCGCTCCCCAGGACGACGACGTGTGGGACATGGCCGAGTTCGAGGGCAGCACGCACGTGACCAAGCCCGAGCGCGACGCGTTCACCAGCGTCGTCGAAGCCGGGTTCACCGAGGTCGTGCGCCCCTACGCCCCCGGTCCGGGCGTCTACACCTACTGGGACTACAAGCAGCTGTCGTTCCCCAAGCGCAAGGGCATGCGAATCGACTTCGTGCTGGCCTCGCCCGCGCTGGCCGCGCGCGTCTCCGGCGCCCTGATCGACCGCGAGGAGCGCAAGGGCAAGGGCGCCTCCGACCACGCACCCGTTATGGTCGACCTCGACGGCGGAGCCGAGGACGAGTCCGCGGCGGCCGACTCCGCGGGCCTGGCGGGCGCCTGACCGGCCTTGCGGCGGCCGCACGCCCGGGCGGGGCGGCTCCGGCGCACGCAGGCCGGCCGATATGGTTCGGGGCGTGACTTCGACCACCACCCCCGCGGTACGGCCGCGCATCGCGGTCTTCGGCAGCGTGAACACCGACCTCGTCGCCTACGTCGAGGCCGCCCCCGGCAGGGGCGAGACGGTCACGGGCACGAGCTTCGCCCAGGTTCCCGGCGGCAAGGGCGCCAACCAGGCGGTGGCGGCGGCCCGCGCCGGGGCCGACACGGCCTTCCTCGGGGCGGTGGGCGACGACGCGTTCGGCACGCAGCTGCGCACGAACCTCGTCGAGTGCGGGGTCGAGGTGTCGCGGCTGCGCACGGTGGCCGGTGCCTCGGGGGTCGCCCACATCGTGGTGGAGGCGGACGGCGCCAACTCGATCATCGTCGTGCCCGGAGCCAACGGCGAGGTCACCGGACTGCTCGACGGTGACGCGGCGCTGATCGAGGGCAGCGCGGCCCTGCTCCTGCAGCTGGAGCTGCCGATGGAGGGGGTCGTCGCGGCCGCGCGCGCCGGGCGCGCCGCGGGTGTACCGACCGTGCTGACCCCGGCGCCCGCACGGGAGCTGCCCGCTGAGCTGCTTGAGGCCGTGGACCTGCTGGTGCCCAACCAGCACGAGGCCGCGGCCATCACCGGTGAGACCGATCCGCGCGAGGCGCTGGCGGCGCTGCTGCGCACGGTGCCCGAGGCGATCATCACGCTCGGCGAGGACGGCTCCCTCTACGGAGCGCGGGGCGAAGAGCCCGTCCACGTGCCGGCCCGCCGTGTGGTCCCGGTCGACACCACGGCCGCGGGCGACACGTTCTGCGGCGCGTTCGCCGTCGCCCGGGCGGAGGGGCGCGGGCCCGAGGACGCGCTGCGCTTCGCCGCCGCGGCCGCCGCCCTGTCCGTTCAGCGGCACGGAGCGGCGCCCTCCATGCCGGAGCGCGCCGAGATCGAGGAACTGCTGGCCGAAGGCTGATCACCAGACCTTCGGGCGGCGCCGGTGCGGGGCCGTCAGGCCACGTGGCCGATCTGGCGCTGGAAGTGGATCGGGTCGGTGTCCTGGACCCGCAGTTCGAGGACGATGTCGATGGTGTCGCCGACCAGGCGGCCTCCCCAGGGCACGGGCCCGCCGTCGCCCACGCCGAAGTCCGACAGCCGGATCTGGGCGTTGCCGGCGAAGAAGTGCCCGTAGGTGTCCTCGGGGCTCGCGTAGTCGGGGGCCTCGCCCGCCCACTGGCAGTCGAGGGTGATCGGCCGCGTGGTGCCGTGGATCGTGAGGTCGCCGTGGAGGAGGAAGGTGCGCTTCTGCACGGCGCGCTCCTCGATCCGGGTGCTGGTGAACCTGATCTCGGGGTGGTTCTGCACATCCAGGAAGTCCGCGGACCGCAGGTGGTCGTCGCGCGCCTGCACACCCGTGTTGACCGAGGACGCGCGGATACCGACGTCGACCTTGGACTGCATGGGGTCCTCGGCCACCATCACCGCTCCCTTGGCGTCGCTGAACGTACCCTGAACCCGGCCGTAGCGCAGGTAGCGGGCGACGAAGATGATGCAGGAGTGGATGGGATCCAGATGCCAGTGGCCCGGCGCGGGGCCGAAGTCGTAGCCTTCGGACGAGTGTGGGTTCATGTCTGCTTTCCCCTCGTTTCGATCTATCTCAGGCTAATATCCCGTTTCAACGCCTTTCGGCATCGCACCTGGGGTTACTCGCCGGACGGCGGGGGATTCTCCGGGGCGCACGCGCGGTTCCCCATTGCCGGTGCGCGACGGTCAAGGGGTATCGGCCCTCGGTGAAAGACTGCTTTCGGTCGCCTTTCACGCATTCCGCTATCGCGTATCTCACATTCCCGGAGGGTGATCCGTCCGGATGCGGTGCTTTGCGGCCTCGGTCCGGGATGGACGCGTTGTACCCTTGTGGAGCCTGTGCGCCGTGGGTCCCCTGCACCCTATGGAACCGGCGCCTGTGCGCCCGTCCCCCGAGAAGTCAGCGATCCGTATGAGCAGCGATACGCACGGCGCGGAGCCGGTCCTGACCCGGACCGCTCGGCGCAGGCAGGAACGGCGCCGCAAGCGCCGCCTGCTCGCGGCCGGTGTCCTGACCGCCGGCCTGGCCTGCAGCGGTGTGCTCATCATGGGCATGGCGCTGAGCGGCGAGGGCACCGAAGTCGGGGTGGACGACCCGCCACCGCCGCCCGGCGGCGCCAGCGCATCCCCGACCCCGGCCCCGGTGGACGACGGCAGGCAGCAGATCTCCGCCGAAGCATCGGCCCCCGTTGCGGTCCCGGAGACCGAGAGCAGCGCGCCGGCCCAAGGCGGAGACGGTGCGGACGGCGGCACGGGCTCCGGCGCGGGCGCCGGATCCGGCTCCGGAGGGGAGCAGGACGGCGACGGCCGCGACTGGCGGGAATGGCAGGACTGGCAGGACGGCGGCGGCCCGGGGTCGGGAGACGGGCCGGGCGACGGCCATCCGGATTCGCCGCCGTGGCAGGACGGCGACTGGGACATCCCCGAGTCTCCCGACAGCACGCCCACGGACGAGTACACCGACTACCCCTACTGACCGCATCGGCCGCGTCGGTGCCTGTGCTCGCCCGCCCGCAGCCGGACGATGCAGTCGGCGGCGGTCGGATCCGGCCGCGTCCGCCTTGTGCGGATGTGTCCGCGTTGTACCCTTGTGCTGCCTGGGCGCCGCGGGTCCCCTGCCTTCCACGGAACCGGCGCCGGCGCGTTCATCCCCCCGAATAGTCAGCGATCCGTATGAGCAGCGACACGCACGACGCGGAGCCGGCCCCCACCCGGATGGCGCGGCGCAGGCGGGAGCGGCGCAAGCGCCGCCTGCTCGCGGCCGGAGCCGTGTCCGGCGGGCTGGCCTGCAGCGGGCTGCTGATCGCGGGCATGGTGCTGAGCGGCGGGGACACCGAAGTGGACGTGGCCGATCCGCCACCGCCTCCGTCCCCGCACGAGGCGAGCGCGAGCCCGAGCACGAGCCAGGCGCCGGTGGCCGACGGCCAGCAGCAGAGCTCCGCCGAAGCCCGCGCGCCCTCGGCGACGCCCGCGGAGCCCTCGCCGGAGGAGTCGGAGCAGGCCGAGGCCGACGGAAGGGGCCAGGGCGGCGCCGGCGCGGAAGGGCCGGACGGCGGCACGGCGCCCCAGGGCACCCAGGCAGGCGGTGAGGAGCCGTCCGGCTCGGGGGCGGAGCCCAGCGGGGGCTGCGCGGTCGGCTACTCGGTGACCAACGAGTGGTCCAGCGGCTTCCAGGCCGAGGTCACGGTCAGCGCCGACGCACCGATCAACGGCTGGCGGGTGGCCGTGGACTTCCCCGACGGCCAGAGGATCCACCACGCGTGGAACGCCGAGGTGTCCGGCGGCGGGGGCAGCTATACCGTGAGCGACGTCGGCCGCAACGGCGAGTTGGCCGCCGGGGAGAGCACCGAGTTCGGCTTCATCGGCAGCGCTAGGGGCGACAACGGAAACCCCCGGCTGACCTGCACCCCGGCCTGAGCCGCCGCCTCAACCGGCCCCCTCCCGTCCGCCCAGCGCACGAGCGGCGCACGGGGCGCTGCACGGGCGTGTCCACCTCCTCAAAGCCGAACACCTCCAGATTGCCCACCGTCACCGTGCGTCCCGCAGGGCGATCCCCGGCGAGCGCCAACGCAGAGGCGGCGGAGGCGCGCGACCCCTCGGGGAAGGAACACGGCCCGCCCGGTTCGTCACGGACGCGGGTGGTCGACCCCGCGCCCACCGAGCACGGCGCCGCCGATGCCACGACCAACGGGGGCGGCGGGGGCGGCGGGGGCGAAGGCGGTGAAGCGGCGAGTACCGGCACCGGTGGCGGACCTGGCGGGGAAATTTCGGGTATACCGCCTGCAGGTGAACCGCCGGGGGAGTACGAGTCGAGCTCAAACCAGCGCGGCGCCGCCGCCATCCGCCACGCTTTCGCCATTCGGAAACGTGACGCCTTCTTGCCCCGTTTTGTCTGTTTCCCCGGGTGTTGCGACCGCCCCCGGGGCGACGAGCCGCCGGAAACCGTCGCTGGAGGCCCTTCAGGCATGCATTCGGCGGGTCTCGTCGCCGTCGGCGGCGACGTAGGGTCTTCTATGCGGGGTGTAATCCGGACATATGAGGAGGAATCGCCTTACGTGGACGGGTGCTGCGGCGCTCCGGGGTACCGCCGTGTGCATCCGGCGGGTCTCATCGCCTCTCCCGGGCAATTTGCCCGGTTCTTCGCCTCCCTGCCTCGCGCAGGGACCCGCCACCCCGCCGCCCCAACTTGCGCATCGGCAGCAGCAGCCGGACCGATCATCGCGGGCCGGACCACCCACCGCCGTCGCTGCCCCGTCGCGTGCCCAATCCTCGGGCAGCCGAGCCGATGATCGTGGGCTCACCATCCACCGCCGTTACCGCCTCGTCGGATGGGTTACCGGGGGCAGCCGGGCCGATGGTCGCGGGCTCGACCATCCGCCGCCGTCGCTGCCCCGTCGCGTGCGCAACCATCGGGCACCCGAGCCGATGGTCGCGGGCTCGATCCCCCGCCGCCGTCGCTGCCCCGTCGCGCGCCCAACCACTGCCACCCGGGCCGACTACCGCGGGGCGGGCCATCCGCCGTCGTCGCTGCTTCGTCGTGCGCCCAACCACCGGCACCCGGGCCGATGGTCGCGGGCTTGACCCCCCGCTGTCGTCGCTGCTTCGTCGTGCGCCCAACCACCGGCACCCGGGCCGATGGGCGCGGGCTCGACCATCCGCCGCCGTCGCTGCCTCGTTGGGAGTTCAACCGGGGGCGGCGGGGCCGATGGTCGCGGGCTCGATCCCCCGCCGTCCTCGCTGCCCCGTCGCGCGCCCAACCACTGCCACCCGGGCCGACTACCGCGGGGCGGGCCATCCGCCGCTCTCATCACCCCATCGCTTGCGCGCCCGTGGATCTCCCCCGGGCGTGCTGCGGTGGTTACATCTGCTCCGGTGCGCGCACACCCAGCAGGTTCAGACCGCTCTCCAAGGTGCGCAGGGTGGCCGCGATCAGCGCGAAGCGGGACTCGCGCACCGCCGGGTCCTCGGCCTGGAGGACTGGGCAGTTCTCGAAGAACCCGGTGAACGCCTGCGCGAGGTCGAACAGGTAGGTGCACAGCCGGTGCGGCTCCAGGGTCGCGCCCACGGAGGCCACGGCCGGGCCGAAGCCCAGGAGGGACAGCGCCAGCTCGCGTTCGGCCGGCTCGGTGATCGCGACCGGGCCCGCCGCGGCCGCGGGGTCGACCCCGCCCTTGCGGAAGATGGAGCGGATACGCGCGGTCGCGTACTGCAGATAAGGGCCGGTGTTGCCGTTCAGCGCCAGCATCCGGTCGTAGTCGAAGACGTACTCGGTGTCGTGGGAGACCGAGAGGTCGGCGTACTTGACCGCCCCGATGCCGACCTCGCGGGCGATGCCGGCGCGGGTGTCCTCGTCCAGGTCGGGACGGTTGTCGGCGACCACCTTGGCCGCGCGCTCCACCGCCTCGTCCAGCAGCTCCATCAGCCGGATGGGCTTGCCGCTGCGGGTGCGCAGGATCTTGCCGTCGGAGCCGAGCACGTTGCCGATCTGCACGTGGACGGGGTCGACGCCCTCGGGCAGCCATCCGGCCTTGCGCGCGGTCTCCCACACCATCCGCAGGTGGAGGGACTGCGGCGCGCCGATGACGTAGAGCAGGCGGTGGGCGCCCAGCTCCTCGACCCGGTACTTGACCGTGGCCAGGTCGGTGGTGCCGTAGCCGTAGCCGCCGTCGCTCTTGCGCACGATCAGCGGCACCGGCTTGCCCTCGCGGCCGGTGAAGCCGTCGAGGAAGACGCACAGCGCGCCCTCGCTGATCTCGGCGATGCCCCGCCGCTCCAGCTCCTCGCAGATACCGGGGAGCATGTCGTTGTACTTGCTCTCGCCGGCGAGGTCGGCGTCGGTGAGCGTGACGTCGAGCTTGGCGTAGATCCGGTTGAAGTAGACCGTGGAGAGGTCGACCAGCTCCTGCCAGAGCCGCAGGGTCTCGGGGTCGCCCGCCTGCAGCTCCACCACACGCTTGCGTGCCCGCGCCGCGAACTCCGGCGAGCCGTCGAACTTCTCGCGTGCGGCCTGGTAGAAGGCGTTGGGGTCGGTCTTGACCAGCTCGGCCTCGGCCGAGCCCTCGCCTGAGTCGAGCAGGTGCTCGATGAGCATGCCGAAGGGCGTGCCCCAGTCGCCGATGTGGTTCTGGCGGACCACGCCGTGGCCCAGCGCCTCCAGCACGCGCGCCAGGGCGTCGCCCACCACGGTGGTGCGCAGGTGCCCGACGTGCATCTCCTTGGCGACATTGGGCGCGGAGTAGTCGATCGCCACGGTCTGGGCGTCCTGGCGCGGCACGCCCGCGCGCGGGTCGTCCAGCTGGTTCTGCGCCTGCCCGGCGATCCAGTCGTCGCGCAGGGTCAGGTTCACGAAGCCGGGGCCGCTGATCTCGACCTCGCGGCACATGTCGCCGACGTCCAGGTGCGCGACGATGTCGGCGGCGACGTCGCGCGGGGCTCGGCCGAGTCGCTTGGCCAGCGCCAGTGCGGCGTTGGCCTGGTAGTCGGCGAACTGGGACGGACGGATGACGGGGTCGGTCTCGGCGAAATCGGCGCCCAGTGCGGCGCCGAGTGCGGACTGGACCCGTGCTGCGAGGATCTCCTGCGGGTCGGCCATGACGTCAAGCCTACCGACCTGCCATACCGCCCCGGTGCGGTTTCCACAGGCCCGGTGCGGGCCGACGCGCGGCGCTGCGCGCCCTGACCGCCGCCGCGGGAGGCGCTGTGCCCCGGGTGCCCCGGGCCCGCGCCAACACGAAGGTCGGTGCGCCCCGGACACTTGCCCCCGGCCACCCGGACCCCCGCGCCCGGACACCCGCGCCCGGACCCCCCGAACGTGCCGAACGCCCCGGCCAGACCGCGGGCACCGGCTAACGCGCCTGGTCCTCGGCCGCTCCCAGGCGTGGCCGCCGGGCGGTGCGCGCCGCGGCCTGGACCCGGCTGCGCACCTCCTCGCTGATCCCGCCGGAGGTCAGGTCGTGGGCGAGCAGGCAGGCGCGCTCGATCGCCGGTGCGCGACTGGCGCCGTGGGCCATGACCACGCTGCCGTTGAGCCCCAGCAGCACCGCGCCGCCGTAGGTGTCGCTGTCCAGCCGGTCGCGCAGCTCGCGCAGCGCCCTGCGCTGCAGCAGGGACCCGGCCTTGGCGATGGTGGTCGAGGTCATCGCCTCTCCCACGGCCTGCAACGTGAAACGCACCGCGCCTTCGACCGACTTCAGCGCGACGTTGCCGGTGAACCCGTCGGTGACCACCACGTCGACCTCGCCCGCGAGGAGGTCGTGGCCCTCCACGTTGCCGCGGAAGTCCAGCCGCGTGGCGTGCGGCGCCTGCGCGGCGGCGGCCGTCAGCAGTTCGGCGGTCTTGCGGGCCAGCCGGTTGCCCTTGCCCGGCTCCGAGCCGATGGTCAGCATCGCCACCCGCGGTTCCTCCACGCCGAACGCGCTGCGGGCGTAAGCGGCGCCCAAGTGCGCGAACTGCACCAGCATCTCGGGCTTGGCGTCGGCGTTGGCGCCCGCGTCGAGCAGGATGGTGGGGCGCGGCCGCGTCGGCAGCGCCACGGCCAGCGCCGGCCGCATGATCCCCTGCTGGGTGCGCAGCCGCACCGTCGAGGTGGCGACCACGCCGCCGGTGGACCCGGCCGAGACCAGCGCGCTCGCCTCGCCTTGGCGGATGAGCTTGCAGGCCACCGCGACGCTGGACCGCGGACGGCGCCAGCTCGCCAGCGCGCCCTCATGCATGGCCAGCGCGTCCTCCGCGTGCAGGACGGGCATGGCGCCCACGGCCTCCTCCTCGGCGAGCAGCCGGGCGACCTCGGCGCGTCTGCCGACCAGCACGACGCGCAGTCCGTGTTCGCGCACAGCCCGGACGGCGCCTCTGACCGCCTCCCGCGGACCGTGGTCGCCGCCCATCGCGTCCAGGGCGATGACCGGCCCGCCGCGCCCGTCACGGGCGCCCGCCTGCGGTGTGGTCACCCGCCCCCCTCATTCGATCGCCGTTAACGTCGGCCAGGGATCGGCCCCCGGCCCCGACCCTGCCCCCGGCCCCGACCGTCAGCCCCTGGCCGAGGCCGTCATTCCCGACCCTGACCGTCAGCCCCGGCCGCGGGACGCACAGGCCGCGGCCGACCCTCTCGCCTCACGCCCCGCGCCCCCCGCACCCAGGCGCGCCTGACCGTACGCGCCCAGGCTACGCGCAGCGGTGCCCGCCCCCCGCCCCGCGGCGTCCACAGGAGTGTGAAAAGGCCCTGCTCAGCAGTTGGCGGCGGGAAACTGGGTACGAACCATAGGGATTCGGGTAAGACCGACCTTCGGCCGGTTCGGGACAATCGTCCCTTCCGGCCCACAACAGCTGGTCCATGATTCGCGGGAAGCCCGCCGACCGCGGGCTCCCCGGCTACCGCCTGCCCTGCTGCACCCGCACGGCGGGCCGTCGCCCCCAGGAAAGGAGACACGTGAGCTTGACGCACGACGCGGCACCGTCCCCGCCCGAGTCGACCGGGCGCCGGTTTCGTGCCTACACGACGAAGCACCTGGACGAGCTCACGGCTCGCGCCGGTCTGGGCGAGGCCGAGCGCCTCGCGGTCCGAGCGGTCGCCACGGTGCTGCCGTTCCGGGTCAACAGCTACGTCGTCGACGAGCTGATCGACTGGGACGCCGCGCCGGACGATCCGATCTACCGGCTGGTCTTCCCCCAAGCGGACATGCTGCCCTCCGCCGACGTCTCCCGGATGGCCGACCTGCTGCGCCAGGACGCAGCCCGGTCGGAGGTCAACCGCGCGGCCAACGAGATCCGCGCGCGGCTGAACCCCCACCCGGCCGGGCAGATGGAGCTCAACGTCCCCACCTCCACGGGCAAGGACCCGCTGGAGGGCATGCAGCACAAGTACCACGAGACCGTGCTGTTCTTCCCCAAACAGGGCCAGACCTGCCACGCCTACTGCACGTACTGCTTCCGCTGGGCGCAGTTCGTCGGCGAGCCCGACCTCAAGTTCGCCTCCAGCGAGGTCGACCATCTGGTCGAGTACCTGCACCGGCACCCCGAGGTCACGAGCGTCCTGCTCACCGGCGGCGATCCGATGATCATGGGCGAGTCGGTGCTGCGGCGCTACATCGAGCCGCTGCTGGGCGTGGAGACCCTGGAGTCGATCCGCATCGGCACGAAGTCGCTGGCCTACTGGCCGCAGCGCTTCACCACCGACCCCGATGCGGAGGGCACGCTGCGCCTGTTCGAGGAGGTCGTCGCCGCAGGCAAGAACCTCGCGTTCATGGCGCACTTCTCCCACCCCAACGAGATGGCGCCCGACCTGGTCCGCAAGGCCGTCGCGCGCATCCGCGACACAGGCGCGGTCATCCGAACCCAGGCGCCGCTGATCCGCACCATCAACGACGACCCGGCCACATGGGCGAGCATGTGGCGCAGCCACGTCCGCCACGGCATGGTGCCCTACTACATGTTCGTCGAGCGCGACACCGGGCCCCAGGACTACTTCGCCGTCCCGCTGGCCGAGGCCTACGAGATCTTCCGCGGCGCCTTCGCCGAGGTCTCCGGCCTGGCGCGCACCGTGCGCGGGCCCTCCATGTCGGCCACGCCCGGCAAGGTGTGCATCGACGGGGTTGCCGAGGTGGCCGGCGAGAAGGTGTTCGTCTGCCACTTCATCCAGGCCCGCGACCCCGAGCTCGTGGGAAGGCCCTTCTTCGCCCGCTACGACGAGAAGGCCGTCTGGCTCTCCGACCTGGAACCCGCACTCGGCGCCGCCCGCTTCCCCCACGAGCGGGAGCTGCGCGGCGGCGCGGCCCCGCGCATCGGCGCGGCGCACCCGTAGGCCCGAAACCGACCGCCCCGGCCGCCGGTGTGCGCCCTTCCGGCGCGCGGTACCGGCGGCCGGGCCCGACCGCTTGAGGACGCCGCGGAGGCCGCGCGGGCGCAACGGGCGCCCCCGCACGGGCACACGAGGTGCACGGGCACACGAGGCGCACGGGCACACGAGGCGCACGGGAGTGGGCCTTCCTGACCTTCCGCCGGTCGCCTCACGCCCGGAGGGCCCCGCCTCACGGAGGCGGAGGTGGCAGAGAAAGCGGAGTCAGGTTGAGCGCATGGGGACGCGCCCTGTTGCGCCGGCGGAGGCGCCGCCGCACGACCACACCGCCCGCCGCGCGGAGGCGAAGCACCCGCGTCCCGCGCCCTCCCGGAAGCGCACAGCATGAAGCTGCTGGGCGGGACGCTGCGATGACAGTCCCGAACGGTTTTCACAGATGCTGCCATTCGGACACGGGCACCCACTATGTAGAAGCGCGGGAAAACCTGCGGCGGTCGACCTCAGTGACACGCAGAACCGGGGGCAGGGGCACACCTCCCTCCCCACGCACGAGTGGAAGGCGTTTCCAGCGGATCTGGAGTCGACGTAGGCGCAGGCGACCGGGCGGCCGTCCGAACGCTTCCCTGCGCGGCTCCGCCGCCCCGCGAGTACGCCACACCCGTCCCGTCGCCTCCGCGTCATAGGGGTTTCGGTCCGCATCCACGGCGCCGCTGCGCCCCCGCTCCTGTCCGGGCGACATAGTGTTGGGTCCGGCCTACCTCCCTCAACCCCCGCGGGCCGGTGTCGCACTCGAGGAGTCCGATGGCTGAGTGGTTCGGCAGTACTGTCGTGGCGACGGGCCGGCTGCCGCTCTTCTGCTTCTTCGTCGCCTTCGTATCCGGCTTCCTGCTGATCAGGATGAGCGTGCGGATGATCCGCGCGGGGGTCCGCTGGTGGCCCGGCAACCTGCGGCCCGGCGGCCTGCACATCCACCACGTGGTCTTCGGCGTGGCCCTGATGATGGTCGGCGGCGTCGCGGCGCTGCTGATCACCGACCGGCAGGGCCCGGCCGTCGCCGCGGCCGCGGCCCTCTTCGGCCTGGGTGCGGCGCTGGTGCTCGACGAGTTCGCGCTGATCCTGCATCTGCGCGACGTGTACTGGACCGAGCAGGGGCGCGCCTCGGTCGATGCGGTGTTCGTCGCGGTCGCGCTCACCGGCCTGCTGCTGACCGGGTTCCGGCCCTTCGGCTGGGAGTGGGTGCAGTCGGCCGGGCCCGGCGGCGGCTGGCAGGCCGGCGCCCAGGTGGGACTGCTGACGCTGACGCTGGTCAACCTCGTGGGCTCGGTGGTCAGCCTGCTCAAGGGCAAGATCTGGACCGGGCTGACCGGGGTCTTCGTGCCCGCGATATCGGTGGTGGCGGCCGTGCGGCTGGCTGTTCCCGGCTCGCCGTGGGCGCGGTGGCGCTACCCCGCGGGCTCGGCCAAGCTGGCCCAGGCGGTCCGCCGCGACCTGCGCCTCCGGCGGCCGCTGATCAAGGCCAAGATCCGCGTCCAGGAGCTCATCGCCGGACGCCACGACCTGGAGCCGCCGTCCGCGCCGCGGCCCGGACCGACGCCCGGTGATCCGCCAGGCGAGGCGCCGGTGCTGTCCCGCGCCGTCTAGACGTGCATCTGCCGGGGTTGTGATGTCCCGGCACTGGTAGCAGCCAGCACACCCGTGGCGGTGGCTGCGGGACGAGAGGACCTTCCGAATTCCGGTGCGCCCTGCGACATCAGCACCGGTGCTCAAGAGGCCTGCTCAGGAGCCCCACATGCCGCAGCAACAACGCCCCGCCCATCCACGTCGACCTCAAGAGACCCGGCCGCATGCCCGACGTCGGCGGCCGCAAGGTACCGGGCCGGGCCGCCGCGGCGCGTCGACACGGACACCGGCGGCACAGGAAAACGGCACCGCTTCCTGCACACGGCCCTCGACGACCACCCCCCCGCCTGGTCGGCGGCTGATGCGCCGATGACTCAGTCCTTCACAGGGCGTGTAATCGTCCTCGGGTGATGCCAGGAGCGCCAAGCGAGTTGAGCGAAGGGAATGATCACCAGGACGTCGACGATGTAGGCGACCCATTCGAGGCGGAGGGCTCGGCCGGCCGGGAACGCGACGGCAGCGAGGCAGATGAGGGCGGCGACCCATAGAGGGGACGTTCGCGTCCAACCGATGATCAGGCCGAAAGTCAGTAGCGCCAGGGGAAACACCGGGCCCGGCAGCCACAGGACGAGAAAGCCCTGCGGCGGATAGTCGTCGAATCCCTCGAGTGCCGCCCTGCTGTCCAGGCCGAAGGTGCCCTCGAAGAATCCCTGCAGCCCGAACGCGATGCTGCCGAACATGCCTACCAGCAGTATCAGCAGCCAGATCCCCGCAACATTGGGGACGTGTTCGCGTATCCGTTCGTATTCGCCGATAAGTCCGTATACCCACGGCACCATGGACAGTGCGATCAGCATTCCGCCGTTCACGCCGTAATGCCCGCCGGTCCAGAAGAACGGTGAAACAGCGAAGATGACCGGGCCGAGGAAAAGCGCCGCCGCCTGCAGTCGTCGCACGAACATGACCGGCAGATTATGGAGACCGCTCCAGGCCTGCAAGTGCACACTCAAGAAGTGTCTTTTTATTCCGCAATATTGGTCCGCGCCGCCGGGACGCCCACGCCGTTCGAATGCGGGTTCCGGCACTGATGGCGCGCACCGCCCGCACCGCCCGCACCGCCCGCGCTGCGGGCGGTGCGCACGTCGGCCGCGCGCCGCGCGCCGCGCCCGCTATGCATCGTTCGCCCTTCCACTGGCCTCGCGCCTTTGGGTGATGGTGGCCGCTCCTTCTGTGGCGTCGTGGCTGGCAGAGTTGGGGGCGCGCGGTTTCGTTCTGGCGCCGCCGCCTCTGGGCGGCGGCCGGGGCCGAGTTGTCGGGTGGGCGGAGTCGGCGGGTGCTGTGCCCCGCAGGCTGGGGTGTCGTCGTCGGCCGGGCCCCGCGGCGGCCGCGGCCGCGCAGGCGCCGGGCGGGCCGGTTCGTTTAGAGTGGCCGGACGATGGCTTCTTCGCGCGACAACGCCGCCCGGATCCATCACCGCGGCCTGGTGATCGGCGTCGACATCGGCGGCACCAAGGTCGCCGCCGGAGTGGTGACACCCGGCGGCCGCATCCTGGCACGCGACCGCGCCGAGACCCCCGACCGAAGCAAGAGCCCCAAGGTCGTCGAGGACACCATCGTCGAGGTGGTCGAACGGCTCCGGCGCGCCTACCCGGTGCGGGCGGTGGGCGTGGGCGCCGCCGGCTTCGTCGACGAGCAGCGCGCGACCGTGCTGTTCGCGCCCCACCTGTCCTGGCGCGACGAGCCGCTGCGCGAGGCGCTGCGCTCCCGGATCCAGCTTCCGGTGGTGGTCGAGAACGACGCGAACGCCGCCGCGTGGGCCGAGGCGCGGGTGGGCGCCGGGCGCGAGGCCGCCGACACCGTGGTGGTCAACCTGGGCACCGGGATCGGCGGCGCGGTCGTCATCGGCGGCGAGCTCTACCGCGGCCGCCACGGCATGGCCGGGGAGTTCGGGCACATGACCGTGGTGCCGGGCGGGCTGCGCTGCGAGTGCGGAAACCGCGGCTGCTGGGAGCAGTACGCGAGCGGCAACGCCGTCACCCGCGAGGCGCGCGAGCTGGCCGCGGCCGACTCCCCGGTGGCGCGGGGCCTGATCGCCGCGGTGGCGGGCACGCCGTCGCTGATCACCGGGTCGCTGGTGAGCGAGCTGGCGCGGTCGGGCGACATGGCGTGCGTGGAGCTGCTGGAGGAGGCCGGGGGCTGGCTCGGGCTGGGGCTGGCCAACCTCGCGGCGGCCTTCGACCCCGACCTGTTCGTCATCGGCGGTGGGGTATCGCAAAGCGGCGAACTGCTGCTGGAGCCCGCCCGGCGGGCCTTCCGGCGCACGCTGACCGGGCGCGGCCACCGGCCCGAGCCGCGCATCGTCTCGGCGGAGCTGGGCAACGAGGCCGGGCTGATCGGCGCGGCCGACCTGGCCCGCGACGCGCTGCCGCGCTGGCGTCAGGGCCGCCGCCAGCGCCGCATCGGCAGCGCGGCCCGCATCCGCGGCCGCTCCCGCTAGCCCGCCGCCCGTCCGCGCAAGCCCGCCCGCACAATCCGCCGCCGAGCGCGCCCGCCCGTGCGAGCATTCCCGCCCGCCGCATGCCGCCGCGCGTCCGGTGACCGGCGCGGGGAACCCGTGCCGGAATAACCGAACCTCGTTCTAGTCGGGGCGGTCCGGGGTCTGTAGAGTGCCGCCCATGGAGCTGAATGGAGTTGCCGCCCTGGTGTCCGGCGGCGCAAGCGGACTGGGCGAGGCCACCGTCAAGGAGCTGGCGTCCGCGGGGGCGACGGTCGTGGTCGCCGACCTGAACGCCGAGCGCGGAGAGGCGCTTGCCAAGGAGGTCGGCGGCGTCTTCGTCGCCACCGACGTCTCCGACGAGTCCCAGGTGCAGGCGGCCGTGGACGCCGCCGTGGCCACCGGCCGCCCACTTCGGGTGGCGGTGTCGTGCGCGGGCATCGGCTGGGTCACTCGCACCGTCACCAAGGAGGGTACCCCGCACGACCTCGCCACCTACAAGAAGGTCATCGACGTCAACCTGATCGGCACGTTCAACGTGCTGCGCCTCTCGGCCGCGGCGATGTCGGCCACCGAGCCCGTCAACGAGGACGGCGAGCGCGGCGCGATCGTGAACACCGCCTCGGTCGCCGGGCTGGAGGGGCAGATCGGCCAGATCGCGTACGCGTCCTCCAAGGGCGGCGTCATCGGCATGACCGTGCCCGCGGCTCGCGACCTCGCCGCGGCGGGCATCCGGGTCAACACCATCGCGCCGGGCATCCTGGACACCCCCATCTACGGGCAGGGGCCGGAGTCGGAGGAGTTCAAGCAGCGCCTCGCCGCCCCGGTGCCGTTCCCCAAGCGCATGGGCACCCCCGGCGAGTTCGGCAAGCTGGCGCGCGCCCTGCTGGAGAACGGCTACATCAACGCCGAGGTCGTCCGGATCGACGGCGGCCTGCGCATGCCGCCGAAGTAGTGCCGTCAGCGGTCGGCGGGAGGAGGCGGGACCCGGCGCCTCCCGCCGACTCGAGCCGAGCCGGCAGGCCCGGGTCCGCCCGGCCGGAACCGAGTGAGGAGCACGATGAGCGACGAGGTGGGCTTCGCCGCCGAGGACGGCGTCGCCGTCATCACCATCAACCGCCCGCAGGCCAAGAACGCCGTCAACGCCGCCGTGGCACAGGGCGTCGCCGATGCGCTGGACGAGCTGGACTCCCGCACGGACCTGGTCGTCGGCGTGCTCACCGGCGCCGGGCAGACCTTCTGCGCGGGCATGGACCTCAAGGCGTTCATGCAGGGCGAGGTCCCCACGGTCGAGGGGCGCGGGTTCGCCGGGTTCGCCCAGCGGCCGCCGCGGAAGCCGCTGGTCGCGGCCGTCGAGGGCTACGCCCTGGCCGGCGGGTTCGAGGCGGTGCTGGCCTGCGACCTGGTGGTCGCCGCCGAGGACGCCAAGTTCGGCATCCCCGAGGCCAAGCGCGGACTGGTGGCCGGCGGTGGCGGGCTGCTGCGCCTTCAGCACCGCATCCCGCGCAACATCGCGATGGAGCTCGCGCTGACCGGCGACTTCGTCAAAGCGCCGCGCATGGCCGAGCTGGGCCTGGTCAACAAGGTCACCGCGCCCGGCGTCGCGCTGGAGGGCGCCCGCGAGCTCGCGGGGCGCATCGCGGCCAACGCCCCGATGGCGGTCGCGGTGTCCAAGCGCGTCATCGGCGAGTCCGACGACTGGGCCGCCGATGAGATGTGGCGGCGCCAGGACGAGATCGCGGGCCCGGTCTTCGTCAGCCGCGACGCCATGGAGGGCGCGGCCGCCTTCGCCGAGAAGCGCGAACCCCGGTGGACGGGCGAATGACCCGCAGCGGGCGCGGCGCGGCACGCGGCCGACGTGCGCACCGCCCGCAGTGCGGCCGGGGCCCCGTCCCCGCCGGAGACCGGGGCCCCGCCCCAATCTGAGTGCGGGGCCTCCGGAAGCGGTCGGCGCCCGGGCCAGCCGCGGACGGCGCGGCCCGCCCCGGCGCGGCTTCAGCCGGGCGGAAGCGGGACGTCCAGCGCGCGCAGCATCGTCGCCAGCATGTCGTAGTAGCCGACCAGGGTGATCAGTTCGACCACGCCGGCCTCGCCGAAGTGCTCTTCGGCGGCCGCGTGGCAGGCCTCGGAGGCGTCGCGGTCGCGCAGCAGCGCCCGGGCGTAGTCGAGGGCGGCGCGGTCGGAGGGGCCGAAGGTCTCGGGTACGGCGTGGCCGCCCAGCGCGGCGATCTCGGCCTCGGTCAGCCCCGCCTCGCGGGCCAGCCGCCGGTGCGCCGACCACTCGAAGGCGCTGGCGCGGGCGGTGGCCACGGACAGGATCACGATCTCGCGGACGCGCGCCGGCAGCGTGGTCCGCGCCCCCACGGCGGCGCTGAGCCCCTGCAGCGCCGCGCCCACGCCCGGGGCCGCCAGCATCGCGTTGAAGGGCCCGTGCAGCCGCCCCTGCTCGTCGAACAGCTCGAACGCCGGCTCGCTGCCGTACTTGGCCACCACGCCGTCGTATATCGCCCGCTGCTCGGGGCCGAGCTCGTCGGGGGAGTACCAGTGGATCCGGCCGTGGCGCATCCGACGATTATGCCGCGGCCGGCCGCCGCCCCTCCGCGGCGGCCCCCGCGCGCCGGGGAGGGGACGGACCCGCGGCCGGATCCGGCCGCGGGTCAGATCCGCTGCCAGGCCTCGGAGAGCACCCGGCGCAGGACGGACTCGATCTCGTCGAAGTGCTCGGGGCCGCAGATGAGCGGCGGGGAGAGCTGGACGACGGGGTCGCCGCGGTCGTCGGCGCGGCAGATCAGACCGGCCTCGAAGAGGGCGGGCGAGAGGAACCCCTTGAGCAGCCGTGCGGCCTCGTCGCCGGTGAAGGTCTCGCGGGTCTCCTTGTCCTTGACCAGCTCGATGCCGTAGAAGTAGCCGTCGCCGCGGACGTCGCCGACGATGGGCAGGTCGTACAGGCGCTCCAGGGCGGACCGGAACACCGGGGTGTTGCGGCGCACGTTGTCCAGCAGCTTCTCGTCCTCGAAGACGTCCAGGTTGGCCATGGCGGCCGCGGCGGCGACGGGGTGGCCGCCGAAGGTGACGCCGTGGGTGAACATGCCGCCGGGCTCCTGGAACGGCTCCATCAGCCGCTCTCGCGCGATCACGCCGCCCATGGGCACGTAGCCCGACGTCACGCCTTTGGCGAAGGTGATCATGTCGGGCAGGTAGCTGTACCGCTCGGCGCCGAAGTACTCGCCGAGGCGGCCGAAGGCGCAGATGACCTCGTCGGAGACCATCAGCACGCCGTAGCGGTCGCAGATCTCGCGGACCCGCTGCAGGTAGCCGGGCGGCGGCGGGAAGCAGCCGCCGGAGTTCTGCACCGGCTCGACGTAGACCGCGGCCACGGTCTCGGGGCCGTTCTGCACGATGGCGTCCTCGATGCGGTCGGCGGCCCACGCGCCGAACGCCTCGGGGTCGTCGCCGTGCGCCCGCGCCCGGTAGAAGTTGGTGTTGGGCACCTGGACGGTGGTGGGCACCAGCGGCTCGAAGGGCGTCTTCAGGTCCTGCACGCCGGTGATCGACAGCGCTCCCATGGTGGTGCCGTGATAGGCGACCTCGCGGCTGATGACCTTGTGCCGGGTTGGCCGGCCGACGGCCTTGAAGTACTGGCGGGCCAGCTTCCAGGCGCTCTCCACGGCTTCGGAACCGCTGGTGGCGAAGAAGACGCGGTTCAAGTCGCCCGGCGCCATGCGGGCGAGGCGGTCGGCCAGGCGCACCGCCGTCGGATGGGCGTAGGTCCAGATGGGGAAGTAGGCCAGCTCGCGGGCCTGCGCGGCGATGGCGTCGGCGATCTCCCCGCGGCCGTGGCCGACCTGCGAGACGAAGAGCCCGGAGAGCCCGTCCAGCAGGCGGCGCCCCCGGGAGTCGTAGACGTAGGCTCCCTCGCCGCGCTCGATGACCGGGATGTCGGAATCGCTATAGGCCGCCATCTCGGTGAAGTGCATCCACAGGTGGTCCTTGGCCGCCTGTTGGAGGCCGCCGGACGTGTCGTGCTGCCGGGCTGTCACTTGGCTCCCCCTGAAGGGTCGTGATGTGCGGGGACCGTTTGGTCGACCCAGTGAAATAGTCGCATCGTCAGAAAGTCTGTCAAGTATCCGCTGATAAACGCGATCTTTACAACGGAATCCCTTGTGGCAGGTCAAGGGGTCTGTCATCGTACGGATCAGGCACGAGCCGTGCGTCCCCATTCCACCGGGAGGAACCCCCCGTGCAAGAGCAGTCGAGCCGCCCACGGCGGCTGCGCAACTTCATCAACGGCGAGTACGTCGACGCGGCCGACGGGCGGACCGGCGACCTCGTCGACCCGGTGACCGGCGAGGTCTTCGCGCAGGCGGCGCTGTCCGGCCCAGCCGACGTCGACGCGGCCTTCTCCGCGGCCCAGGCCGCCTTCGACGGCGGCTGGCGCGACAGCACGCCCGCCGAACGCCAGATCGCCCTCAACCGCTTCGCCGACGCGGTCGAGGAGCGCGCCGACGACCTGGTCGCCGCCGAGGTGGAGAACTGCGGAAAGCCGGTCCAGCTCACCCGGGACGAAGAGCTGTGGCAGGTCACCGACGCCCTCCGGTTCTTCGCCGGTGCCGCCCGCAACCTCGAGGGCAAGGCGGCCGGCGAGTACATGGCCGACCACACCTCCTGGGTCCGCCGCGAGCCCATCGGCCCCGTCGGCCAGATCACGCCGTGGAACTACCCCATGGCCATGGCCTCCTGGAAGATCGGTCCCGCGCTGGCCGCGGGCAACACCGTGGTCCTCAAGCCCTCCGACACCACCCCCGTCTCGACCCTGCTGCTGGCCGAGATCGCCGCGGAGTTCCTGCCGCCCGGCGTCTTCAACGTGGTCACCGGCGACCGCGACACCGGCCGCGCCCTGGTCGACCACCCCGTGCCCCGGCTGGTCTCGCTGACCGGCTCCACACGCGCCGGGCTGGAGGTCGCCCAGCAGGGCTCCAAGGACCTCAAGCGGCTGCACCTGGAGCTGGGCGGCAAGGCGCCGGTCATCGTCTTCGACGACGCCGACATCGAGAAGGCCGCCGCCGGCATCGCCGAAGCCGGCTACTTCAACGCCGGCCAGGACTGCACCGCCGCCACCCGCGTCATCGCCGCTCCCGGTGTGCACGACGACCTCGCCGCCGCGCTGGCCGAGCAGGCCGCCCGGACCAGGACGGCGGGGCCGGACGACGCCGACGCCGCCTACGGGCCGCTGAACAACGCCGCGCAGCTGGAGCGCGTCACGGGCTTCGTCGACCGCGCGCCCGGGCACGCCCGGGTCATGGCCGGCGGGAAGCGCGTCGGCGGCAAGGGCTACTTCTACGCGCCCACGGTCGTCTCCGGCCTGCGCCAGGGCGACGAACTCGTTACCGACGAGGTGTTCGGGCCGGTCATCACCGTGCAGCGGTTCGACGACGAGGACACGGCCGTCGAATGGGCCAACTCCGTCCGCTATGGTCTGGCGTCAAGCGTGTGGACTCGCGACCACGGGCGCGCGCTGCGGGTCTCGCGCCGCCTGGACTTCGGCTGCGTCTGGATCAACACCCACATCCCGCTGATCGCGGAGATGCCGCACGGCGGGTTCAAGCACTCCGGCTACGGTAAGGACCTCTCGCTTTACAGCCTGGAGGAGTACACCCGCGTCAAGCACGTCATGAGCTACATCGGCCGTGACTAGCACTTCCGTGAGGAGCCGTCCCATGGCCACCGCCACCGAGGAGACACGCGCCCGCCGAGGCGCCGGGGCCCGCGCCGGCACGCCCGCCATCAGCCTGGAGCAGATCTCCAAGACCTACCGCTCGGGCGGCGAGAACGTGCAGGCGGTGCGCGGTGTCGACCTGCGCATCGAGCAGGGCGAGTTCTTCTCCCTGCTGGGGCCCTCGGGCTGCGGCAAGACCACGACGATGCGCATGATCGCCGGTTTCGAAGACCCCAGCTCCGGCACGGTGCGGCTGCACGGCGAGGAGGTCACCGGGGTCCCGCCCAACCGGCGCGACGTCAACATGGTCTTCCAGAGCTACGCGCTGTTCCCGCACATGACGGTCTTCGACAACGTCGCCTTCGGCCTGCGGCGCAGAAACACCCCCGGCGCCGACATCCGGCGCGCGGTGGCCGAGGCCCTGGAACTGGTGGAGCTGAGCGGGCGCGAGCGCACCAAGCCCGGCAGGCTCTCCGGCGGCCAGCAGCAGCGGGTGGCCCTCGCCCGGGCCCTGGTCAACCGGCCCAGCGCGCTGCTGCTCGACGAGCCGCTTGGCGCGCTCGACCTCAAGCTGCGCCAGGCCATGCAGATCGAGCTCAAGCGCATCCAGCGCGAGGTCGGCATCACCTTCGTCTACGTCACCCACGACCAGGGCGAAGCGCTGACCATGTCCGACCGCATCGCGGTGATGAACGGCGGCCGCGTCGAGCAGCTGGGCACCCCCGCCGAGATCTACGAGCGGCCCGCCACCCGCTTCACCGCGGGGTTCATCGGCACCTCCAACCTGCTGAGTGGAACGGTCACCGGGCACAGCGGCGACCGCGCCACGGTCCGGGTGGAGGGCGCCGGCGAGATCCCCGCCATCGGCGCGGCGGCGCCCGGCTCGCGGGTCGACCTGACCGTCCGCCCCGAGAAGATCGCGCTGGAGACCGCCGAGCCGCCGGGCGACCGGGCGCGGCTGTCCGGCACTGTCGCCGAGGTCGTCTACCTCGGCTCGGCCACGCACTACACGGTCCGGCTCGGCGACGGCACCGAGATGGTCGTCTTCCGGCAGAACTCCTCCGACGCCGCAAGCGCCGCCGAGCGCGGCGACACCGTCTGGGTGTCGTGGCGTCCCGAACACGCCTACGCCCTTCCGGGCTAGGGGCCGCGGGGGCCGGGCACCGATCCGCCGGTGCGCGGCCCGCACGGCCGAACCGGGAGTGCCGGACACCTGCCGTCCGGTCACCCGCCCTCCCTCCGTCCCCACCCCCCAAGCAGGAAAGAGCGGACCGCCGTGACCCGACGCCTCACCCCCGCGCAAGCAGCTCTCGCGCGCGGGCTCACCCAGCCCCGACTCAGCCGACGCGGCATGCTCGGGCTCTCCGGACTGACCGCCGCCGGCCTCACCCTCTCCGCCTGCGGAGTGGAAGGCCAGGGCGGCGAGTCGACCAGTGCCAAAGGCTTCTGGGACGGAAAGAAGAGCAACGGCCGGCTCGACTTCGCCAACTGGCCTCTGTACATGGACCCCGGCCACCCCGAGCTGAAGGCCTTCACCGAAGAGACCGGCATCAAGGTCAACTACGACGAGGCCGTCCAGGACAACCCGTCGTTCTTCGGCAAGATCCAGCCGATGCTCGCCCAGGCCGAGCCCATCGGCTACGACCTGATGGTGCTGACCAACGGCATCGAGCTGAACAAGCTCATCGAGCTGAACTACCTGGCGCCGCTGGACCACTCCAAGCTGCCCAACTTCGCCGACCACGCCGCCGACATCTACAAGAACACCAGCTACGACTCCGGCAACCGCTACACGATCCCCTACGCCTCGGGCATCACCGGCATCGCCTACAACCCCGAGTACGTCGACCGGGAGATCACCAGCATCGCCGACCTGTGGGACCCCGCCTTCGAGGACAAGGTCGGCATGTTCTCCGACCCCCAGGAGCTGGCCAACTTCGGGCTCTTCTACAACGGGGTCAAGCCGGCCGACTCCGGCGAGTCGGACTGGATCGACGCCGCCGACGCGCTCCAGGAGCAGCGCGACAAGGGCCTCGTGCGTCGCTACTACTCCCAGGACTACATCCAGCCGCTGAGCAACGGCGACGTGTGGCTGTCCATGGCCTGGTCCGGCGACATCTTCCAGCAGAACGCCGAAGAGGGGACCAACCTGAAGTTCGTCGTCCCCGAAGAGGGCGCCACGCTGTGGAGCGACAACATGATGGTCCCCTTCACCGCGAAGAACCCGGTCGACGCCCTGATGCTGATGAACTTCTTCTACGACCCCGAGATCGCGGCGGACCTCACGGAGTACATCAACTACATCACGCCCGTGCCCGAGGCGCGGGACATCCTGCGCGGCAAGGCCGAGGAGGCCTCCGGCGACGACAAGGAGACGCTGGAGCGCATCGTCGACAGCCCCCTGGTCTTCCCCAATGACGACGACTACGCGAAGCTGCACAACTACGTCCCGGTGACCAGCAACAACGAGGAGAACTTCTCCCCGCTGTTCCTCGCCATCTCGCAGTCCTGACCATGGCGGCCGAACGAACGGGCAGGCGGGGGCGCACGCGCAGGCTGGCGCCCTACGCGCTGGTGCTGCCCGGCTGGATGTGGCTGGCGCTGTTCTTCGTGGCGCCCATCGCCAGCGTGGTGTCGATGTCGCTGATGACCGGCAGCCTCGGCGCCGGCTACGCGTTCACCTTCGAGGTGGGCAACTACACCCGCGCCGTAGGCCTGTACTGGGAGCAGATTGTGCGCTCCCTGGTCTACGGCGGCCTGGCGACGGTGCTGTGCATCGCCATCGGCTATCCCGTCGCCTACTGGATCGCGTTCAAGGGCGGCGCCTACAAGTCGACCTACCTGCTTCTGGTGCTGCTGCCGTTCTTCGTGTCCTTCGTGCTGCGGACGATCTCGTGGGGATTCCTGCTCTCCGACAACGGGATCGTCCTGGGCACGCTGAAGAGCGCGGGGCTGCTGCCCGGCGAGTTCGGGGTTCTCAACTCCGCGACGGCGGTGGTCTTCGGCCTGGCCTACAACTTCCTGCCGTTCATGGTCCTGCCGATCTACGCGGTCCTGGAGCGCATGGACCACCGGGTCGTCGAGGCCGCCTACGACCTCTACGCCGGGCGGGTGCAGGCGTTCGTGCGCGTGGTGCTGCCCATGTCGCTGCCGGGCGTGTTCGCCGGCGTGATCATGGTGTTCATCCCGACCAGCGCCGACTACGTGAACGCGACGGTGCTCGGCGGTACCGGCAACACCATGATCGGCAAGGTGATCCAGACCCAGTACCTGGTGAACAACGCCTACCCGCTGGCGGCGGCCATCACCTTCATCCTCATGGCGGTGCTGCTGGTCGGGATCTTCAGCTACGCCAAGGCGCTGGGAACCGAGCAGGTGATGGAGGTGCAGGCGCGATGACCGCGACCGAGACCGGTCCCGCCGGCTCGCTCCGAGCGGCCGGGCCCGCACGCGGCCGCCGGGGCGGCGAGCGGCTCCGGCCCGACTGGGGCAAGTACTTCACCTGGGGCGTGCTGTGCTGGCTGTTCGCGCCCATCGTGTTCATGGTCGTGTTCAGCTTCAACGACATCAAGGGGCGGCACAACGTCACCTGGGAGGGCTTCACCCTCCGCTGGTACTCCGACGCCTTCGCCTACCCCGACCTCAACGTCGCACTGCTGAACACCGTCACCATCGCGGTGCTGACCATGCTCATCGCCGGGTTCCTCGGCACGCTGCTGGGCCTGGCCCTGGGGCGCTACCGGTTCCTCGGCCAGTCGGCCACCAACCTGGTGATGTTCTCGGCGATCTCCGCGCCCGAGGTCGTGCTGGGCGCCTCGCTGCTGTCGATGTTTCTGACCATGAACATCGCCGTGGGCTACTGGACCATTCTCATCGCCCACGTGATGTTCTCGGTGTCGTTCGTGGCCATCACCGTGCGGGCGCGGGTCCTGACCATGGACCCCGGCATCGAGGAGGCCGCGCGCGACCTCGGCGCCAGCCCGCTGACCACGTTCCGGCTGGTGACGCTGCCGCTGCTGGTGCCGGCGATCACCTCCGGCGGGCTGATCGCCTTCGCGCTCTCGGTCGACGACTACATCATCACGTCGTTCGTCTCCGGCAGCACCCAGACCTTCCCCCTGTGGATCTGGGGCGCCACCCGCGTGGGAATCCCACCGCAGGTCAACGTGATGGGCACGCTGATCTTCGGCGTCGGCGTGCTGCTGGCCGTCGGCAACATGGTGCTGGCCCGCCGCCGCAGCCGCTGAGGTCCGCCCGGCGGCGGCGCGCCCGCGCCGCCGCCGGGCGGACACCGGACCGTCCGCAGGCACACGGCCGGCCGCAGGGCCCGAACCGCCGGGACCGCCGCAAGCACGTCCCGCATGAGCAGCATCCGCGAACGGAGTTGATCCACGTGTCCGCCCCCGCGACCGCGTCCGCACCCGATCCGGACGCCTCCCGCACCGCACAGGTCTCCCGTGCGCTGGCCCAGGCCCGTCCGCGCACCTTCTGGCTCGACCCCGAGGTGGCCGGGCACGCCGTCCCCGAGGCCGCACCCGCGCTGTCGGGCGCCGAGCGGGCCGACCTCGCCGTCGTCGGCGGCGGCTACAGCGGGCTGTGGACCGCCCTCATCGCCAAGGAGCGCGACCCCGGGCGCGACGTCGTGCTGCTGGAGGCGCGCACGGTCGGCTGGGCGGCCTCCGGCCGCAACGGCGGGTTCTGCGCCGCCAGCCTCACCCACGGCCACGGCAACGGGGCCCAGCGCTGGCCGGAGGAGATCGCCGAACTGGAGCGGCTGGGCCGCCAGAACCTCGACGGCATCCAGAGCACCGTCGAGCGCCACGGGATCGACTGCGAGTTCGAGCGCACCGGCGAGATGGCCGTGGCCACCGAGCCCTGGCAGGTCGACGACCTCACCGACGAGGCCGCCGCCCTGCGCGCCCTCGGCCAGCGCGTGCGCACCCTGACCGGCGCCCGGGTCCGCGCCGAGGTCGACTCGCCCACCTACCTGGGAGGCCTCTTCGATCCCGACGGCGTGGCCATGGTGCACCCGGCCAAGCTGGCGTGGGGGCTGCGCGAGGCCTGCCTCCGGCTGGGCGTGCGCATCCGGGAGCACACCCCCGTGCGGGCGATCCGCCCCGAGCGCGGCGGCCTGCGGCTGGAGTCGCGTGGCGGCTCGGTCTCGGCCGAGCGCGTGGCCTGGGGCGGTGGAGGTTTCCCCGGCCCGCTGCGGCGCGTCCGGCACTTCGTCGCGCCCGTCTACGACTACGCGCTGGCCACCGAGCCGCTGAGCAGCGAGCAGCTTGCCGCCGTCGGCTGGGGAAACCGCCAGGGCGTCAGCGATTCCGGGAACCGGTTCCACTACTACCGGCTCACCGCCGACAACCGCATCCTGTGGGGCGGCTACGACGTCGTCTACCACTACGGCGGCCGCGTGCGTCCCGCCTACGACCAGCGCCCGGACACCTTCCACCGGCTCGCGCGCCACTTCTTCACAACGTTCCCGCAGCTGGAAGGCCTCTCTTTCACGCACAGCTGGGGCGGGGTGATCGACACCTGCAGCCGGTTCTGCGCGTTCTTCGGTACCGCCCACCGCGGCCGCCTGGCCTACGCCGCCGGCTACACGGGCCTCGGCGTGGGGGCCACCCGCTTCGGCGCCCAGGTGATGCTGGACCGTCTCGACGGCGCCGACACCGAGCGGACCCGCCTGGCCATGGTGCGCGCCAAGCCCGTCCCCTTCCCGCCCGAGCCGCTGCGCTACGCCGGGATCCAGGCCACGAAGCGGGCCATCGCCGCCGCCGACCGCGACGGCGGCCGCCGCAACGCCTGGCTGCGCACCCTCGACGCCGTAGGGATGGGCTTCGACAGCTGACCGCAGCGGCCCCGGCGGGGCCGGGGCCGGAGCCTGCACCGGCCGATCGTGTCAGTCGAAGATGTCCTCGGCGGTGTCGACGCCAAGGGCGCGCTCCATCCAGGTGTCGAGTAGGTCGGGGTCGGTGCAGGCGCTGATGCGGCTCGCGACCTCGCCGGAGACGTTCAGCCCCCGGTGGCGGAGCGCGGAGACCACGCACTCCGCCTTGCCTTCGACCCTGCCTTCGCTGATGTACTTGCGGGCGAAGTCGGACTGGTAGGTGAAAGTCGGATTGGCCATCAGTGCATCCCGGTTCTCTCGTGCCGCTCCCTTGAGCGCGGTCGGGATCGCGCCGGAGGAACCGGGGATCGGGCGGTCGGCCCCGTCATGGGTGGTTCCCGCTCTACCGGTCGGATGTGGAGGCTCCGGGACTGTCGAAGATGTCTTCGGCGGCGTTGGCGCTGAAGGCGCGCGCGTGCCAGGTGTCGAGCTGGTCGGGGTCGGTGCAGGCGCTGACGCGGTTCGCGACCTCGTCCGAGACGTTCAGCCCCCGGTGGCGGAGCGCGGAGACCACGCACTCCGCCTTGCCTTCGACCCTGCCTTCGCTGATGTACTTGCGGGCGAAGTCGGACTGGTAGGTGAAAGTCGGATTGGCCATCAGTGCATCCCAGTTCTCTCGTGCCGCTCCCCTGAGCGCGGACACCATGTAGTCATGGTAGACGGAGAAGTCGTCGTTGTTGAGGGTTTTCAGCCCTTCCGCGCAGGCGACCAGGATCTTCTCCTCCTCGCCGCCGTGTGCCAGTGCCGAGAGCACCGCGAGCTCGGGGAGCTCCCTCGCCTCCTCCGCTGAGACGACCACCGGAATCTCGTCGGGCCCGACGACGAACGGGACCAGCCGCATACCGGGCTGGCCGAGGTCGATGGGCTCACGCGCCCACACAGCGGTCTTCTCGTCGGGGCAGAAGACGATCAGCATCACCGGGCATTCCAGGTTCTGGCGCACCGTGGCGATGTAGACCGGCCAGGAGTAGCGCTTCCGGGTGTCCTCTCTGCGCTGTACCTCGGCGATCACCGCCATGAGTGCCTGCGAGCCGTCGCGCAGGGCGACGACGCGGTCGCAGTAGAAGTTCGTGGTCTTGAACCGCGTGCAGTTCTCCGACGCCATGTCGGCGTGCTCGTACGGGGGGAGGTCGACACCGAACTCGTCCTCCAGTAGGCGCGTGACCAACTCAGGGCGGTTCTTGACGAACTCGATCGGCATCTCATGGGCGTTCGAGGGCATGGCGGGAAGCTATCGGGGTGCCGCGTGCGCTCGGGCGGAAACGCTGGAAAAACGCCGATGATCGGCTTATCGGGATGCGTTGAATTGCGCCCGAATACCGAACGCGTTCGCAGCGGACAGTGCCGTTCGCGCCGATTTTCTCCCATTCGCCGGGCGGTCGCGGTCCGGCGGGCGTTCCGAGTTCCGCGCCTACTGCTCGGTCCGAAATCCGGGCCCGCGCGCATGACAGGTGTCATGTGCGGGGCCGGGCGGTTCTCACGGGCGGGCGGTGACAACGGCTTCTTGGGCGCACGGCGAGTGAGACGGAAGAATCGAAGTCATGAGCACAGCAGAACGGCCCGCGGCCGAGCACGGCGCGGGCGAACCCGCGATCAGCGTCCGCGACCTGCGGCAGAGCTATGGCGACTTCGAGGCGGTCCGGGGGGTCTCCTTCGACGTCCGGCCGGGAGAGCTCTTCGCCCTGCTGGGCACCAACGGGGCGGGCAAGACCACGACCGTGGAGACCCTGGAGGGGTTCCGCCGCCCCAGCGCGGGAACGGTCCGCGTCCTGGGCGCCGACCCCTACGGGCAGCCGCCCGGCCTCCGCGACCGCGTCGACGCCGTACTGCAGCACAGCGGCCTGTTCCCGGAGCTGACCACCGCCGAGACAATCGACCTCTCCCGCGACCTCGCCGCCGACCCGATGGACCGCGCCGAGGTGCTGGAGCTGACCGGCCTCACCGAGAAGGCCGGCGTCCAGGTGCGCCAGCTCTCCGGAGGCCAGAAGCGCCGGCTCGACCTGGGGCTGGCGGTCCTCTCGCGCCCCGAGGTGCTGTTCCTGGACGAGCCGACCACCGGTATGGACCCCGAGGCCCGGCGGGCCACCTGGACGCTCATCGGCGACCTGGTCCGCCGGGGCACCGCCGTCCTGCTCACCACCCACCACCTGGAGGAGGCGGAGCACCTCGCCGGCCGGCTCGCCATCATGCACCGCGGCGAGTTCAGGGCCGAGGGCGCCCTGCACGACGTCGTCGTCGAATGGGGCGACCGCATCGCCTTCCGGATGCCCGCCGACGTCCGCTTCGAGGACCTGCCGGAGCTGCCGGGCGCGACCGCCGCCGCCGAGGTCCGCGGCGGCGACGCCTGGGTCCGCTACACCGTGCGCGGCGACGACGCCGACGGCCGCGCCCACCGGGCGATGGAGCCGCTGCTGGACTGGGCCCGCGAGCGCGGCACGTCCCTGGGCCGGCTGGAACTGCGCAGCGCGTCGCTGGAGGACGTCTTCCTCAGCGTCGCCGAGGGCGCTTCCGGCATCGCCGCGACCCCCGCCGGCGCCGACTGAACCGCCGCGCGCCCCGCGAGGGCCCCGCACGACTTCCGCCGCGCACGACCGCAGAGGAAACACACATGACCACCCCCACCCGCACGCCGGCGCGCAGCGGCTCCCCGGGAGCGCGCGTGCGCCACCCCGTACACCCGGTGCGCCAGGCCCTGCGGCTCACCCGCACCGAGCTCACCCTGATCTACCGGTACCGCACCGCGCTGTTCTACGTGCTGTTCCCGCTGTTCTTCGTCGGGATCGCGATGGTCACTCAGGGCGAGTCGGCCATCCCCGGAGTCAGGACCGAGGCGATCGCGCTCTCCGGAACCCCCGCCGTCATCGCGATGATGATCGGCGTCATGCACGCCTCCAACATCTACGCGGCCCGCCGCGAGCAGCTCATCCTCAAGCGGTTCCGCGCCAGCGGCGTCCCTCCGTTCGCGCTGTTCGGCGCGACGACCCTCTCGGTTCTGGCCGCGGTTGCCGTCCTCAGCGCCATGGTCTTCGCGGTGCTCGCCGCCGGGGTCGGCGAGCTGCCGAGCGACCCGGTGATGGTGGTGCTGACAGCGGTGCTGACCACGGTGACCATGTCGCTGTTCGGCGCGGCGTCCAGCCGCTTCGCGCGCAACGCCGAGAGCGCGCAGATGATGAGCATGGTCCCGTTCCTGCTCTTCTACGCCTCCAGCGGCATGATGGTGCCGCTGGCCATGCTGCCCGACTGGCTCGCGACCGCGTGTCGGCTGCTGCCGATGGCGCCGGCGGTGGACCTGCTGCGCAGCGGCTACCTCGGCCGGGACGTGTTCGGCGGGCTGGCGGGCGCGGACCCGGCATCGGTCGCGGAGCTGTGGGCGGCCGCGCTGCCGTCGCTGGCGGTCGTGCTGGTCTGGACGGCCGTCGCGGTGCTGTCCCTGCGCTCCTTCCGCTGGGACCCCCGCCAGCCCGGCTGAGCGTGCGACTCCGCCGGCGGGCCGCGGGCGCGCTCCCGCCGGCGGACCGGCGGCGGCGTGACCGGAGGACGGCCGGCCCCGCCGCCGCCGGCGTCCCCGACCGGGGGTGCCGTGCGTCTAGGCTGATCGGCGCGGCGAGCCGCGGCGAGCCGCACGGCGGGGAGACCGGCGGAAAGGAGTGCAGGTGGCCGACACCGACGCGGACGGCGGCACAGCGGTGCTGGCCGGTCATGCGGACCGGACCGGCCGCAGGCTGAACCGTGCGCGCCGCATCGTGCTGTCGCTGTCGACGACGACACCGCTCTTCTGCGTGTTCACCGCAGTCGCCGGCGCGACCAACCTCATGGCGCCCAACGAGGCGACGCGGACCTTCGCCAGCCGGGGGCCCTTCCCCCAGGACGTGGTGCTGTCCGCGGTCGGCGTGCTGTGCTCGGTGCTGGTGGCCTACCTGTCCATGCGGGTCATCCGCACCCGCATCGACCGCCCCAGCGCCACGCTGCGGCGCGACGTGGCGCTGTCCTACCTGGCGCTGCTGGTCACGGTCGGGCTGCTGGGCCCCAACCCCGCCACGCTGAGCGTCCCCCAGTTCTGGGCCGCCAGCGTCGCCGTCACCGGCCGGATCCGGGACAAGGCCGGCTACGCCGCGCTGATGCTGGCCGCGGGCGTCGCGCCGATCCTGGTGACGATGTGGGGCTCTCCCGCGTCGGCGATGGGCACGGTCGCCGCCTGGCTGGTGTTCTTCCACCTCATCGTCTTCCTGGTCATGCTGTTCAGCAACGTCGCAATCATCGTGCTGTGGGACGTCGTCACCGAGGCGCACGCCGCCCGCGACGCCCAGGCGCGGCTGGCGGTGACCGAGGAGCGGTTGCGCTTCGCCCGCGATATGCACGACCTGCTCGGCCACAGCCTGTCCGCGCTGGCCGTCAAGAGCGAGCTCGCGGCCCGGCTGGTGGAGGCCGATCCCCGGGCGGCCGGCCGCGAGATGAGCGCCGTGCAGCACCTCGCCCGCGACGCGCTGCGCGAGGTGCGCACCGCTGTGTCCGGATACCGCGACGTCAACCTGGCCGCCGAGGCCGAGGGCGTCCGGGCGGTTCTGGCCGCCGCCGGGGTGCGCTGCACCGTCACCGGCGCCGACACCGACGTCCCCGCGGAGCAGCGCTCGCTCGCCTCGTGGGTGGTGCGCGAGGGAACCACGAACGTGCTGCGGCACAGTTGCGCCAAGCGCTGCGCCGTGACTCTGCGCCGCGACAGCGACAGCCTGGTCGCCGAGGTCTTCGACGACGGTACGCAAGAGGGCGGTGACGGCGCGCCCTTCGGCAACGGTCTGTCCGGGCTGGCGGAGCGGGTCGCGAGCGCGGGGGGAGCGCTCACCGCCGGTCCCGCATCCGGCGGCGAGGGCTTCCTGCTGCGCGCCGTGCTGCCGCTGCCGGCGGCCACCCGCGGCGGCGGGGCGGTCGCGGAACCGCCGCCCGGCCGTGACCCGGGTCCAACACCGGGGAGGAAGGACGTGCCCGCGTGATCCGAGTCGTTCTCGCCGACGACGAGCACCTGGTGCGCGGCGCGATCGCGGCGCTGCTGGGGCTGGAGCCGGACCTGGAGGTGGTCTCCCAGGTCGGGCGCGGTGACGAGGTCGCCGGGGCCGTGGCCGCCACCGGCGCCGACATCGCGGTCCTGGACATCGAGATGCCGGGCAGGGGAGGACTGGAGGTCGCCGGCGAGCTGCGCGAGGCGGCGCCCGGATGCGGCGTGCTGATGCTGACCAGCTTCGGCCGCCCCGGCTACCTGCGCCGCGCGCTGGCCGCCGGCGCGCGCGGGTTCCTGGCCAAGGACGCCCCCGTCGACCAGCTCGCCGGCGCGATCCGCAAGGTGCACGAGGGAGGCCGCTACATCGACACCGAACTGGCCGCCGCCGCGATGGCCTCGGGTGAGAACCCCCTGACGGCCCGGGAGAGCGAGGTGCTCCGCTCGGCCGCAGAAGGCTGGGCGGTCGGCGAGATCGCCCGCACGCTGCACCTGAGCGAGGGCACCGTGCGCAACTACCTGTCCAGCGCCATCGCCAAGACCGGCGCCGCCAACCGCATGGCCGCCATCCGCACGGCCCAGGAGATGGGCTGGCTCTGACCGAGTGCGCCGCGCCGGCCGCCCTGTGCCGACGGGCTCGCCTCCGGTGGCCGCGGAGCGGTCCCGGGTGCGCTAAAGGAACCGCAGGACCAGCATCGCCGTGTCATCGGTGTGCCCGCCCGGGGCGAACTCCTCCAGATCGCGGTCGATGCGCACGATCACCGCCTGGGCCGTCAGCCCCGAGCAGTTGGCGAAGATCCGCGTGAGCCCGTCGTCGCCGAGCATGTCGGGGCCGTTGCGGCGCTCGGTCACGCCGTCGGTGACCGCCAGCAGCACCTCGCCCGAGTGGATCTCCATGGTCTCGGTGTAGAAGTCCACGTCCTCGAACGCGCCCAGCAGCGGCTGCGACGCGCCGACGGCGTCGACCTCGCCCTTCTGGTTGAGGCGCAGCGGCAGCGGGTGCCCCGCCGAGACCAGGCGCAGCCGCATGCCCTGGCCCGGCGCGCCCAGCGGGGTCATCTCGCCGTAGAGCATGGTCAGAAACCGCGTGCTGGTGTTCTCGTCCAGGATGGCCTTGTTCAGCCGTTCCATGATGTGCGCGGGCGAGAACCCCTCGCGGGCCAGTGCACGCAGGGTGTGGCGGGCCAGGCCGGTGACCGCCGCCGCGGCGGGCCCGGTGCCGCACACGTCGCCGATCGCGAAGCACCACCGCCCGTCGGTCGCGAACACGTCGTAGAAGTCGCCGCCGACCACCGTGCGCTCGTCGGCCGAGCGGTAGAACACCGCGTGGTCGACGCCGGGGATGGCCGGCTCCTTCTCCTTGGCGGGCAGCAGGCTGCGCTGCAGCGCCTCGCTCATCGAGGTCTGGCCGGCGTACAGCCGGGCGTTCTCCATCGCCGAGGAGACGCGGCGGGCGAGGTCGTCGACCACGTCGACGTCGTCGCGGGTGAAGTCGGCGTCGGCGTCCTTGCCCAGCGTCATCCGGCCGAGCGTCTGGCCGTGCGCCACCAGCGGAACGCTTATGGCGGGCCCCTCGGCCAGCTCCAGCAGCAGCTCGTCGACCAGCCCGGCCGCCGACAGCATCTCGCGGCTCCACAGCGGGCGCGGTTCGCGCTGGACGGGCGGCGGCAGCTCGGTCAGCAGGGTGCGCAGCACGTCGTTGTAGTTCTCGTTGCGGTGCATGGTGTGCGTCAGCCGCGTGGTGCCCAGCTCGCTGGTGGAGTGCACCGCGCACCAGCTGCCCAGCCGCGAGGCCACCAGCTGGCAGGCCAGGGCGGCCGTCATGTGCTCGTTGAGCGTGCCGGTGAGCAGGTCGCTGGCCTCGGCCAGGAAGCTCAGGCTCGCGCGCCGGGCGAGCTCGACCTCGGCCAGGCGGGCGCGCTCGATGGGCAGGGCGATACGGTCGGCGCCGTCCTGCAGCCGCTTGGCGGCGGTGTCGCCGAAGTGCCGGATGCGCCGCGAGGCCACGCCGATCAGGCCGGTGATGCGGCCGTCGACGATCAGCGGCGCGGTCACCAGCGAGCGCATGCCCGCCTGGGCCAGCTTGCCGCGGTGGGCGCGCGCGATCATCAGGTCGTCGTTGATTATGGCGCCTGGCGCGGGAGCCACAGAGGGGAACGTCTCCTCGGTGCGGCTGCGGAAGGGGCGCCAGGGGTCGTCGGTCAGCCCGGTGGCCGCGCGCAGGTCCCACTCGGTCTCGTCGGTCGTGGCCAGCGCGATGTAGGCGGCGTCGCCGCCCAGCGCGGACCGGGAGTACTCCACCGTGCGGTCGAGGAGGTCGGGCAGCGGCAGCCGCGCCGACAGGGCGGCGTCGAGCGCGGCCCAGGGGTTGGGCCGCGAGGGGCGGCGCCGCGGCTGGCGCACCGGAGCGGGCGGTCCCAGCGCCGCGCCGGGGGCCTCGTCCTGTCCGGCCTCGTCGCCTTCGGCCGCCTCGTCCTGGATGCGGAACCAGACGGCCTTGTCGTCCTTGCTGTAGCTGACGCCCCAGCTGGTCGCGATCGCCGCGGCCAGCGCGAGCCCCAGCCCGCCGCTGCGCCCGGGATCGGCGGCGGGGGCGGTGTCGACGGTGAGGGGGCCCGCCTGCGGCACGGCGCGCTCGGGGACGCGGTCGGCCACGACCACCTCGACGGCGCCGTGCAGGCGGCGCACGACCAGTTCGAGGACGCTCTCGGCGTGCACGACGGCGTTGGTCACCAGCTCGCTGACGAGCAGGACGACGTCGTCCGCGGCCTGACCGGCACCCCATTCGGTGAGGGTGTCGCGCACGAAGTCGCGCGCCTGGGCCGCGGTGGCGGGAGTGGGTGAGAACTCCCGGCGGGCGACTTTCATCGGCTCACCCGTGTCATGTGGCATCGTTTAGCCGTACGGTTTCGCGGTTGCGGGAGAAATGCGGATCCGAGCTGAGCGGAGCGGTACCGGCCACCATTCCCTACGATCTTCCCTTCGAGCGGTGACGTCCCGCCGTGTCCGCATCGACCCCCGGAAGCGGGCACAGTGGGTAAAGCAACCAAGCCATGATTTCAGCAACGTTCGTCTAGTGCGCGGTCAAGCCGCATAACCTGGAGCATCGCGGTCCATCTCGACTGGCGTCTGGTACGGCCGTCGACCATCACGGTACGGTGCGTCGATGACCATGGACGACGATCCTGCCAGGTGGGATCACGTGCCGACCAGGCGGCCCCGGTCCCCCACGGGCCCGAGATGCCCGTAGTGAGCAGTTTGAGGAGGGGATCCATGCCCGAGGCCACACGGGCGCCGGACAAGCACGACGCGCAGCTCGACGAGCTGCTCCGCGCGCTCTACAGCATGCGAGACGGCGATTTCAGTGTACGACTGGACTCTCGCGGCGAGGGCCGGTCCGGTGAGATCGCCTCTGTATTCAACCAGGTACTGGACCACTGCGAGCAGCTCAGCAGCGAGCTTCAGCGCGTGGGCGGCGTCGTCAGCACCGAGGGCCGGCTGAACGAGCGCATCGCCGTCAGCCCGGCCCGCGGCGCCTGGGGCAAGAGCGTCCGGTCGCTGAACCAGCTGCTCGACGAGGTCAGCGAGCCGGTGACCTCCGTCGCCCAGATCCTCGACGCGGTCGCCGGCGGCGACCTGTCCCAGCGCGTCGACCTCACCAGCCGCCACGGTTCGCTCCACGGCGACCTGCTGCGCCTGGCGACCTCGGTCAACCGCATGGCCGACCAGATGAACGGGTTCACCAACGAGGTCACGCGGGTCGCCCGCGAGGTGGGCACCGAGGGCAAGCTGGGCGGCAGCGCCCAGGTCGAGGGGGTCTCCGGCGCCTGGCGCGACGTCACCGAGTCCGTCAACCAGATGGCCTCGCGGCTGACCGCCCAGGTGCGCAACATCTCCGAGGTGACCACCGCGGTGGCCGAGGGTGACCTCAGCCGCAAGGTGACCGTCGACGTCCAGGGCGAGATGCTGCAGCTCAAGGACACCGTGAACGGCATGGTGGACCAGCTGGACTCCTTCGCCGACGAGGTCACGCGGGTGGCCCGCGAGGTGGGCACCGAGGGCAAGCTGGGCGGCCGCGCCAATGTCAAGGGCGGGTCGGGTATCTGGAAGGACCTGACCGACAACGTCAACTCCATGGCCGACAACCTGACCAACCAGGTACGCGACATCTCGCAGGTGACCACGGCCGTCGCGCGCGGCGACCTGAGCCGCAAGGTGACCGTCGACGTCCAGGGCGAGATGCTCCAGCTCAAGGACACGGTCAACACGATGGTGGACCAGCTCGACTCCTTCGCCGACGAGGTCACGCGGGTGGCCCGCGAGGTCGGTACCGAGGGCAAGCTGGGCGGCCGCGCCAACGTCAAGGGCGTCTCGGGCATCTGGAAGGACCTGACCGACAACGTCAACTCCATGGCCAACAGCCTCACCTACCAGGTGCGCAACATCTCGCAGGTGACCACGGCGGTGGCCAAGGGCGACCTGTCCAAGAAGATCACGGTCGACGCGCAGGGCGAGATGCTCGACCTCAAGGACACGGTCAACACGATGGTGGACCAGCTGGAGTCCTTCGCCAACGAGGTCACCCGCATGGCCCGCGAGGTGGGCACCGAGGGGACGCTCGGCGGCCAGGCGCACGTGCGCGGGGTGTCGGGGGTCTGGAAGGACCTGACCGACAACGTCAACTCCATGGCCAACAACCTGACCCACCAGGTGCGCCAGATCTCCATCGTCACCCAGGCGGTCGCCCGCGGCGACCTGACCAAGAAGGTCACCGTCAACGCCAAGGGCGAGATCCTGGAGCTGAAGGACACCATCAACGTCATGGTCGACCAGCTCTCGGCGTTCGCCGACGAGGTCACCCGCATGGCGCGCGAGGTGGGTACCGAGGGCAAGCTGGGAGGCCGCGCCGACGTCAGGGGCGTCTCGGGCATCTGGAACGCGCTCACCGAGAACGTCAACTCGATGTCGCAGAACCTGACCACACAGGTGCGCAATATCTCCCAGGTCACCTCGGCGGTGGCCAAGGGCGACCTGAGCAAGAAGATCACGGTCGACGCCCAGGGGGAGATCCTGGAGCTGAAGGACACCGTGAACATCATGGTCGACCAGCTCTCCGCGTTCGCCACCGAGGTCACACGCGTGGCCCACGAGGTCGGCAGTGAGGGCCAGCTGGGCGGCCAGGCCAAGGTCGACGGCGTGTCGGGCACCTGGAAGCAGCTGACCGACAGCGTGAACGAGCTGGCCGGCAACCTGACCACGCAGGTGCGCGCGATCGGTGAGGTCGCCAGCGCGGTCACCCGCGGCGATCTCACCCAGAACATCCAGGTCGACGCCCGCGGCGAGATGCAGAAGCTCAAGGACAACATCAACCTGATGGTGAGCAACCTGCGCGAGACCACCGCCTCGCAGCGCGACGAGGACTGGCTCAAGAGCAACCTCGCGCGCATCTCCGGCCGCATCCAGGGCCACCGCGACCTCAACGAGCTCGCGCGGCTGATCATGACCGAGGTCACGCCGCTGGTCGAGGCCCAGCACGGCGCCTGCTACCTGCCGGAGGAGAAGGACGACGAGGAGGTCTTCCTGCTCTTCGGCGGCTTCGGCTACCAGCCCGACGAGGACCGCCGCCGGGTGCGCTCGGGCACAGGCCTGATCGGCGAGGTGATCTCGCAGAAGCGCGAGATGATCATCCACGATGTGCCCTCGGACTACGTCAAGGTCGGCTCCGGCCTGGGCGAGGCCGCGCCGCTGACCATCGCGATCTTCCCGATCATCTCCGAGGACCGGGTCCTGGGCGTGGTCGAGCTGGGCTCCTACGGGCGCTTCCGCGAGGTCCACCTGGACTTCCTGCGCCAGCTCATGGCCCAGCTGGGCACCACGGTCAACACCATCCTGGCCAACTCCAAGACCGAGTACCTGCTGCTGCAGTCCCGCCAGCTCACCAACGCGCTGCAGGAGCGCTCCAACGAGCTGCAGCGCCAGCAGGAGGAGCTGCGCCGCAAGAACGCCGAGCTGCACAGCAAGGCCGGGCAGCTCGCCAGCCAGAACCGGGCGATCGAGCTGCAGAACCGGCAGATCGAGCGTGCGCGGCGCTCCCTGGAGGACCGCGCCCACCAGCTGCAGATCTCGTCCAAGTACAAGTCCGAGTTCCTGGCGAACATGTCCCACGAGCTGCGGACCCCGCTGAACAGCCTGCTCATCCTCGCGCGGCTGCTGGCCGACAACAGCGAGCAGAACCTGACCTCCAAGCAGGTGGAGTTCGCCCAGACCATCCACAAGGCGGGCAACGACCTGCTCCAGCTCATCGACGAGATCCTGGACCTGGCCAAGGTCGAGGCCGGCCGTGCCGAGGTGCAGCCCTCGGACGTGTCGATCAGCCAGCTGGTCGACTACGTCGAGGCGTCGTTCCGGCCGATGACCGCCGAGCGCGGCCTGGCCTTCGGTGTCGAGGTGTCCCCGGACATCCCGAGCTACCTGTGGACCGACGAGCAGCGTCTCCAGCAGATCCTGCGCAACCTGCTGTCCAACGCGGTGAAGTTCACCAGCACCGGCGAGGTCCGGCTGCTCATCGAGCCGGCCTGGGCGCTGGAGGACGCCGACCTGGACATGTTCGGCGAGAACGACGAGATCATCGCGTTCTCGGTGGCCGACACCGGTATCGGCATCCCCGACGACAAGCTTCAGGTGATCTTCGAGGCGTTCCACCAGGGCGACGGCGGTACCAGCCGCCGCTTCGGCGGGACCGGCCTGGGGCTGTCCATCAGCCAGAACTTCGCGCGGCTGCTCGGCGGCGAGATCCGGGTGCAGAGCGTGCACGGCGAGGGCAGTACGTTCACCCTGCTGCTTCCCGTACGGGTGCCCGAGGGCACGGCCCAGCGGCTGGACGCGTCGCTGGAGTCCCCGCCCGAGGTCACCGGCGCCCGCTCCGACATCGAGCCGCTGACCGAGGTCGACGTGCGGGTGCCCGACACCCCCGCCGAACTGGGGCCGCTGGAGACCGTCGAGCCCACCGCGCCCGACGACGAGGCCGAGCAGCCCGAGGAGGCGGCCGAGCCCGCGCCGGTGCCTGCCCTGGCCGAGCCGGTCGAGGGCGCGCAGGAGGGCGGCGGGTCCGCCGAGACGGGTGCTTCGGAGGACCCCGACCGCGACGCGGTGCTGGCCGGGCGCGAGGTGCTCATCGTCGACGACGACATCCGCAACGTGTTCGCGCTGACCAGCGCGCTGGAGGCGCACGGGCTCCGGGTGCACTTCTCCGACAACGGCCACTCGGGCATCGAGAAGCTGGAGGCCAACGAGAACGTCGAGCTGGTGCTGATGGACATCATGATGCCCGAGCTCGACGGCAACGCCACGACCAGGGCCATCCGGGAGATGCCGCAGTTCGCCGAGCTGCCGATCATCTCGCTGACGGCGAAGGCGATGCAGGGCGACCGCGAACGCAGTCTTGAGGCCGGCGCCTCGGACTACGTGACCAAGCCGGTCAACATCGACCACCTTTTGAACGTCATCCGCACGTGGTTGGACGGCGGCGCCGAGGACGGCGAGGGCCGGGAGGCCCCCGACGGCAACGACAGCCCGGACAGCACGGACTAGGAGCAGGAGCAGTAGACGTGCCGCAGAAGGCCAACATCCTCCTCGTCGACGACCGCGACGAGAACCTCACCGCGCTGGAGGCCATCCTCACCTCGCTGGACCAGAACCTGGTGCGCGCGAACTCGGGCGAGGCGGCACTGAAGGCGCTTCTCGAGGAAGAGTTCGCGGTGATCCTGCTGGACGTCGTGATGCCGGGCATGGACGGCTTCGAGACCGCCTCGCACATCAAGCAGCGCGAGAAGACCAAGGACGTCCCGATCATCTTCCTCACCGGTGCCGGCATCGACCGGCACCGGGTCTTCCGGGGATACGCATCGCGGGCGATCGACTATCTGACCAAGCCGTTCGACCCGTGGGTGCTGCGCTCCAAGGTCGAGGTGTTCGTCGAGCTGCACCAGATGAAGCAGCGGCTGCGCACGCAGTCGCAGATGCTCCAGCGCGAGCTGGCCACGGCGTCGGGGGAGTCCCCTCTTCCGGTGTCCGACCAGCTGTCCCGGCGCGTCGCCGACATCAACACCAACCTGGAGTCGCTGCGCGAGCGGATCGTCACCGACGACCACGAGACCGACCCGAACACGGTCGAGGCCGTGCGCGACCTCGACCGGTCGGTGGCGCAGCTCACCACCCTGGTGGACGCGATCCGGGGGCCGGAGTAGGCGACACCGGCCCGCCGATTGCCCGAACGGTCGGAACCGGGACGGTCCGGGCGGCGTCAGAGTGAACGAAGGCCGGCGCAGCAGCGGTGCGGCTGCCCGGGAAGCCCGTGGACCTGCGGTCTCGTGTATGTAACAAAGGGCGAATCATCCCTTTTCGGGACGAACGTGTCGCCTACGATGCCTACTCGTGCCGCGGCGCCCGCGGTGTTCCCGTGGCGGTTCGCCCCCGGCCCTCCGCCACAATTCGCATACTTCGCCCCCACTGTCAGGACCAGCTCGTCCTCCCCCTGGATTGAGTCGCTACATGTGGTGCGGCGCGGAATCCAGTTGCCTCTTCCCTCGGACTCATAGGAGCGACAGCCGTGTCCCGTACGATGACCCGCACTGCCTTCGGGCTCGCCGCCGCCTGCCTGGGTTTCGGCTCGCTCGGCACGACGCCGGCCTGGGCGGACAGCCTGGAGGGGTCGTCGGCCACCTACAGCTACACCTGTGAGGACCAGGTCGACGACCTGTCGGAGACGATGAACATCGAGATCTACGTCGGCGCTCCGGCCGAGGCCGAAGTCGGCCAGGAGATCGAGTTCCAGATGGAGCCCAGCGACTACAACTACTACTCCTACACCGACGGCGGCGAGATCACCTCGGGAACCCTGACCGTCGACGTCGAACTGGGCGGCGAGGCCGCCCCGACCTCCACCGCCAGCGCGTCCACCGAGGCCTCGGGCGGGTTCGGCGGCAACAACGAGGAGACCTTCGACGAGTCCGGGCTCTACGGCACGTTCACCCCGACCGCTCCGGGCGAGGTGACCGTGTCGCCGGGCGACATCACGATCGACGTCGAGCAGAGCCAGGGCCCCTCGACCACGGTCTGCTCGCCGGACAGCGCCACCGACGCGCTGGCGACGGTCAACGTGACCGGTGAGCCGATCGCCACCGAGACCCCCGCCGACGACGGGGGCGCGGGCGGCGCCTCCCAGGATCCCGTGGCCGCGGACGACGGCCCGTCGCAGGGCCTGCTGATCGGCGGCGCCGTGGCCGGCGGCCTGCTGGTGATCGTCGGCATCTCGTTCTTCGGGCTGATGTTCTTCTTCATGCGGCGCTCCTGAGGCCGACCGCCGCCGCGTCCGCCCGCCGGGCGCACGAGCGGGGGTGCCGACCGGGCGATCCGGTCGGCACCCCCGCTTTTCGCGGTTGCGGCCCGCGCGCCGGACCACCGCGGCCCGCGGCGGCCGGAGCGAGCGCGGCCCGCGCGCCGCCTCAGGCGGTCGGGACCGTCAGCGTGGAAGGACTCCCTGCAGGCGATCCGAAGGTGACGCGTTCCCCGACCGCGGACGCGCCGGTGTAGCGGGCGTCGCGGGTGTCGACGACCAGCGCCAGCCGGTGCCCGTCGGGCACCTCCCACACCACCGGCTCCATCCGCACGTCCACGCTCTGCGGCTGCCCCGGTTCGGCGCCGCGCAGCGTGTAGGGCTTGTGGGTGACCAAAGACCCGATGCCGTGCCTGTCGATGTCGTAGAGGTAGACGTAGAGGGACTGCTCGGCGGCGGTGGGGGTCACGGTCAGGCGGGCGCGGGGCGCGCCGCTGATCCGCGCGCCGCCGGGGTAGGGCTCGCCCGTCCACACCCCTGCGCGGCGCCGGTCCACCAGCGGCAGCGCCACCCCGGTGGGCAGGCCGGCGAACTGCTGGAGCGCGCCGCTGAGCAGCAGCGTCCCGCTCTCGGCGGTGGTACCGACCCCGGCGCGCACGTCGTAGTCCCAGCCGGTGCGCGGCTCGTCCTCGAGGCCGCCGGTGCGCTGCCAGTCGGTCCAGGACCGCGTGGGCTCGCCCAGGTGCAGCGTGGTCTCGTGCTCGCTCACCGACGGCCAGTCGGCATAGGACGCCCAGCCGCCGCCGCTGTTGGGCTTGACCCGGACCGGGTCCTCGCCGGCGACGCCGTTGTCGACGCCCCGCAGGTGGTGGTCGAACCAGCGCGTCAGCGACTTCCAGGTCTCGTTGGGCAGGCCGAACGCGCCGAAGGCCTCGGAGGTGGCGTGGTCGCCCGCCGAGAGCATCAGCCGCTTGGGGCCTGTGTAGGCGCTGTAGAAATCGGTGAGCTGGCTCGGCGGGAAGATGCCGTCGTTCCAGGCGTGGCCGATCATGATGGCGGGTCCGCTGGCGTTGAGGGCGCCGAGCTTGGTGGCCGCCGAGCGCTCCGGCGACAGCTCCAGCGCGGGCCGGACGTTGCCCTTGCGGTACTCCGACTCCATCTCCAGCAGCGCGTCGCCGGGCCGGCCCGTCAGGTGCGCCGAGGTGAGCAGCAGTTCGACGGCCTGGTAGCTGATCGTCTCGTTGGCGTAAACGGAATCGGCGAGGTCGGCCCAGCCGCTCATCGCGCCGACGGCGCGGACGCGGTCGTCGGCCGCCGCCGTAAGCAGGCTGATCCCGGCGCCGTAGGAGATCCCCGCCATGCCGATGCGCTCGGGATCGGCGTCGGTCTCGCGCAGTGCCCAGTCGATGACCCTGCTCGCGTCGGCCACGTCTGCGGGGCCGGCGACCTCGACCTCGCCGCCGGAGTCCCAGAAGCCGCGGGAGGTGTAGCTGACCACCTGGTAGCCCGACTCGTAGGCCAGGCGTTCGGCGGCTCCGACGTAGAGCAGGTTGCTGGTGGACCAGGCCGCCGGCATGACCAGCAGCGGCCGCGGGCCCTCGTAGCCGGTGGGGGTGATGACCATGGCCCTCAGGTCGATTCCGCCGTGGCCCGGGATGGTGCGGTAGGCGACCTCGGCACCGGTCGCGGTGTCGTCGGCCGATGCGGGAAGTGACAGAGAGGATACGAGGAGTATCGAGGCGAGCGCGGTCGCCAACAGTGTGCGGGGTGCGTGCATGCTGACCTCGGACGCGACGTCCGGCCGCGGGGCCGGGAGGGGCGGGGGGATCGCAGGGGCGGGTGTCTGCGTGCGCGGCGGCGGGCGCGCCTCCCGCGGCCGCGCGACTACTCGGCGGTAAGTTACTAGAGGGTTAAATTAAACCGTTGGATCCGCCGTGTAAAGGGCGCGGACCGGAAGGGGCCGCTGCCCTGGACGACCGCGGCCGGAGCGCGCCGCGCGGTGCGGCGGGCGTCGCGTCCTCCGCGCGCCGCAGCGGGCCGGGGCGCACCCGCCCCGACCCGCTGCTGGCGGTCACCACCGTCCGCACCGGCCGCGGTCTGTTGCCGCGGGCGGAGTTCAGCGCCGGCGCGCGGAGGCCCGCAGCTCCGGCGGGGTCCAGCCCGCGTCGGCCCGGTTGAGGTTGGTGCCCGGCGGCACGATCTCGTCGATGCGGTCCAGGACCTCGGCCGGCAGCCGAACCTCTGCGGCGCTCAGCTGCGACTCAAGCTGCTCCATGGTCCGCGGCCCGATGATCGCCGAGCTGACGGCCGGGTGCTCCAGCACGAAGGCCAGGGCCAGCTCGATCAGAGTCAGACCGTTGTCCTCGGCCAGGCGCACCAGCTCTTCGACGGCCTCCAGCTTGGCCGCGTTCTGCGGCTTCGCCGGGTCATAGCGTTCCGGTATCCGGTCCATCCGCGGGCTGTCGACCTCGACGCCCTTGCGGTACTTGCCCGAGAGCCACCCGCCCGCGAGCGGGCTCCAGGGCAGTACGCCCATGCCGTACTCGCGTGCGACCGGAAGCACGTCGGCCTCGATGCCGCGGGCGAGGATCGAGTAGGGCGGCTGCTCGGTGACGAACCGCTCCCGGCCGCGGCGCTCCGCCACCCAGTGCGACTCCACGATCCGGTGCGCCGGGAACGTCGAGCATCCCGCGTAGCGGATCTTGCCCGCGCGCACGAGGTCGGTGAGCGCCCCCAGCGTCTCGTCGAGGTCGCACTCGGGGTCGGGCCGGTGGATCTGGTACAGGTCGATGTGGTCGGTTTCCAGCCTGCGCAGGCTGTTCTCCACCTCGCGGACGAGCCAGCGCCGCGAGTTGCCCCGCATGTTGGGGTCCTCGCCCATGGAGCCGTGGGCTTTCGTGGCGAGGACGACGTCGTCGCGGCGCCCGGAGAGGGCCTTTCCGACGACCTCCTCCGACTCGCCCGCCGAGTACACGTCGGCGGTGTCGATGACGTTGATTCCGGCGTCGAGCGCCCGGTGGATGATCCGCACGCCGTCGTCGTGGTCGCTGTTCGCCCAGGAACCGAAGTTCATGGCCCCCAGGGTGAGCGGGCTGACCCTGACGCCGGTGCGGCCCAATGCTGCGTAGTCCATGGCCGGCGGCCTTTCGTGACGTCTTCAGCACGGCGGTCGGCGGGTGCGCGGACCGCCGACCGCCAACCTACGCCAGGAGCAGGCGGTACTCGCGGACCGAGGGCGACGGTGGGGAGGACCGGGTGACCGCACCGGGGGCGGCAGCGCGCCTTCCGTCTCGTCTCCCGCCTCCGGCCGCCGGGCCTCACCCTGCGGTGCGGGGCGGCAGCGCCAGGCCGATGTGCTCGCCGATCTCCTCGATCAGGCCCAGGTCGGCCAGGCGGAAGCTGCCGCGGTTGCTGCGGCGGATCAGGGTGAGGGCGCCCCGCACGCCGCGGCTGCCCTTGAGCGGCACGCACATCAGCGAACCCGCGCCCAGGGCGCTGAGCACCGGTGCGCCGCCCGCGGCCTCGCCCAGCGCCGTCTCGTCGTCGATGAGCTGGTTGAGCAGCGACTCGCCGTTCTTCAGCACCTCGCGCGGGATCTCCGAGCGCAACGGGTCCAGCGACTCCACCATCCGCCGCTGCTCGTCCTCGCCCGACGGGCCGGCGACGACCGCGCGGCGCGCCTGCTCGGCGCTGTCGGGCAGGTCGCACACGTCGACCACCACCCAGTCTGCGTAGGAGTCCGCGAGCAGCGCGGCCGCGTCGTCCAGCGCCAGCGGGCGGCCCGCGCCGCCGGGCCCCGCGCTGGCCAGCAGCAGGCGCGTCATCCGGGTCAGCACGTCGAGCCGGCGGGCGGCCAGCACGACGACCTGGTCCTCCACCTCGGGCTCCAGCGGTGCGGGTCCCTCGTCCTCCCCGCTCTCCAGCGGCGGCGACAGCGCCACCAGCACCAGCGGGGCCGCCTCGGTGGGCACGTCCAGCCGGGTGAGCGTCATGTGCACGTCCTCGGCCCACCCGCGCTGGGCCAGCCGCGACTCGAAGGACGCCGACTCCCCGCTGCGCAGCACCGCCGCCAGCCGCGAGCGCATCGCGGCCCGGCGGCGCAGGTCCACGAAGTGGGCGAACGGCTTGCCGGAGAGGTAGCCGGGGGAGCTGCCCAGGCGGTCGGCGCCGATCGCGTTGATCCGCCGGATGTAGCCCTCGTGGTCGAGCAGCACCACGGGCACGCTGAGCTGGCTGAACACGGCGCGCAGCACCGACCGCTCGTCGTCGCCGTTGGACCGGCGCGGCGCCGCCGACTCGGCCGCGGCAAGGCGGCGGCCGCAGTCCTGGAGCAGCTGCTCGGCGAAGCCGAGCTCGGCCAGGGCCGCCTCAGCGGTGTCGGCGGAGTCGTCGGGGTACATCGTGTGCGTGCTGCGCAGTGCCGCCACGCGATCGCTCAGCTCGGCGATCTCGCGCTGCAGCTCGGCGAGGTTCTCCGGCACGCTGGGACTCCTGACGTGGGACGGGCGGGCAGCCGGGCGGGCCCGGCCCCCAGCATGACGCTAGCGCATGGAACGGTCCCGGTGAGATCACGGTTACCGTGGAGTCACGGTCCGCTCGACACGCCCTTCCCGGCCACCCGGCCGCGGCGGGGCATCGGACCGGAAAGGGGGACGGTGCCCATGTGGGTCGACCGCCTCGCGCGCGAGATCGGTGCGCTGGGCCAGGCGGAGACCGCCACACCGGAGCGCGCGCTGGACAGGATGAGCGCGGCGGCCGCACGCGAGGTCCCCGGATGCTCCGCGGCGATCGTCGTCATCTGGCACGACATCGCGCCGGGCGACGACCGCTCCGACGAGTCGGAGCGGGTCGCGGGCAGGCACGTCGTCGTCGACTACGGTGCCTCCCACTCCGACCTGGCCACCGCCTTCGAGTACCAGTACACCACCGACGAGGGGCCCACGGTCGAGGCCGTGCGCGAGATGCGCCCGGTGACCGTGGGCGACGTACTGCGCGAGGAGCGCTGGCCCTCCTACACCAGCATGGCCGTGCAATGCGGCGACCGGTCCTCGGTGACCTTCCCGTGCAAGCTGGAGGGCGAGGTGGTGACCTTCGGCGTGCACGCTGGCCGGGCGGACGCGTTCGACGGCGACGCGGTCACTCCGCTGATGGCGCTGCTCGCCGAACACGCGGCGGTCGCGCTGCACAGCGCCGGCCGCTACACCGACGTGGCGCGGGAGGCCGCCCACATGCGCCGCGCGATGTCGGTGCGCGCGGTCATCGACCAGGCCAAGGGCATCATCATGCACGCGCGCGGCTGCGACGCCGACGAGGCCTTCGCCGAGCTGCGGCGGGTCGCCCAGCGCAACCGGATGAAGGTCGCCGACGTCGCGCGCAGCCTGGTGGCCGAGCACGCAGAGAACAGCGGGCGCTAGCCGCGGTGCGCGCCGGACGGGGCGGCCGAGCGGCCGCCCGCCGCGAGTCACGGACCGGCCGCGGGCGTGCAGACGTGCGGGTACCGACGAGTATCAGTGTTATGACGCTGTGCGACGCGATCTGTATCGACCGCTGTCATGCGGTTAATGTTGAGCGCACGCCGAACACCGGCTCGCCGGAGCGGGTCCGGGAACCGCGGCCCGCCTCCTGCCCGTTGCAGGGGGACGGCCGCGAAGGCGGTGCACGGCGCCGCCGGTCGACGGCGGTGCGGGGGAGAGACGGTCCGCGGCGCGCAGCGCCTCCAGCGGGAATCGAGGAACGCGACTGTGGTGACGGACATCCCGGTCCGGCCGGAGGGCGACGTCGTGGTGGTCGCCCCTGAGGGCGAGCTCGACGCCGTGACCTCGCCCGGCCTCGCCGACGCGCTCGACGAACTGCTGGCGGCCGAACCCCCGTGGCGCGGGATCGTGATCGACCTCTCGCGCGTGGGCTTCTGCGACTCCCGCTGCATCGGCGTCCTCGTCTCCGCTTACCGCCAGGCCCGCGACCAGGGCGTCGGTCTGGCGGTCGCGGCCCCGCAGCGCAGCGTGCTGCGCCTGTTCGTGATCGCCGGGATCGACCAGGTCCTGCGCATCGAGGAGGACACCGGCCACGCGGTGGAGACCGTCCTCGCCTGAAGCGGGCGCGGCTTCCGCCGGCTCAGGCGCGGAAGTGCAGTCTGACCAGCGTGCCGTCGGCGTCGGCGGTGATCTCCATGAAGTCGCACACCTGCCGGGTTATCCACAGGCCGTAGCCGCGCGGGCCGAGCGGGTCGGCCGGGGCGTAGCCCGACAGGGGGTCGCGCAGGCCGGGCCCCCGGTCGGCGATGTCGCACACGATCCAGCCGGGCCTGCGCCACAGGGTGACGGTCCCGCCGCCGCGCCCGTGCTCGACGGCGTTGGCGGCCAGCTCGTTGACCGCCAGGACCAGGTCGCCCAGCCGCTCGGGCGGTACCTCGGCCTTCTCGGCGAGCTCGGTGACCGCCGTGCGCAGCGACGCGAGATCGGGGTCGATCTCCAGGCTGCGCCGCTCGCCGGCGGGCGCCGGCAGCAGGCGGGCGAGGTCGGGAGCACTGAAGTCGGCCGGCTCGACGTAGTCGGGGCTGCCGTGCTCGTCGCCCCGGGCCACCAGCACCGGGTGGGTGCGCCGCACGTCGTGCTGCACGCGGGCGGGCAGGGCGCGGCTGTCGTGCAGGCACAGCAGCCGCAGCCGGGTGCCGGCCAGTGCGCGTGTCAGTACCGAGTCCAGCCGGTGCCACTCACGCAGCCGCATCGGGTCGTCCACCGGAAGGGGAGGCTCGCCCACAACGAGCACCGGGCGGGGATGCTCGGTGCGGGCGCGCCCGTACAGGGTCGCCAGGGTGCGGCCGGGCGCGGTGTAGAGCTCGTCGCGCTCGACGCACTCCACCGCGGCGGCGCCGGCGGGCGGCAGTCCCGCCAGGAGCGCTGCGCGGGTGGGCTTCGCGACGCCCAGTACCGCGCGGTCGCCGCTGTCCAGCGCGGCGCGCAGCCGCGGCAGGACACGGCCGCGCAGGTCCTCCGCGGAGGAGAAGAACACACCCCGGTGCTGAAAGTCCGCGGTCCGGTCCGCATGGGTCCCGGCCGTCTCAGCGCGCGACGTCATGGTCTCACCCCGGCAGCCCTCCCAGCCGCAGCCGCCGCCCCGTCCGGTCCGCACGGGCGCCGGCCGCACAGTCGGCGCCCGAACGCCGACTAGTGTGCACCATCACCCGCGGCGTAGGGCAGCTCGCCCTCCGCCTCAGGGCAGGCTCGCCGGTAGACGCGCTCGGTCTCGGCCGCGACCCGCTCCCAGGTGAACCGCGAGGCAGCGCGGTCGCAGCCGGCGATGCCGTAAGCCGTCGCCATGGTGGGCTCGGCCGTCAGCGAGCGCACGGCGCGGGCCAGCGCATCGGGCCGGGCCTGGCGCAGCAGCGTGCCGGTCGTGCCGTGCAGCACGGCCTCGTTGACGATCCCGGCTCCGCGGGCGACCACCGGGAGCCCGCAGGCCATGGCCTCCAGCACGGCGCCGCCGCAGGGCTCGTAGGCGGCGCCGGAGACGTAGACGTCGGCGGAGCGCAGCAGCCGGGGCAGCTCCTTGCGGTCGAGGGGGCCGGTGAGGCTGAGCCTGTCGTCCACCCCCGCCTCCTTGGCGAGCAGCTCCAGGCGCCGCGCGTCGTCGTTCAGCGGCAGCTCGACCTGCGCGGGCCCGGCGACGAGCGTCAGCTCGGCGTCGGGCAGCCGGCGCAGTGTGGCGATCAGCACATCGGCGCCGCCGGCCGCCAGGTCGGTCACCGAGGCCATGCGCAGGCGGCCGTTCTTGCGCGGACTCCAGGTGTCAGCGGAGGTGCCGCCCTCGGAGCTGAAGTGGTCGGTGTCCACGCCGCTGGGGACGACACTGACCCGGTCCCGCGGCAGGCCCATGCGCGCGAGCTCGAAGCGCTGGTCGGCGGAGGCGACCAGCACGTGGTCGGCGCGCCCGGCGACCGCGGCCTCGATGCGGGCGCGGTCGGTCCGCTCGGGCAGCCCGGCCCGCTGCTCGGCGGCGTTGAGCGCGTGGAAGGTCTGCACGAGGCGCGGCCGGCCGCCCTCGTCGCCCGCGGCCTGGGCGGCCGAGACCGCGGCGAGCCCGCTGGTCCAGCCGAAGGCGTGCAGCACGTCGGGGCGGTCCTCGGCGATCCGCTCGCCCAGCTCCCGGGCGAAGGTACCGGTGTGCTCGGCGGCGGCCCCCTCCTCAAGGCGGCGCTGGGGCCCGGCCGCGAGGTGCTCGACGGCGACGCCGCGGCCCATGCGCGAGCGTTCGGGCAGGTCGGGCGCGTGTCGGCGGGCGTAGACGGTCACGCGGTGCCCGGCCTTGGCCAGCTGGCGGGAGAGCGCGGCGATCTGGACGCTGTCACCGCAGGCGGGTTCGCCCTTGTGGGCGGGAAGCGGGTTGGCGTGCTCGGCGACCATGGCGATCTTCACGTGTGACTCCTCACGGCGAGACGACGACCCGGCGCGAAAGCAGGAGCAGGGCCGCAGGATTGCGTTGCAGCGCACGTCGCGGCGCCGACGGGCGCGCGAAGCCGCGGTGCCGGCGGGACGGACTCGGCGGGGCTCGGCAGCGGCGCGTCCGCGCGCAAGGCGGCGGAGGGGGATCCGGCGGCGCTTGGGGCCGGGAGTCCGGCGACCGAAGGACGGCCGCGTCGGCGCGCGGCGCCTCCACGCGGGGCGGAGGCGGCGGGCGACGGGCGGGAAGGGGTAGGAGGGTCCGGATGACAGCGGAAACCGGGCAGACGCATGGAGATCACACCTTCGAGCGTTCGCGGAAATACGAAAAGCGCTCGCTGAGAACGCAGGCGCGATGGAACAGCGCCGCGGCGAGCGCGCGAACGTCGGTGTGTCTGCGTCTTAGACACCCAACGGCCCCGATTATGCCAGAGCCGCGACGGCCCAACAAGGAAGTCCCCGACCTGCGACGCAGTTCGGGCGGGGCGCGCTGGGACACTCGGGGCGCGTTTGGCGGGTGTTCCCTCGGGCACGGTTGGCCGCGTAGGAGTCGCCTGTTGCCGAGAAGTAGCGAGGAACCATGACTGCGCGGCCACCCGGGCGCACGGGCGGCGACCGCGGGGGAGCGACCGCCCGGGCGCGCGACCCGCTGCCGGGCTACACGGCACGCGGCGCCCTGCGCGGGCGCCGGGCACTGGTGCTCGGCGGGCCGGCGGGCCGCGGCTCCGGACGCGCCGTGGCGGCGGCCCTGGCCAAGGAGGGCGCCGCCGTCGGGCTGGCCGACACCACCGGGCTTGCCGGGTCGGCGCCCGGCGCGCGGCCGGTGCCGCGCCGGCGCTTGGGCGACGACCCGGTGCTGCAGGCCGCGGGGCTCGTCTCGTCGCTGGGCGCCTGGTCGCTGCCGATCCACTGCGATCCGGCCAGCGAGAGCGACGGCCGTGCGGCGGTCGCCTACACGGCGCTGGAGTTCGGTGCGGTGGACCTGCTGGTCGTCCACGGGGCCGCGGTGGGTGCGGCGCGCGGGGACGACCGCACGGGCGGGCTCGGCGCGGCCGTGGCGGCGGCGCCCCCCGCGCATCGGCCGCGCGGCTCGGGGATCACGCCCGCGCTGGGAGCCGTGCGCGGCGCGCGGCCGTTCCTCGGCGACGGCGCCGCCGCGGTCGTTCTGGGAGAGCACGGAGCACCGGGCGGCGGTCCGCAGGCGCGCGCTGCGCTGCGCTCCCTCGCCGGCTCGCTGAGCGGGCGCCGGATGCGGCTGAACTGCCTGATCCCGCATGCCGCCGACACCGATGCGGCCGTCGCCGCCGCGGTGGTGGAACTGGCGGCCGACGACGGGCGCACCGGTGAAGTGGTAGGAGTGGCGCAGGTTCCGCATCTGCAGTAGCGGCGGAGTCCGCACGTTTTGCGGCTGTTCGTCGCATCCGGCCGACGGATGCTCGCCGAAGCGGTGGGCGCCCCCGTACTTTGGGGGCGACGAGCGGATCGGGAACTGCGTATGAGGGCGATTTCCGCCATGATGTAGGCGGATTTTGACCACAGTCAGCGGTCCCCCGATACGGTTGCATGATCAACGCGCCGCGGCCTCCCGTACGGCCAGGCGCCGCTTGGGACTGTTCGGCAGGTACTGCCGTTGAAACAGGAGGTTGGGCGTATGGGTGTCGCTGGTGGGGAAGTCACGGTCACGGCCCTCACGCACCGGGGCGCTGTACGCACGGCCAACGAGGACGCCGTCGTCATGGGTGCGCTCACCATCGCCAGCGCCAACATGACCATGCCGGTGCGGTGCGTACTGCCGGTCGGCGAGCCGGTGATCCTGGCGGTCGCCGACGGGCTCGGCGGGCACGCCGCCGGCGAGATCGCCTCCGAGCACGCCGTCCACCGCATGGCGGAGATGAGCCCGCGCCTGACGAGTCCGGACGACGTCGACGTCCTGCTCAAGAACATCGACGAGGAGATCAAGGACCACGCCACCCAGCACACGGAGTTCTCCGGGATGGGTACGACGGTGGCCGGCCTGCTCCTCAACACCGACGGCAACTTCTGGTTCAACGTCGGCGACTCCCGCACGTACCGGCTGGAGGGCACGCGGCTGCGCCAGCTGTCCCAGGACGACTCACCGCCGCTGCCCCCCTCCGACGACGGCAAGCCGGTCACGACGAACTTCATCACCCAGTCGCTGGGCGGCAGCGGCAGCACGGCGATGGTGCCGCACGTGGGCCGCGACAACGAGCCCGACCCGGGCGCCTGGCTGATGTGCAGCGACGGCCTCTCCGACCTGGTCCCGCTGGAGGAGATGGAGCGCATCATCGCCGAGGCCGGCAGCGACGAGGGAGCGGTGCACGGCCTGTGGCAGGCCGCCATGGAGGCCTCCGGCCGCGACAACATCAGCATTCTGCTGGCCCGCCGCGTCTGATGGCGGAGCACACCCGCCCCCGGGGCCGTTGATCCCGTAGCCGGCGTCACCGTGCGCGTGCGCACGTGGCGGCTACGGGATCACCCCGGGCGGGGTCCCGGCGTCAGCCGTTCCCGCCTCCGGCGCCGGGGCGGTTGCGCATGCGGATGACCAGGATCGCGATGAGCGCGAGGACGGCGATCCCCGCGACCACGGCGCCGACCGGCCCGAGCATGGAGTTCGAGGGATCGGTGGGCGACTGCGCCGCGGGCGACTCCTCGGCCTCCGCGCCGCTGCCGCCCCCGTCGCCGTCCTGGGCCGAGGCCTCCTCCTCGGGGGAGGGGCCGGACTCCGGCACCGCCTCCTCGGTGAGGGAGAAGGTGATCTCGTCCTCCAGCGTGTGGCCGTCGGAGGAGACGGTGCGGTAGGCGACGGTGTACTCGCCGGCGGCGGGCAGCTCGCCCAGGCCGATCGCGGCCTCGGGGCCGTCGACCTCGACCTGCCCCTCCTCGTGGTTCTCGCCCTCGGGGCCGGTCACCACGATGGCGTTGGAGCCCTGTCCGATGTCGCTGCTGAAGGTCAGCACCACCTCCCCGGGCGCGGTGTCCAGCTCGGCACCGTCCTTCGGCGAGGAGTCGATGAGGGTGTCGTGCGCGAGGGCGCCGGGCGCCGTCGCGGTCGCGAGCGCCAGCGAGCCCAGCAGGGCGGCGGCGACGACCGCCGGGCGCCGCGCCGCCGAAGGGCGCCGCCGGCCGTCAGGTCCGGCCGTTGCGGGCGCTGCGGGGGTGGCCAGGTTCATCGGCGGAGTCCCTTCGAGGGGTGGGGTGTGCTGTGCGGCTGGAGTGCGCCCGGGTGCCTGCTGCGCGGCGCCCGGCGCACGCGCGCTGCCGGCGCGCACGCGGCACCGCGCTCCCGGTGTCCGCGGGGCCGCGCGACTCCACAACCTAGCCGACGGCACCCCGCCGGCGCCCGGCCGCCGTCCACCGCCCGCCCCGGCCGGGGCAGGCCGGTCGGTACGCGCCGCCCCCGACGAGGGGAGCGGCCGGTGCGGCGGCCTAGGAGGCCACGGGCAGGGGTTGGCGGCGCATGTAGCGGCGGTCCTCGGGCGTCGTGCCGCCCCATACGCCGTGCGGCTCGCCGGCGCGCAGGGCCCAGCTCAGGCACTCCGAGCGCACCGCGCAGGTACGGCAGATGGCCTTGGCGAGCTCCGCGTCGTTCTGCCCGGGGCCCGTCGTGCTGACGGGGAAGAAGAGTTCCGGGTCGTACTGGCGGCAAGCGCCCTGCTCGACCCAGTCTTCGCTGTCGTGGTAAAGGCGGTTCACCAGGAGCCTCCGTTCCCTGGCCGGTCCTTCGCGCGAGGCGCTCATGGCCGGATGGCGCGCGCCGGACGTGTCTGGTCGCGAGGCGGAGGGGCGGTCGCCGCCGCTCCATCGCGATGCGACCCATCGTAGTACTACGGATAGTCGTACTACGAAAAGTCTGCCAAAATTCTTCGACTCGCTTCAAGTCCGCACACGCCTCGGATCCGTCGGCACCGGCCCCCCGGCGGAGCGGACCGCCACTGCGGCGGCCGCTACCCCCCGATCGCGCGGAGTTGCGTGCGGGATGCCGGTGGGTCCCGGACGGCCCGCTGTCCCGCCGCGGAGCCGGCGCGCGGGTCCGGGTCGTGCCCCCGCAAGGCGGGTGAACGCGGGGATGCGCGGCGGCCGCCCCGCAGTGCGGCAGGAGGGGCCGCACTTCCCGGCGGCGGCCGGAAGGCTGTGTCGCGAGGATTCATCCGAATTCGTGTGACTTAACACACGCTTAAAATCCGCTCGCGGTCTCCCTATGTTTGCCCGGCAACAGGCACAATCTCCTCTACCGGCTTGCGTCGCCCCCGCCCTCGGCGGCTCCCGGGCGGTCGTCCGAACCCCCTGGTGAGCATGGCGTGCACGGCACCGATTCGGCAGGTGCCCGGACCCCCCTCACGGCGACGCAAAGTGACGACCGGGGCAAAATAAACAAGCCATACCCCGCGAAACACGGCCGAAACATATGCCGTTCGGCGTCCGGAAACGCTGCTCAGGAACGTTCGCTATGTTCCATCGACGTGCCTGACCAACAGACCGACGACGACACCAGCGCCGTGTCCGGCTACGGGGATAAGCCCGCTGTAGTCGGCGGCCCGGCGGCGGACGACGGCGTGCGCCTGCAGCAGCCCTCCCTCGCCGACGGCCCCGACTTGTGGCGGCTGGCCCGCGACGCCGGGCTCGACATCAACTCGCCCTACGCGTACACGCTCTGGAGCCGGGACTTCGCCTCGACCAGCGTCGTCGCCCGGGACGGCGAAGGGCGGCCGCGCGGTTTCGTCACCGGGTTCGTCCGACCCGACCACCCCGACACCTACTTCCTGTGGCAGGTGGGCGTGGACCCAGACTTCCGCGGGCGGCGGCTGGCACGCCGCATGCTCGACGAGATCGGCGACCGTATCGCCGCACGCGGGCTGTCCCACCTGGAGGCCACGGTGACACCGGACAACGCCGCCTCGCGCGCGCTGTTCGAGTCCTTCGCGCGGTCCCGGGGATGCACAGCGGTGTGGAATCCGTTGTTCGGGCGGGAGCACTTCCCCGGCGACGGCGAAGGGCACGAACCGGAGGACCTGGTCCGCATCGGTCCACTGGGCCGACCGGACACGACCGCAGCACGTCCGCCGACACCTGACATCCGACCTGACACCCGAGCCTGACCGACCCGACCCCCACGCGCCACATCAGTGACCCCATGAAACTGGGGAAAGGACTCAAGGAACTCACGATGGAGATCTTCGAACGCCTCGAATCCGAAGTCCGCAGCTACTGCCGTAGCTGGCCGGTCGTCTTCAACGAGGCGCGGGGCAGCTACGTCTACGACGAGTCGGGGCGACCCTACCTCGACTTCTTCGCGGGTGCCGGTTCCCTCAACTACGGGCACAACAACCCGGAGCTGAAATCCAAACTCATCGACTACCTGATGAGCGACGCGATCGTGCACAGCCTCGACGCGTACTCGACCGCCAAACGCGACTTCCTGGCGACCTTCGGCGAGACGATCCTCGAACCGCGCGGGCTCGACTACAAGGTGCAGTTCCCCGGCCCCGCCGGGAACAACGCCGTCGAGGCGGCGCTCAAGCTGGCCCGCAAGTACACTGGCCGCGAGACCGTCATCAGCTTCACCAACGGGTTCCACGGCATGACCCTGGGTGCGCTCGCGGTCACCGGCAACTCGATGAAGCGCGGCGGCGCCGGCGTACCGCTGAGCCACTCGGCCACCATGCCCTTCGACAAGTACATGGACGGCCAGACGCCGGACTTCCTGTGGTTCCGCAGCATGCTGGAGGACAGCGGCAGCGGCCTCGACGCGCCCGCCGCGGTGATCGTCGAGACGGTGCAGGGCGAGGGCGGCATCAACGTCGCCAGCGCCGAGTGGCTGCGCGGCCTCCAGGAGGTCTGCCACGAGTACGACATGCTGTTCATCGTCGACGACATCCAGATGGGCTGCGGCCGCACCGGCCCGTTCTTCAGCTTCGAGCACGCCGGCGTCAAGCCCGACATCGTCACCCTGTCCAAGTCCATCAGCGGCTACGGCCTGCCGATGGCGCTCACGCTGTTCAAGCGCGAGCTGGACGTATGGGAGCCCGGTGAGCACAACGGCACGTTCCGCGGGCCCAACCCCGGGTTCGTCACCGGTACCGCCGCCATGCGCACCTACTGGCGCGACGACTCCCTGCAGAAGGCCACCGAGGCCAAGGGGCAGCTGATCGACCGCCGCCTGCGCGCCGTCGCCGACGAGCTGGGATCCGACGAGGCCCACGTCCGCGGCCGCGGCATGGCCCGCGGCCTGGTGCTGGAGCGCCCGGGCGCGGCCAAGGTCCTCAGCCGCGAGGCCTTCGAGCGCGGCCTGCTGCTGGAGACCTCCGGCCCCGAGGACGAGGTCGCCAAGCTGCTGCCGGCGCTGACCACCACCGAGCAGGAGCTGGAGCAGGGCCTGGAGATCATCGCCGAGGCGGCCCGCGCCGCGATGAAGACCCCGCAGCCCGCCTGACCAGCGGTGGTATCAGGGGTGCGGCGCCCCCACAATTGGCTGTAGAAGGTACAGCGGGGTTCCGGGCCGGCCGCCCGGAACCCCGCACTCCGGCCAACACGAGCAAGCAATAGGAGCATGCACCGTGATCGTGCGCAGCATGAGCGATGTCGACGGAACCGACGCCGACATCCAGACCGAGACCTGGCGCAGCCGCCGGATCGTCCTGGCCAAGGACAAGGTCGGGTTCTCGTTCCACGAGACCGTCCTCTACGCGGGGACCGAGACCAGCATGTGGTACGCCAACCACATCGAGCTCGTCCACTGCATCGAGGGCGAGGCCGAGGTCACCAACGACGAGACGGGTGAGACGCACCTCATCACGCCGGGCACGCTGTACCTCCTCAACGGCCACGAGCACCACACGGTGCGCCCGAAGACCGACTTCCGGGTGCTGTGCGTGTTCAACCCGCCGGTCACCGGCCGCGAGGTCCACGACGAGAACGGTGTGTACCCCCTGCTGACCGAGGAGACCCCCTCCCAGTAGGCGAACCCGGCCGGTGCGGCGTCCTCCGCACCCGGCCTCCCGGGGCCGGTGCGCGCGCCGCACCGGCCCCGGCTTCGCTGGCACCGCCGCGCACGAGCGGCGGTCGGACGGCGGGCGCACGAGCGCCCGCGGGCACGTCGCAAAGGAGCGGGACGAGCACGACGACGAGAAGGTGACGCGGCCACCGGACGCCGCGCGGCAACGAAAGGAGCGAATCCCTCCGGGGTATGGCCATGACTGCGTTGACGACGAACATCGAGCAGCCGACCATGGACGACTACCCGACCCGCAAGGAGCAGACTCCGGCGCTGCTCTACCGCAAGGACCCCGCCGTCTGCGGCGACGCGGCGAGCGGCCCGATCGACGCCGAGACGCTGGCCTCCTACGACGCCAAGGGCTATCTGCAGGTCGAGTCCCTGATCACTCGGGACGAGCTGGAGGGCTACCGCGCCGAGCTGGCACGGCTCAGCTCCGACGACGAGCTCAAGAAGGACGAGCGCGTCGTCGTCGAGCGGGCGTCCGACGAGGTGCGGTCCGTCTTCGAGGTGCACAGGATCAGCCCGGTCTTCGCCGAGCTGGTGCGCGACCCGCGGCTCGTCGGCCGTGCGCGCCAGATCCTGGGCTCCGACGTCTACATCCACCAGAGCCGGGTGAACTACAAGCCCGGGTTCTCCGGCACCGACTTCTTCTGGCACTCCGACTTCGAGACCTGGCACGCCGAGGACGGCATGCCCCGGATGCGGGCGGTGAGCATCTCCGTCGCGCTCACCGACAACTACGAGCACAACGGCTCGCTGATGATCATGCCGGGGTCGCACCGGACCTTCGTCTCCTGTGTCGGCGAGACCCCCGACGAGCACTACCGGGAGTCGCTCAAGAAGCAGAAGGTCGGCACGCCCGACCAGAACAGCCTGTCGATCCTGGCCGAACAGCACGGCATCGACGTGCTGACCGGGCCCGCGGGCGGGGCCCTCATGTTCGACGCCAACTGCATGCACGGCTCCAACGGCAACATCACGCCGTTCCCGCGCTCCAACGTGTTCATCGTCTACAACAGCGTCGAGAACACGTGCGAGACGCCCTTCGCCGCGTCCGAGCCGCGGCCGCACTTCCTGGGCGCCCGCGACTTCACTCCGGTGAGTTGACGGCGCACCCCGGCCGAGCAGGTGCGCCCGCCGTGGCGCGATCGTTACGGGGCCGGTCCCGGCCACGGACCGGGATAACCAGTGCATAACGTGCTATTCCGACGCCGTTAGCCCTGACCGATCATGGGCACGGAAGACGCAGGCGCCGGTTGGTGCCGGGCGCCCCGCGTGACCGGGGGTACTGAGACGGCCCCGTCCCCCTGACCCGGCCGGGATTCGTCTCTGGGCCACGCATGTCCGTACCGCCGCACGGCGCTCCTTCCCCGCGCGGGAGGGAGCGCCGCGCTGTTCGCCTACCCCTTAGTTTCGCGACGAGGAGAGAAGCTATGAGCAACAGCAGTCCCCTGGGTCACCTCGGCCGCCGCGACCTGCTCCGTGCCGGCGGCGTCACCGCCGCCGCGCTCGCGGCGGGGCCGGGGCTTGCCGCGTGCTCACGCACCGAGCCCGCCGCGGGGCAGACTCTGCTGGAGAGCCTGCGCGAGAAGGGCACCATCAAGGCCGCGATCAACAACGAGCCGCCGTTCGGCTACATGGACGACAACGGCCAGGTCACCGGCGAGGCCCCGGAGCTGTTGCGGGCGATCGTCAAGGAGATGGGCATCGACAAGATCGAGGCCGAGACCGTCAGCTGGGACGGCCTGATCCCCGGCCTGAAAGCGGGCCGCTACGACGTGGTCGCCGCCGGCATGTACATCACGCCGGAGCGCTGCGCGGAGGTCGCCTTCGCCGAGCCCGACTACAAGGTGCTCGAAGCGTTCATGGTGCCCAAGGGCAACCCCAAGAACCTGGAGACCTACCAGTCGATCGCCGAGCAGCCCGACGTGACCGTCGCGGTGCTCAACGCCTCGGTGGAGCAGAACTACGCCGAGGGCGCGGGCGTGAAGAAGGACCAGATGACCCTCGGCGACAACGCCGTGCAGATGCTCGACCTGCTGGAGAAGGGCCGCGTGGACGCCGTCGGGCTGAGCACGTTCTCCCTGAACTACCAGATGGAGCAGCGCGGCATGCAGGAGGACTTCGAGGTCACCGACGGCTTCACCCCGGTGGTCGACGGCGAGGAGGTCAAGCCCGCCGGCGGGTTCGCCTTCCGCAAGGAGAACAAGGAGTTCCTCAAGGAGTTCAACAAGGTCCTGGCCGACTTCAAGGAGAACGGCCGGCTGACGGAGATCGGCAAGGAGTTCGGGTTCGACGAGGCCGCCCACCCGGGCGACCTGACCACCGAAGAGCTGTGCTCGGAGTAAGGGTTCAGGAGTGGACTTCTTCCTCAACCGGTTCCCCGTCTACCTGGACGGCGCCCTCATAACCCTGCTCATGACGGTGCTGGGCTCGCTCCTGGCGTTCGTCCTCGCGATGGCGATCGGCATCCTGGGCACACTGCGCAACCCGGCGGCGCGCGCCGTCGCGACGGCCTACACCGAGGCCTTTCGCGGCGTGGCCGCGCTGGTGCTGCTGTTCTGGTTCGCCTACGCCATCCCGCAGATCACGGCCTATGAGCTCTCCCCGATGTTCGCCGGCATCCTGGCCCTCGGGCTGAACGTGGGCGCCTACGGCGCCGAGGTCGTGCGTGCGGCGATCAACGCGGTGCCCAAGGCGCAGACCGAGGCGACCATCGCGCTGAACATGTCGTGGGCGCGGCGGATGTGGCTGGTCCTGCTGCCGCAGGCCTGGGCGCAGATGCTGCCGACGTTCGGCAATCTGATCATCGAACTGATGAAGGCCTCGGCCATCGTGTCGCTGATCGGGGTCGCCGACCTCGCCGACGTCGCCAGCAAGCAGCAGTCCAGCACCGGCAACACGGTCCTGGCCTACGGCAGCGCCATGGTCATGTACTTCGTCATCGCCCAGCTCCTGATCTTCGGAATGCGGATGCTGGAGCGCCAGGCCAACCGGCGGCTGGGCAGGTCGACGGCCGGCGGCGGCGGGCTGCTGTCGCTGCTGCGTCCGCCGACACCCGGAACGAGAGTGGGGGCGGCCAAGTGATCTGGGACACCGACTTCGCGATCAGCATCATCCCGCAGCTGCTGCAAGGGCTGGTCGTCACCATCGAGGCGACGGTGATCGGCTACGTCGTGGCACTGGCGCTGGGACTGCTCGTGGCCGTCCTCCGCAGGGTCGACTACATCGGCCCGGTGGTCTTCGTGGTCTTCGAGTTCATCCGGACCACGCCGGTGCTGGTGCAGCTGCTGTTCGTGTTCGCGCTGGCGCCGCCGACCATCACGCCGCTGACCATCGGGATCGCGGTGCTGGGCGTGCACTACGCGGCCTACACCGCCGAGGTCTACCGCTCGGGGATCGAGGGCGTGGCCAAGGGCCAGTGGGAGGCCTGCCGCGCGCTGAGCCTGCCGCCCTTGCGGGTGTGGGGCGCCGTCGTGCTGCCCCAGGCGATCCGCAAGGTCATTCCGGCCCTGGGCAACTACCTCATCTCCATGTTCAAGGACACGCCCTACCTGTTCGCCATCACCGTGGCCGAGATGCTGTTCGTGGCCAAGGCGATCGGCACCGAGGCGTTCCGCAGCATGGAGGCCTACACCCTGGTCGGCCTGTTCTTCCTGGCCGTGAGCGTGCCCTCCGCGGTCATCATCCGACGTCTGGAGCGCCGTTATGCAGCAGTCTGAGAGTACGGAGGCCGCCGGGGCGCAGTCCGCGCAGGAGGCACCCGGCGACGAGATCATCCGATTCGACAACGTGGTCAAGCAGTACGGCAGCAACGTCGTGCTCAACGAGCTGGACTTCCGCGTCGAGCCGGGCGAGCGGGTCACGCTCATCGGCCCCAGCGGGTCGGGCAAGACGACGATCCTGCGCCTGCTCATGACGCTGGAGAGGATCAACGGCGGCGTCATCTGGGTCAACGGCCGGCCGCTGTCGCACATGGAGCGCGGCGGCAAGCTGGTGAAGGCCAACGAGGCCCACATGCGCCGCGCACGCCAGAGCATCGGAATGGTGTTCCAGCAGTTCAACCTGTTCCCGAACATGAGCGTGCGCAAGAACATCACCGAGGGCCCCGTGCACAGCCTCGGCGTGGACAAGGCCGAGGCCAACCACCGGGCCGAGGAGCTGCTGGACCTTGTGGGGCTGAGCGACAAGATCGACGCCCACCCCACCCAGCTCTCCGGCGGCCAGCAGCAGCGCGTGGCGATCGCCCGCGCGCTGGCCATGCGCCCGCAGATCCTGCTCCTGGACGAGGTCACCTCGGCACTCGACCCCGAGCTCGTCGCCGGCGTGCTGGACGTGCTGCGCAACATCGCCCAGACCACGGACATCACCATGCTGTGCGTGACCCACGAGATGAGCTTCGCGCGCGACGTCTCGCACCGGGTGCTGATGTTCGACCAGGGCCAGGTCGCCGAGGAGGGTCCGCCCGAGCAGATCTTCGGCGACCCCCAGGAGGACCGCACCAAGCAGTTCCTCAAGGCCGTGCTCGAAAGCGGCTGATCCCGGCCCGGCGCGGCTCCCTGCACCCCCTCCCTGCAGGGAGCCGCGTCCGCGGCGGTCCCGCGGTACGCCCTGCCCCGCGGCCCTCCGTACCGGCCTTCGCGCACCTTCGCGCGCCTTCCCGCGGACGCTCGGCGCCTCGTCGCACGGCCGCCGCCTCCGCGCACCCGCGGCTCCCGCGCCGCGACTTTCCTCGGCGGAAAGTAAAAAAACGGAGAGTAACGACATACCGTTGCCATTGCGTCACCTTTCCCTCCATAGAGGAGAGACTGAGGCTCCGAGCTGGGGGGAGGCCGGTGGCGAAGGTATTCGGACGGTTACTGAGGTGGGGCGCCGCGGTGGTGGTGACGGCCCTGGCCGCCGCTTTCGTGATGACCGGGTACGTGCCGTTCCACGGGGAGGCCCCCGTGAAGACGACGCACGATTCGCTGCTGGTCCCGATGGCGACCGGGATCGTACTGGCCGCGCTCCTCGCCGACCGCAGCCAGCGAAGGAAGCTCGACCAGCGGGTCAGGCGGGCGCTGGAAGGGCACTCGATGCCCTACGAGCTGACCTGGCTGCTCCTGCTGCTCGCGGTGTTCCTCGTCGCGACCCTCGGGGTCTCCTACTTCGCCGAGGTCTTCCTGCCCGGGGTGAGCTGGGAGGTGATGATGCCTCCCGTCCGCATCCTGTTCCTGTTCGTGCTTCCGCTGATCGTGGTGGACCTCGGCGGGTTCACGATCGCCGGATACAGCACGGTGATGCCCACGGTGGCGATGCGGGTGACCGAGCGCTGGCGCTGGATGGGCCTCGTCCCCGCCGCCGCGGTGGCGGGCCTGTCCCTGCTCGCGATCTCGGACATCATCCGGGGCTCGGTCCTCGGTCCGCTGGTCCTGGCCGCGGCCGTGCTGGCGATCGTGGCCGCGGTGGCGGTGCCCGAGGAGATGTTCTTCCGCGCTCTGGTGCAGTCGCGCCTGGAGGTCGTGGTCGGGCGCTGGCCCGGAATCCTGCTGTCGGTGGCGCTGTTCACGGTGGTCAGCGTGTTCCTGTCGGAGTACGGCGACTTCTCGTCCGAGTCGGAGCTGGTCGAGTTCGGGGTCGGGCACGCCGCGGTGTTCTACGCGGTCGTCGGGCTGCTGCAGGGCTACATCTGGGCGTGCTATCGCAACATCTGGCTGAACATCCTGCTGCGCAGCGCCACCCTGCTGCTCCGGGTCCTGCCGGCGCTGCAGCTCATGTAGGGGGCCGTGCGCGGCGCGGGCCGGTGCGCCGGGTGGCCGGATGCGGTCTGAAACGGGCGGTTCCGCGCTGGGACAATGGCCGGGTGATCCCCGTTGCGCCAGGAGAGAGATGAACCCGCCGGCCCAGTCGCACATCCTCACCGACGACCTGCTGCTGCTCGCCTACCGGCCCGACACCGGGCGTCCGCTGGTCGACGCCAACCGGCTGCAGTGCGGGCTGGCCGGTGCTCTGATCGCCGAGACCGTGCTGGCCGGCATGACCGCGCTCGACGGCGGCGGGCACCTGCACGTGTCCGGCCGCCACCGCACCGGCGACCCCGACGTCGACGGAGCCGTCGACCAGATCGCGGCCCAGCCCAAGGCGCGGAAGGTCAAGTGGTGGGTCCAGCGGATGAACAAGGGCGCGCTGCGCAAGCGGCTGCTCGGCCGCGCGGTGTCCGTCGGCGCGCTGGCGCACGAGCAGGGCCGCGTTCTGGGGATCTTCCCGACCGACGACTACCGCCCGGCCGCGCCGGGCAGCCGCGAGCAGGCCGTCCACCGGCTGCGCTCGGTGCTGCTGGGCTACAGCGGGTCCGACCCGCGTTCGGCGGCGCTGGTCGCGCTGGTCGGCGCGGTCAAACTGGACGCCAAACTGTTCCCCGACATCCCTGGGGGCGACCGGCGCAGGCGCATCAAGGCGGTCATGGCGGGCGACGACATCGGGCGCGCGGTGCGCGACGTGATCCAGTCGATCGAGGGCGCCGTCGTCGCCGCGGTCGCCGCGGGCGGAGCGGCCGCCGACGGGGGCGGCTGACACGAAGGGACCGTTACCTCCCGCGGCGCCCCTTGTGCCCGAAATCTCGACGGGCGTCCCCGTTTCGGCGTCGCGACGTGCTGTGCGGGAACACTCCGGAGATCGGTACGGGCGCGGGTATCGGCGCGCCGGTCCGCGTCACCGCGCGGACACCGGGCGGCCGACCCGCATTCAGCGGAATGGGGGACCCTGCCAGCGTGAGTGCGGAACCGGTTGTTACGGGACAAAGCGGCGATCTGCCCGCTGATCGCTTCCTCGACCGGGAGGAGGGCTGGCTGCGGTTCAACCAGCGGGTGCTCGAACTGGCCGAGGACGCGCAGATCCCGCTGCTGGAGCGGGCCCGGTTCCTGGCGATCTTCTCCAGCAACCTGGACGAGTTCTTCATGGTCCGCGTCGCCGGGCTCAAGCGGCGCCTGGCCACCGGCGTGGCCGTCACCTCCGCCACCCGCCACCACCCCGGCGAGCTGCTGCAGCGCGTCTCCGACGTCTCCCGCGAGCTGATGCTGCGCCAGGCGCGGTGCCTGCACGAGTCGGTGGCGCCCGCGCTGGCCGAAGCCGGCATCCGCATCGTGCGCTGGGACGACCTCGGCGCCGACGAGCAGGCGCGGATGCGCGCCCTGTTCCACGGCTCCGTGTACCCGCTGCTCACCCCTTTCGCGGTCGACCCCGCGCACCCCTTCCCCTACATCTCCGGCCGCTCGCTCAACCTCGCGGTCACCGTCCGCGACCCCCGCACCGGGCGGACGATGTTCGCCCGCGTCAAGATGCCCTCGGCCCTGCCCCGTTTCATCGACCTGGGCGGCGACCGCTTCGTGCCCACCGAGGACGTCGTCGCCGGGCACCTGTCCGTGCTGTTCGAGGGCATGGAGGTGCTGGAGCACCACGCCTTCCGCGTCACCCGCAACGCCGACCTGGAGGTCGACGAGGACGAGACCGACGACCTCGTGCAGTCCCTGGAGAACGAGCTGCGGCGGCGCCGCTTCGGCCCGCTCGTGCGGCTGGAGGTCGAGGAGACCATCTCCGAGGACGTCCTGGACATCCTGCGGCGCGAGCTGGGCGCCGAGGAGCGCGAGGTCTACCGGGTGCCCGGACCGCTCAACCTCGCCGGGCTGGACCGGATCGCCGACCTCCCGCGCCCGGAGCTGCGGTTCGCCCCGGTGGTGCCGGCCGAGCCCAACGCGCTGGCCCAGGACGGCTTCTTCGACGCCGTCCGCAGCGGCGAGCTGCTGGTCCACCATCCCTACGAGTCCTTCACGACCACGACCGAGCGCTTCCTCGCCCTGGCGGCCGCCGATCCCGCGGTGGTCGCGGTCAAGCAGACCCTCTACCGCACCAGCGGCGACTCCCCGATCGTGGAGTCGCTGATCGAGGCCGCCCGCGCCGGCAAGGAGGTCGTGGTCCTCGTCGAGATCAAGGCCCGGTTCGACGAGCAGAACAACATCCTGTGGGCGCGCAAGCTCGAAGAGGCGGGCTGCCACGTCGTCTACGGCGTCGTCGGCCTGAAGACCCACTGCAAGCTCGCCCTGGTCGTGCGCCGGGACGACGACGGCGTGCTGCGCCGCTACTGCCACGTCGGCACCGGCAACTACAACCCCAGCACCGCCCGCGTCTACGAGGACTTCGGGCTCCTCAGCGCCGAACCCGAGGTCGGCGAGGACCTCAGCGACCTCTTCAACCACCTCACCGGATTCTCCCGCAAGTCCGAGTACCGCCGGCTGATGGTGGCGCCCACCGGACTGCGCGACGGGCTGCTGCACAGCATCCGCCGCGAGATGGACGGCCACGCGCGCGGCGCACCCGCCCGCATCCGCATCAAGGTCAACTCCCTGGTCGACGAGGAGATCGTCGACGCCCTCTACGAGGCGTCGCGGGCCGGCGTGCCCGTCGACCTCTGGGTGCGCGGCAGCTGCGTCCTGCGGCCGGGCCTGGAGGGGGTATCCGAGACGATCCGGGTGCGCAGTATCCTCGGACGGTTCCTGGAACACTCCAGGATCTTCGTCTTCGAGAACGGAGGGGAACCGCAGGTGTGGATCGGCAGCGCCGACCTCATGCCGCGCAACCTGGACCGGCGGGTCGAGGCGCTGATCAGGATCGAGGATCCCGCCCAGCGCGCCCGCCTGGTGGAGCTGATGGACCTGGCCATGGCCGAGGGCACCGCCTCGTGGCGGATGGCGCCCGACGGCACCTGGGAACGGGCCACCCGCGACGGTGCGGGTGAGCGGCTCCTGGAACTGCAGAGTGCGCTGCGCGGCGACCGCCACCTGCGGTCCGTAGCAGATGGCTGACCACCCGGACGACCCGATCACGACCACCAGCGCCTTCCCCCCGCGCGACACGGCCCCCGGCGGCTACCTGGAGCCCATCCGCGCCGCCGGAACCGTGCTGTGGCGGGGCGAGACCCCCGAGGAGCGCGAGGTCGCGCTCGTGCACCGGCCCGACCGCGCCGACTGGAGCCTGCCCAAGGGCAAGCTCAAGAGCAGCGAGCACCTGCTCAGCGCCGCCGTGCGCGAGGGCCTGGAGGAGACCGGAATGCGCCCCGTGCTCGGGCGGCGCCTGCCGCCGCAGCGCTATCTCAAGGACGGCTGGCCCAAGCAGGTCGAATGGTGGGCCGCGACCGCCGCGCATGACGCCGGAACCGGCGGCGGCCCGGCCTCCGGATTCCGGCCCAACGACGAGATCGACGCGCTGGAGTGGATGCCTCTGGCGGCGGCCCGCCGCCGCGTCACCTACGGCCACGACATCCAGGTGCTGGACAACTTCGCCAGCGGCCCCGCCGAGACGTTCCCGCTGGTCGTGCTCAGGCACGGGTCGGCGGGCAGCAAGAGCGGCTGGGACGGCGACGACCTGCTGCGCCCGCTGGACTCCTCCGGCCGCGCCGACGCGGACGAGCTCGTGCGCGTCCTGCCGACGCTCGGTACCCCGCGGGTGGTCACCTCGCATGCGGTTCGCTGCGCCGAGACCGTGATGCCCTACGCGGCGGCCCACGGCACCGGGATCCGCACCGAGGGCGCCTTCACCCTGCAGACCGCGGGCGCCGAGACGTTCGCCGACAGCGCGGCGGCGGACGCAACCTTCGCGGCCCTGATCGACGACGGCCTGCCCACCGTGGTGTGCACGCACGGCGAGGTGGTCCCGCCCCTGCTGCGCGCGGCCCTGGACCGGCTCGGCGCCCCCGCGCCCCAGCAGCTCTCGCTGCGCAAGGGCACCTTCTGGGTGCTGCACGTGTCCCGCGCGGACCGGGGCCTGGCCGCGATGGAGCGCCACGCCGCCCGCGGCTGAACGCGCACCGGAGGAGACGGAAACCACCGCAGCGACCGCATTTGCGGCCCCTCCGAGACTGAGAGGATTCGGGCATGGCCAAGCACCGGGTATCGCGCAGCGTGGTGATCGACGCCCCCGCGGAGCGCATCTTCCGCATCATCATCGACCCCCGCCGCCACCACGAGTTCGACGGCTCGGGCACCGTCCAGCGGGCCCGGAGCGACGCCGCGCCGTTGGGTCCCGGTTCGCGCTTCGGCATGGACATGCGCATGGGCCTGCCCTACCGCACCGCCAACCGCGTCGTGGAGTACGAGGAGAACCGGCTGATCGCGTGGCGCCACGCCGGCGCGCACATCTGGCGCTGGCGCCTGGAGCCCCTGGACGACGGCACCACCCGGGTGACCGAGACCTTCGACTACACCCGGATGCCCGCCTTCTACATCCTCATCGGCTACCCGGCCCGCAACGCGCGCGGCATCGAGCGGTCCCTGCCCCGCCTCAAGCGCCTGGTCGAGGAGGAAACGCCGGACGAGGACTCGGCCGGGGGCGCGGAGTAGGCGCCTGCCGCAGCCGCCCCCTCGCCGATCGGCCGGTCCCGGCGGGGCGCGCGGGGACGAGCGCGGGGCGCCGCCGCCGCGGGCGTGCCAGACTTGGGCCATGCCATCCTCGTTCGCTGAAGCCCGCGTCGACCTGGGCGCCATCAGTGAGAACACCGCCGCCCTCGCGCGGCGCGCGCCCGGCGCCGGGGTCATGGGCGTGGTCAAGGCCGACGGCTACGGCCACGGCATGCTGCCCGCCGCCCGCGCCATGCTGGCCGGCGGCGCCGAGTGGCTGGGCACCGCCTTCATCGAGGAGGCGCTGGAACTGCGCGGCGCCGGCATCTCCTGCCCCGTCGTGGCCTGGATCCTGCCGCCGCACGCGCCCCTGTCGGCGGCCGTCGCCGCCGACATCGACCTGGGCGTCAGCACGCCCGGCCTGGTCGCCGACATCCGCACCGCCGCCGCCGAGACCGGCCGACGGGCGCGCGTGCACCTCAAGGCCGACACCGGGCTCAACCGCGGCGGCCTCACCGCCGAGCAGTGGCCCGAGACCGTCGCCGCGGCCGCCCGCGCCGAAGCCGACGGGCTCATCCGCGTCACCGGCGTGTTCTCCCACTTCGCCTGCGCCGACGAGCCCGGCCACCCTTCCATCGCCGCGCAGACCTCCGCCTTCCACGAGGCGCTGGAGATCGCCGGCAAGGCCGGGCTGGAGCCCGAGGTGCGCCACCTGGCCAACTCCGCCGCCACCCTCACCCTGCCCGAGACGCACTTCGACCTGGTCCGCCCCGGGATCGCGAGCTACGGGCTGAGCCCCATCCCCGGCCTCGCCGGCACCGGCCTGCGCCCCGCCATGACCCTGCGCGCCGCGGTCGCCCTGGTCAAGCGGGTGCCCGCCGGAAGCGGGGTCTCCTACGGCCACCGCTACACCACCGACCGCGCGGCCAACCTCGCGCTGGTGCCGCTGGGCTACGGCGACGGCGTGCCGCGGGCCGCCACCAACTCCGGGCCAGTGCAGATCGGCGGGCGGCGCCGCACGGTCTCGGGAACCGTGTGCATGGACCAGTTCATGGTCGACATCGGCGACGACACCCTCGGAGCCGACGCCGAGGCGGTACTCTTCGGCCCGGGCGACGACGGCGAGCCCACCGCCCAGGACTGGGCCGACGTGCTGGGGACCATTCCCTACGAGATCGTCACCCGGATCTCCCCCCGCGTACCGCGCGTCTACGGCGCCCGCTGAGACCGGCGGCCCGGCGGCGTCCGACCCGCTCGCCCGGCCCGCCTACCCTGGGTATGTGGACGCCACCACCGCCGCATCCCACCGAGACGACGCTGCGAGCCCATGACCGAAACCACCCGCGCCGAATCCGCGACCGAACCGAACACGGCGTTCGTGACGGCCGAGACCGACGCCGCCATGCGCGCGCTCGGCCGCCGCCTCGCCGCACAGCTCCGCGCCGGCGACCTGCTGATCCTCAGCGGTCCGCTGGGCGCAGGCAAGACCACGCTGACCCAGGGCATCGGCGAAGGACTGGGCGTACGCGGGCGCATCACCTCGCCGACCTTCGTCATCGCGCGCGTGCACCCGTCGCAGACCGGCGGTCCCGCGCTCGTGCACGCCGACGCCTACCGCCTCGGCGGCGTCGAGGAGCTCGACGACCTCGACCTCGACACCGGGCTCGACGAGTCCGTGACCGCCGTCGAATGGGGCGAGGGCATCGCCGAGCACCTGACCGACGAGCGGCTGGAGATCACCATCTCCCGCCGCCCCGACGACACCCGCGGCGTGACGCTGACCGGGGTCGGCTCGCGCTGGGCCCGCGTCGCCCTGGATGCGGAATAGGCTGGATCACCGTGCTTCTCCTGGCTTTCGACACCGCGACTCCGGCCATCACCAGTGCCGTCTGCGAAGCGGGCGACGACGGCGTGCGCGTGCGCGCCGCCGCCTCCACCGTGGACGCCCGCCACCACGGCGAGCTGCTCAGTCCCCAGATCGACGACGTGCTGGCCCAGGCCGGCACCGCCTTCGGCGACCTCACGCACATCGCCGTGGGGATCGGCCCCGGCCCCTACACCGGTCTGCGCGTGGGTCTGGCCACCGCACACGCCCTGGCCGAGGCCCTGGGCATCGGCTGCCACGGCGTCGCCACGCTGGACGCGGTCGCGTTCGCGTCCGGGCGCGAGAAGCCCTTCGTCGCCGCCACCGACGCCCGCCGGAAAGAGGTGTTCTGGGCGCGCTACGCCGACGCGCGCACCCGCACCGGCGAGATCGCCGTGGACGTCCCGGCGGCCGTGGACACCGAAGGGCTGCCCGTCATCGGCCACGGCGCCCGGCTCTACGCCGACGTGTTCGGCCCCCAGGCGGCCGAGCCCGAGCCCGACTACCCGACCGCCGCCGCGCTCGGCGAGGTCGCGCTGCGCCGGCTGGCCGCGGGCGAGGAGCTCGCCCGACCGCGCCCGCTCTACCTGCGGCGCCCGGACGCCGCCGAGCCGGGCGCGCCGAAGAAGGTGCGCCAGTGGCAGGCGTGAACGCCGGATACCGCATCCGGCCGATGACCGAGTTCGACGTGCCGGCCGTGATGGGCCTGGAACGCGCCATGTTCCCCGACGACGCCTGGACCGAGGACATGGTCCGCTCGGAGCTGGCCGAGCCCAGCCGGCACTACTTCGTCGCATGCCGCGGCGCGGGCCGGGGCGACGGCGGCGAGGGCGAGGGCCCGGTCGTGGCGTACGCGGGCCTGCGCGCGGTGCCGCCGCAGGGAGACGTGCAGACCATCGCGGTCGACCGCGACTGGTGGGGCCGCGGGATCGGCCGCGCGCTGCTGACCGAGCTGCTCGGCCAGGCCTACACCCACGGGGTCGAAGAGGTGTTCCTGGAGGTGCGCTCGGACAACCCGCGCGCCCAGGAGCTCTACCGCAGGTTCGGCTTCGCCGAGATCGGGGTGCGGCGCCGCTACTACCGCGGGGGCGTCGACGCCATCGTGATGCGCTGCCAGGAGCCCGCCGCGGCGATCGCGGCCACGGGCGGCGGCGAGCAGGGCGAGGCCCTGGAGTTCGGCGATGCGGCCGACGGGGACGACGGGTCCGGCGAAGAGGAGAAGGCGTGATGAGTGCGGGGGACCTGCCCCTGGTCATGGGGATCGAGACGTCCTGCGACGAGACCGGTGTCGGCCTGGTGCGCGGCTGCGAGCTGCTCAGCGACGAGGTCGCCTCCAGCGTCGACCAGCACGCCCGCTTCGGCGGCGTGGTGCCCGAGGTCGCCAGCCGTGCGCACCTGGAGGCCATGACACCGACGGTGCACCGTGCCCTCGACAAGGCGGGGGCCTCCCTCGCCGACGTCGACGCGATCTCGGTCACCGCCGGACCGGGACTGGCCGGCGCGCTGCTGGTGGGGGTCTCGGCGGCCAAGGCCTACGCCATGGCGCTGGGCAAGCCCCTCTACGGTGTCAACCACCTGGTCGGCCACGTCGCCGTCGACCAGCTGGAGAACGGGCCGCTGCCCAAGCCCGCCATCGCCCTGCTGGTCTCGGGCGGGCACACCTCGCTGCTGCTGGTGCGCGACCTGGCCACCGACGTGCAGCAGCTCGGCGACACCGTCGACGACGCGGCGGGGGAGGCCTACGACAAGGTCGCCCGGCTGCTCGGCCTGCCCTACCCGGGCGGCCCGCCGATCGACAGGGCCGCGCGCGAGGGCAGCGCCCGGGCGATCCGCTTCCCGCGCGGCAAGTGGGGCGACGGCACCCACGACTTCTCCTTCTCCGGGCTGAAGACCGCGGTCGCCCGCTGGGTCGAGGACGGCGTCCGCGAGGGGCGCGACCTCCCGGTGGCCGACATCGCCGCCGGGTTCCAGGAGTCGGTGGTCGACGTGCTCACCCGCAAGGCCGTCGACGCCTGCCTGGAGCACGGCGTGGAGCACCTGGTGATCAGCGGCGGCGTGGCGGCCAACTCGCGCCTGCGCTCGCTCGCCGCGGAGCGCTGCGCCGACGCGGGCATCACCCTGCGCGTGCCCCGGCCGCGCCTGTGCACCGACAACGGCGCCATGATCGCGGCCCTCGGCGCCGAGGTCGTGGCCGCCGGCCTTCCGCCGTCCACCCTGCACCTGGCCACCGACACGTCCCTGCCGGTCGACCGCCCCCTGGCGGCGTAGCCGGCAGCGCCCCGGACGACAGCGAAGGGGCGGGGCGAGCGCTCGACCGGCGCTCGCCCCGCCCCTTTCCACGTCTCCTAGTTGCGGCGGGGGCTACTCGTCCTCGTCCTCCTCGTCGCGGCGGCGCTTCTTCTTGCCGT
>NZ_BAABIK010000010.1:39649-68007 GCF_039542725.1 Streptomonospora halophila | reverse complement strand
CGGCGGGGGCTACTCGTCCTCGTCCTCCTCGTCGCGGCGGCGCTTCTTCTTGCCGTCGCGGCCCGGGCGAAGGAGGGCCTCCGCGAGGGCGAGCATGGTCTCCTCCAGCGCGGCCAGGCGCTTGGTGATGTCGTCGTGCGAGGTCTCGACGGCCTCGGTGATGGCCTCGTCGAACTCGTGGCGGTCGGGGCGGGCCTGGACCTCGCGCAGCAGCGGGTCGAAGCCCTCCTTGAGCCGGCCTTCGAGGCCGTCCAGCTTCTCGGTGGGGTCGACCGCCGGGCGCTCCAGCAGCTCGGTCAGGCGGCGGTGCACCTCGCTGAACTCCAGGGTGGCCGGGAGCTGGGCCAGGCGCTGGTTGAGCGCCTCCAGCCGGTCGTCGACGGCCTCCAGGCGGCCGTCCACCCCGTCGATCTTGCCGTTGACGCCCTCGAACTGGCCCTCGACGCCGTTGACCCGGCCCTCGATGCCGTCGAGCCGCCCGCCGACCCCGTCGATCTTGCCTTCGACGCCCTCGAAGCTGCCGTCGAAGTGCCCCTCGAAGGTGTCGAACCGGTCGGTGAGGCGGCCCAGCCCGTGCTCGAACTGGCCGTTGATCGCCTCCAGGTGGCGGTCCACCCGCTCGGCCAGCTCCTGGCGGGCCTGCTCCAGGCCGGCGTCGACGGCCGCGCGCTGCTCCTGGACCGCGCCGGTGAGCGAGCTGTGGCGCTCGTCGCCCTGCTGCCGCAGCGCCTCGACGCGCTCCTCCACGGTCTCGCGCATCTCGGCGATGCGGGCCTCGACGGACTCGCGCAGCTCGCCGGTGCGCTCCTCGACCGAACCGCGCAGCTGCGCCAGCTCGGCGGCCGTGGCGGCCAGGTCCTCCTCGGCCTTGGCGCGCAGGCCCTGGGCGGTCTCGTCCAGCTTGCCCGCCAGCTCGCCCCGGTTCTGCTCGTCGCGCTCGCGCAGCTCCGCCCGGTGCAGCTCCAGCTGCTCGTGCAGCTCGGCGAGCCGGTCGCGCACGTGGGCGCGGATCTCGCCCAGGCGCTCCTCGGTGGACTCGGCGAGCTTGACGACGGCGCTGTTGGCGTCGGCCACGGCTGCGGTGGACTCGGCGTGGTTCTCCTCGGCCTGGTTGCTCAGGCGGGCGACGCCCTCGCTGAGCTGCGAGGTGACCTCGGTGTGGCGCTCGCTCGCCTGGCCGTCCAGGCGCTCGATGCCCTCGCGCAGCGTGTTGTGGCGCTCCTCGGCGGAGCTGTCCAGCCGCTCGACGCCCTCGGTGAGGGCGGTGTGGCGCTCGTCGGCGCGGGTGTCGAGGCGCTCGACGCCCTCCGAGACCGCGCCGCTGACGGCGTCGCGGCTCTGCTCGGTGGCGCCGCGCAGGGACTCGGTCGCGGCGTCGAGCTTGTCGCCGAGCCGCGTGTGCTGCTCGCGCAGGGCGGCCTCGAGGGTGTCGTGGCTCTCGCCGATGGAGGTCACCAGGCTCTCGCGGCCCTCGGTCACGGCCTGCTCGATTGACGTGCGCCCCTGCTCGACGGCCGCGGCGAGGGTCTCGCGACCGCTGTCGATCGCGGCGGTGACGGCCTCGTGCCGCTCGGCGGCGGTGTCCGCCGCGCTGTCGTGCTGGGCCTGCAGGCGCTCCGAGAGCGCGGAGAGCGACTCGCGCAGCTCCGCGGAACCGGCGGCCAGGCCCTCGACGGCCTCGTCGATCCGGCCGAACCGCGCCTCGGTGCCGGCGGCCAGCTTCTCGACCCGCTCGGTCAGCGCGTCGATCCGCCCGGAGGCCTGCTCGCCGTTCTCGGCGAGCTCCTGCAGGCGCGAGAGTGTGGTGTCGAGGTGGCCGGTGATGGTGCGGATGTCCGCCCGCAGCGCGGACATCTCGGCCAGCGGCTTGACGCGTTCTCCGACCAGCGCGATGTGCTCGGCGAGGGTCTCGGCCCACTCCGGCGGGCGCGACGAGAGCTCGTCGACCCGCGCCTGGACGCCGGCGACCGACTCCGCGAGCGTCGCGAACTCGCGTTCGCGGAACTCGCGCAGCAGCCACTCCATGCCTTCCAGGCGCTGGCGCATCTCCTCGTTGACCGCGCCCTGCGACTTCTGCTCGGACATCTGGTCCTGGGCGGCCCGCGAGAGGAGGTCCCGCATGCGGTCGGAGATCCCGGTCTGACCTCCCCCGTTGAGGAAGTTGTGGTTGGTCTGTTCCACCGAGGTGCTCCTTAAGATCTGGCGCCCCCACCCGTGTCGGCTGTGGATGGGCGGTGTCCTCCTGGGTCGCCGGCGCGGCGCCGGTGGCTGGCGTCGCCGCTGTCACGGTCGGGGGTGCGGTGACCACGCGCGGTGACGCCCGGTGTCATAGGGAGAGAGCGGGCCGATCGGCCGCCGCCGACCACCCCGGTGCGTCGCCGGTCGAATCCAGGACAGGGAGAAGGGATTCAGCGGGGATCAGTTTAACGACATGTGCCTCGTTCACCGTGTTCAACTGGCAAAAATGGGCGGAATGGCGGGGGATCGATGCCTACCGATCTGTTGCGTCACGCTAGTACTGATCGGCGCTTTAGTCACCCGTGTGGTGAGAGGTCCGCGATGTCCGCTCGGTGAACGGTGTCTGCGGTGAAGCTGTGACCTCGGAACACACCAGGCACAGGGGGCGGTCCCCGACGCGGGTCAGCACCACGACGGCGGATTCGGGGCCGCTCGGCCTGAGGTCGCGGAGCAGTTTGTCCACCTCCACGGCCGATCCGCGTTTCTTAATCGTTACTGTCCCCGCCCCTCTTTCCCGTAGTTCGGCCCGCAGCCGCTTGAGGGAGAACGGCATCGTCCGGTGCACCTCGAAGGCGCGGCACAGGGGTGTGGCGACCAGGTGGTCGGAGGTGATGTAGGCGATGTCGGGATCCAGCAGCGCGCCGCCGACCAGGGCGGCGGCCTCGGCCACGAGGTGGGCGCGCACCACGGCGTTGTCGGGCTCGTAGAGGTAGCGCCCCGGCGGCGCGACGGGCGCGGGTGCGGCGCCGGGGTCGGCGGTCAGGGCCGCGGGATGCGAGCCGTCGCCGCGCAGCAGCGTGGCGCGCCGCGACCAGTTCCCGCCGAGACCCTGCCACAGCGCGGTCTCCTTGAGCTCGCCGTCCACCGAGATCCACTCGGCCGCGGCCCCTGCGGGGATGCGCTCGTGCGGGATGCCGGGCGCGGCCTTCACACAGGAGGCCGGCGCACGCGCGGCGAGATCCAGGACGCGGTCCCAGGACGGGGAGTAGGCGTCGGGGTCGAAGACCCGGCCGCGTGCCGTCCGGCGGGCGGGGTCGCAGAAGACGGCGTCGCGGCCGCCGGGGTCGACCGCGGCGGCGTCCCCCTCGCGCACGCGCATCCGTCCGGCCGGCGCGAGCTCCACGGCGTTGGCGGCGGCGACGGCGGCGGTAAGCGGGTCGGCCTCCACCGCCTCCACCTCCAGGCCCGCCTCGGCCATCGCGACGGCGTCGGCGCCGATGCCGCAGCCCAGGTCGGCCACCCGCGCTCCGGGCCCCAGCGCCCTGGCCAGCCGGCGGGCGCGGTACTCGGCGGCCACCCGGCGGGTGGCCTGCTCCAGGCCGGGCCCGGTGAAGTACATGCGTCGGGCCCGGTCGCCGAACTTCCGCCGTGCCCGCTCGCGCAGCCGCACCTGGGTCAGCGCCGCGCCGGCGAGGTCGGCCGGCGAGACGTCGGGGGCCCCGCCCGCCCCCTCGGGCGCGGCCAGCGCCTCCTCGGCCTCCCGGCGCAGGACGGTGGCCGCCTTCAGGGGGTCGTCGGGAGCCGCGGAGGCGGCCGCGAGCACGCGGCCCCCCGCCGGTGTGAGAAGGCTCGCGAACGCCTTGGCCGCGCCGGGCGCGGTTTGCCCGCTGGACACCACGTTTGTTCACCGTTCCTCTGAGGTGTTCCCTTGTGACCAGTCGTTTGACGCGCCCTATGGGCCCGGCTAATGTTCCATACTGGCACTCTCCAAGGTAGAGTGCTAATCGCGACGAGGCCGGTCTGGCACCCGCGACGGCAGGCCGCCGTGGTCGCCCCTTTGCCAAGCATGCAGTTTCGTATCTTCGAACCCGAAGGGGGAGGTCACCACCGTGTCGACCGCCACCAAGACCGTGCTCAAGCCGCTTGAGGACCGCGTCGTCGTCAAGACCCTCGAAGCCGAGCAGACCACTGCCTCCGGCCTTGTCATCCCTGACACCGCCAAGGAGAAGCCCCAGGAGGGCGAGGTCCTCGCGGTCGGCCCCGGCCGCTGGGACGACGAGGGCGAGAACCGCATCCCGCTCGACGTCAAGGTCGGCGACGTCGTTCTGTACAGCAAGTACGGCGGCACCGAGGTCAAGTACGACAACGAGGAGTACCTCGTCCTCTCCGCCCGCGACCTGCTCGCGGTCGTCGAGAAGTAAACCCTCGTCAGTCGACGAACCTTTCCGCCCCGGCCGGCACGCTGCCGGGCGGGGCGGTTTTCCTTAGCCGCCGTAGGCGTACGGATAGAGGAAGCTCACCATGCCCAAGATCCTGGAATTCGAGGACGACGCCCGGCGCGCCCTCGAACGCGGCGTCGACCGCCTAGCGAACTCCGTGAAGGTGACGCTCGGCCCGCGCGGCCGCAACGTCGTCATCGACAAGAAGTTCGGCGCACCCACCATCACGAACGACGGCGTCACCGTCGCGCGTGAGATCGAGCTGGAGGACCCCTACGAGAACCTCGGGGCCCAGCTGGTCAAGGAGGTCGCGACCAAGACCAACGACGCGGCCGGCGACGGTACCACCACCGCCACCGTGCTCGCCCAGGCGCTGGTCCACCAGGGCCTGCGCAGCGTGGCCGCCGGCGCCTCGCCCATGTCGCTCAAGAAGGGCATCGACGCCGCCGCGCAGAAGGTCGCCGACCTGCTGAGCGAGCGCGCCCGCGAAGTCGGCGAGCGCGAGGACATCGCCTACGTCGCCACCAACTCCGCCCAGGACGCCCAGATCGGCGACATGATCGCGGAGGCCTTCGACAAGGTCGGCAAGGACGGCGTCATCACCGTCGAGGAGGCCCCCACCATGGGCCTCGACCTCGACTTCACCGAGGGCATGCAGTTCGACAAGGGCTACGTCTCGCCCTACTTCGTCACCGACCAGGAGCGCCAGGAGGTGGTCCTGGACGACGCCCTCATCCTGATCAACCAGGGCAAGATCTCCAGCCTCAACGACCTGCTCCCGCTGCTGGAGAAGGTGGTCCAGAGCAAGAAGCCGCTGCTGATCATCGCCGAGGACATCGAGGGCGACGCGCTGGGCGCGCTGGTCCTCAACAAGATCCGCGGCGCCCTCGACGTCGCCGCGGTCAAGGCTCCCGGCTTCGGCGAGCGCCGCAAGGCGATGCTGCAGGACATCGCGACCCTGACCGGCGGCCAGGTCATCGCCGAAGAGGTCGGCCTGACCCTGGAGAACGCCGACGTCGACGTGCTGGGCAGCGCCCGCCGCGTGACCGTCACCAAGGACGACACCACCATCGTCGACGGCAAGGGCGAGCAGAGCGAGGTCGACGACCGGGTCGCCCAGATCCGCAAGGAGATCGAGAACAGCGACTCCGACTGGGACCGCGAGAAGCTGCAGGAGCGCCTGGCCAAGCTGGCCGGCGGCGTCTCTGTGCTGCGCGTCGGCGCGGCCACCGAGGTCGAGCTCAAGGAGAAGAAGCACCGCCTGGAGGACGCGATCTCGGCCACCCGCGCCGCGATCGAGGAGGGCATCGTCGCCGGCGGCGGCGCCTCCCTGGTGCACGCCGCCGCGCAGCTCGACGACCTCGGCCTGACCGGCGACGAGGCCACCGGCGTGAAGATCGTGCGCGACTCCCTGGTGGAGCCGGCCCGCTGGATCGCCGAGAACGGCGGCGCCGAGGGCTACGTCGTGACCTACCGCATCTCCGAGCTGCCGTTCGGCCAGGGTTACAACGCCTCCACCGGCGCCTACGGCGACCTGATGGCGGCCGGCATCATCGACCCGGTCAAGGTCACCCGCTCCGCGGTGCAGAACGCGGCCTCCATCGCCGGCATGCTGCTGACGACCGAGGCGCTCGTCGTCGACAAGCCCGAGGAGGAGGACTCCGAGGGCGGCCAGGGGCACGGTCACGGCCACTGAGGCCGACCGACACCCTGACGGCGCACTGACGGCACGGCCCCGGCCGCGCCGGACCGCCCCTGCGGGCGGCTCTCCGCGGCCCGACCCCGCGTCCGCACACCTGCGGGCGCGGGGTCGTCCTTTACCATCGCGACCCGGATTTCAGCACGGGACTCGCGTCACTTATCGGGCTTTTCCGCCAAATGTGATCATTCTGTAGCCGCACTTGGTGACGTGTAAACCCGCACAGCGGGGCATGATGCGTTACGTGGCGGATCTACGCGCAGCGGGGGGCGCGCTCGCGAGCCGAGCCGAGGCCCTGCGCAGAGCGAACGAGACGGAACTGAACTACCTGACCTCGCTGGCCGTCCAGGGTGACGACGGCGCGGTGGACTCTCTCATCCGCGAAGTCCGGCCCATGGTGCTGCGCTACTGCCGCGCCAAGCTCTCGCGTGTCTCGGGCTACGTCCACCACTCCGACGACGTCGCCCAGGAGGTGTGCATCGCGCTGCTCGCCGCGCTGCCGCGCTACGAGGACAAGGGGCGCCCCTTCGCGGCGTTCGTCTTCAAGATCGCCTCGAACAAGGTCGCGGACGCGCTGCGCCGCTCCACCCGCGCCGACGTGCCCACCGACACCGTGCCCGACTGCCCCGACGACGGCCCCGGCCCCGAGGAGGCGGCCGTGCGCACCGCCGAGGCCGAACGGGCCCGCGCGCTGCTCGACGAGCTGCCCGAGCAGCAGCGCCGCCTGCTGCTGATGCGGGTCATCGCCGGGCTCTCCGCCGACGAGACCGGGCATGCGCTGGGCATGTCCCCCGGAGCCGTGCGCGTGGCACAGCACCGCGCCCTCGCCCGCCTGCGCAAGGTCGCCACGGCCAACCGGCTGATCTGAGCCGCGCCTGCGCGCCGCCCCCGCGTTCCAGCGGCGCCGCCCCGCGCCGCACGCGTCCCCCGGCCGCCCTCGTCCCGCCCCGCCGCCGGTGCGCTTCGCGCTTCGCACGCTGTCACGTTCCGGCCCGCCGGCCTGCCATGGTGTTGCGCGGGCGTGCCGAGCCGCGCGCCGGATCGCCGCCGTCCGCGCACCGGGCACTCGTCGCCCCTGCGCATCCGCGGCGCCGCGGCGCGTGTTCCCGGCCCGCCCCGCGCTGTGAGGATCGCCACCGGGCGGGTGCGGCCGCGACCGTTCCGCTCCGCGCCCCCTCTCGGCGGTTCTAGGATGAAACGATACGCGCGAGTGGTTGGGAAGAGATATGACGCAGCTGTTCACGGGGGACGGCGGCAAAGTTCTGCCGCCGGGGCTGACCTACGACGACGTCCTGCTGGTCCCGTCCTACTCGGACATGCAGCCCGGCGAGGCCGACACCACCAGCAGGCTCTCGCGCAACATCGAACTGCGCATCCCGCTACTGTCCGCGGCGATGGACACGGTCACCGAGGCCCGCACCGCCGTGGCCATGGCCCGCCAGGGCGGCGCCGGGGTGCTGCACCGCAACCTCTCAGTCGAGGCCCAGGCCGGCCAGGTCGACCTGGTCAAGCGGTCCGAGGCCGGCATGGTCACCGACCCGGTCACCTGCAAGCCCGACGACACCCTGGCCGACGTCGAGGCGCTCAGCGCCCACTACCGCATCTCCGGGGCTCCGGTCACCGACGACGACGGCCGGCTGCTGGGCATCGTCACCAACCGCGACATGCGCTTCGAGCTGAACCGCCAGCGCTCGGTGCACGAGGTCATGACGGCGATGCCGCTGGTCACCGCGCCGGTGGGGGTGAGCCGCGAGGACGCCTTCCGACTGCTGCGCGAGAACAAGGTCGAGAAGCTGCCGCTTGTCGACTCCCAGGGCCGGCTGCGCGGGCTGATCACCGTCAAGGACTTCATCAAGAGCGAGCAGTTCCCCGACGCCACCAAGGACGCCGACGGCCGCCTGGTGGTCGGCGCCGCGGTCGGCGTCGGCGCCGAGTCCGAGGTGCGCGCGCGTGCGCTGGTCGAAGCGGGCGCCGACTTCGTCGTCGTCGACACCGCGCACGGCCACTCCTCCGGCGTGGCCGAGATGATCGCCAAGCTCAAGGCCAACTCCTCCGCCGATGTCGTCGCCGGCAACATCGCCACCCGCGCCGGCGCCCAGACCCTGATCGACGCCGGCGCCGACGCGGTCAAGGTGGGCGTGGGCCCCGGCTCCATCTGCACCACGCGTGTAGTCGCGGGGGTCGGCGCTCCGCAGGTCACCGCCGTGATGGAGGCCTCCAAGGCCGCCGGCCCCGCCCAGGTGCCGGTCATCGCCGACGGCGGGCTGCAGTTCTCCGGCGACATAGCCAAGGCGATCGTCGCCGGCGCGAGCACGGTGATGCTGGGCAGCCTGCTGGCCGGAGTCGAGGAGAGCCCCGGCGAGCTCGTCTTCATCAACGGCAAGCAGTTCAAGACCTACCGCGGCATGGGGTCGCTGGGCGCGATGCGCGGGCGCTCCTACTCCAAGGACCGCTACTCCCAGGCCGACGTCGCCACCGAGGAGAAGCTCATCCCCGAGGGAGTCGAGGGCCAGGTGCCCTACCGCGGTCCGCTGGAGGCGGTGGCCCACCAGCTCATCGGCGGCCTGCGCCAGTCGATGTGGTACGCGGGCGCCCGCACCGTCGGCGACCTGCGTGATAACGGGCAGCTGATGCAGGTCACGTCGGCGGGGCTGAAGGAGAGCCACCCCCACGACGTGCAGATGACCGTCGAGGCCCCCAACTACCACGGGCGCCGCTGACCGGCCGTGCGCCGGAGCCCCCGAACGTGCGGATCGACGGGGGACGGAGGGCGGGGCCGGAGGCACCGCCTGCGCGTGGACCGATGGGCGGGCGTACCGACCCGCGGCCGTCCGAGCCCGGGAGCACGCGAGCCCGCGCGGCGGGCGACGACCCACCAGGCCGCGTCGAACGGTGACCGAGCTGTTCGCCGAACGCGGCTGCGAGCGGACCGCGGCCGACGATGTGGTTTCGGCCGCGGGCATCGCGCGCACGAATGCTGCGGTGGTCCAGCGCTGAGGACGTGCTGCTGCGGGAGCCGCCGGCGTCGGCGACGATCCGCTGTCATCGAACCGGTCGATCGGCCCGACGGCGCCTCCACCCGGGAGGCCGTCCGCCGTGCCGGCGGCGGACCGGCCGAGGGGCTGCGGCGCGGGCGCCGCGGCGCGCGGCGGTAAACTCGGCGCGGCAGTACCCGCCGGCCGTCTTCGCCGGTGAAGCACGCGAGAGGGGACCCAAGCGTTGGCTCAGCTGGAGATCGGGCTCGGCAAGAACGCGCGCCGTTCCTACGAACTCGACGAGATCGGGATCGTGCCGGCGCGCCGCACCCGCGACCCCGAGGAAGTGTCGATCACCTGGCAGATCGACGCCTACCGCTTCGAGACGCCGCTGATGGGCAGCCCGATGGACAGCATCGCCTCGCCCGAGACGGTGATCGCCATGGGGCGCCAGGGCGCCGTGGGCGTGCTCGACCTCGAAGGCCTGTGGACGCGCTACGAGTCCCCCGAGTCGCTGCTGGAGGAGATCCGCGAGCTCGACGACGAGGCCGCCACGCAGCGGCTGCAGGAGATCTACGCCGAGCCGATCAAGGAGGAGCTGATCGGCCGGCGCATCGAGGAGATCCGCCAGGCCGGCGTGGTCACGGCCGCGCGCCTGTCTCCGCAGCGCACCGCGCAGTACCACAAGGCGGTCATCGACGCCGGGATCGACCTGTTCGTCATCCGCGGCACGACGGTCTCGGCCGAGCACGTCTCGGGCCGGGCCGAACCGCTCAACCTCAAGCAGTTCATCTACGACCTCGACGTACCGGTGATCGTCGGCGGCTGCGCGACCTACACCGCCGCGCTGCACCTGATGCGCACCGGCGCCGCGGGCGTGCTCGTGGGCTTCGGCGGCGGATCCGGGCACACCACCCGGTCCGTGCTGGGCGTGGCCGTGCCGATGGCCAGCGCCATCGGCGACGTCGCCGCGGCCCGCCGCGACTACCTCGACGAGTCGGGCGGCCGCTACGTGCACGTCATCGCCGACGGCGGCATGTCCCTCAGCGGCGACATCGCCAAGGCGCTGGCCTGCGGATCCGACGCCGTCATGATCGGCTCGCCGCTGGCGCGCGCCGCCGAGGCCCCGGGCGGCGGCTACCACTGGGGCAGCGAGGCCCACCACGGCGAGCTGCCGCGCGGCGAGCGGCTGCGCGTGGGCACGATCGGCTCCCTGGAGTCGATCCTGCACGGCCCCGCCTCCACCAGTGACGGCGCGATGAACCTCACTGGTGCGCTGCGCCGCACCATGGCCACCTCCGGTTACAGCGACCTCAAGGAGTTCCAGCGGGTCGAGGTCGTGGTCAACCCGCACCGCTGAGCACCGCGGCCCCCGGTCCGCGCGAGCCCGCGGACCGGGCGGCCCGCCTTTCACGGATACCGCCTCGACCGCGCAGGTCAGCGGATAGGTTGTTGACTCGGGCCGTACGTATGGGGTGCACTATCACGTCGGTGCCGTGTGCGCCCAGCCGAAACGCCATCCTTCCGGCAGATCGTGACCAAGACGTGAATGAGGTGTACGTGAGCGGTCCCCCCGTCACCGGTTCCGAGGAGTCCCCCGCCTCGGCCGAACACCCCCCGCCGCCCCGGTGGAAGCGGGGCATCGCCGCAGCGGCGGCGGTGGCATCGACCCTCGGCGTGGCCGCGGGAGTCGCAGGTGTCGCCGGCATGTTCGAGCCGTCCCGGCCCCCGCAGCTTCCGCCGGGCCCCGACGACGCCGCGGGCAGCATCGACACGGTCCCGGGCGCGGCGGGGCAGCAGGAGTCCGCGGGCTCCGGCGGCTCCGACCTGGCGGCCGACAGCAGACGCTCGCCGGACCCCGACCGGATCGCCGATCCCAGCCCGGAGTGGCTCGGCACCGTCTCCGACGCCACCGGCATCCCGCGCCGGGCGCTGGAGGGCTACGCCCGCGCCCAGCTGACGGTCACCGAGGAGCAGCCCGAGTGCCGCATCTCGTGGCCGACCCTGGCGGCCATCGGCGAGGTCGAGTCCGACCACGGCACCGCCGCCGGAGGCGAGATCGGCGCTGACGGCCGCACCACCGAGGACGTCATCGGCATCCCGCTCGACGGGTCCGACAACACCGCCGCGATCCCCGACTCCGACGGCGGCTCCCTTGACGGCGACTCCGAGTGGGACCGCGCCGTCGGACCCATGCAGTTCATCCCCACCACCTGGCACAAGTGGGGCGCCGACGCCGACTCCGCCGCCGGGGCCGACCCGCACGACGTCGACGACGCGGCTCTGTCCGCGGCCCGCTACCTCTGCTCCGAGGGGCGCGTTCTGACCAGCGACTCCGGCTGGTGGGACGCGATCCTCACCTACAACGAGTCCCGCAGCTACGGCGAGGACGTGCTGTCGGCCGCCGACCGCTACGCCACCGAGGCCGCCGAAGCGGTGTGAGGCCGCCGAAGCGGTGTGCGTGTGCCGCGGCCCACGAGGCCGCGTGCTGCCTCGTGTGGCCACGGGGTTGGGGGCCTCCCACGCGCGCCGGCGCGCCGGTCGTGCAGCGTGCGCGCGGGGAGCGCGCGCACGCGCTCCCCGGCGGGCGCGCTCCCCGGCGCGTATGCCGTGCGGTGCTGCGCAGGGCCGCGCCCGTCCCGGCCCGTCCGCTGCCCGACCCCTCCCGGACCCGCCCGTTCGCGGCGGTGCGAGGCGCGCCACCGGATTGGTCCGGGCCTGTCGGGTTAGCCTGGCCATGGGACGTTTCGAGTGTGCGGCCCGGCAAGGCACAGTCCAAGGAAGGCGTGAGATGACTTCAGCGCGGATAGGGCCCGAACAGCGAACCGAGGCGCTTGAGGCCATGTCGGGAGGCGAACTGGACGTCCTGGTCGTCGGCGGGGGCATCGTCGGAGCCGGCGTCGCCCTGGACGCGGTATCGCGGGGGCTCTCGGTCGGGCTGATCGAGGCCCGCGACTTCGCATCGGGGACCTCCAGCCGCTCCAGCAAACTCATCCACGGCGGCTTGCGCTACCTGGAGCAGCTCGACTTCGAGCTGGTGCGCGAGGCGCTGGTCGAGCGCGGGCTGCTGCTGCACCGCATCGCGCCGCACCTGGTGCAGCCGGTGCCGTTCCTGTACCCGCTCACCAAGCACTGGGAGCGGCCCTACGTCGGCGCCGGAGTCACCCTCTACGACACGCTCGCGATGTCCGTGGGCGGCGCCCGCGGCCTGCCGCGCCACCGCCACCTGACGCGCGGCAGCGCGCTGCGGCTCTTCCCTGCGCTGCGCCGCGACTCCCTGGTGGGGGCCGTGCAGTACTGGGACGCCCAGGTCGACGACGCCCGCTACGTCCTCACCGTGCTGCGCACGGCCGCCACCTACGGGGCGCACGTGGCCTCGCGGGTCCAGGCGGTGAGCTTCCTGCGCGAAGGCGAGCACGTCACCGGCGCCCAGGCCCAGGACCTGGAGACCGGCGAGCGGTTCGACATCCGCGCCAAGCAGGTGGTCAACGCGGCGGGCGTGTGGACCGACGACATCCAGGAGATGGTCGGCGGGCGCGGCCAGATCCACGTGCGCGCGTCCAAGGGGATCCACCTGGTCGTGCCGCGCGACCGCATCCAGGCGTCCTCGGGGCTCATCCTGCGCACGGAGAAGAGCGTGCTGTTCGTCATCCCGTGGGGGCGGCACTGGATCATCGGCACCACCGACACCGACTGGGACCTGGACAAGGCCCACCCGGCGGCGAGCCGGACCGATATCGACTACGTGCTCGACCACGTCAACTCGGTCCTGCGGGTCCCACTCACCAGGGACGACGTCGAGGGCGTCTACGCCGGTCTGCGCCCGCTGTTGGCGGGGGAGTCCGACGAGAGCTCCAAGCTGTCGCGCGAGCACACCGTGGCCCACCCGGTTCCGGGACTGGTGCTGATCGCCGGAGGCAAGTACACGACCTACCGGGTGATGGCCAAGGACGCCGTCGACGCCGTGGCGCACGGGCTCGACGGGCGCATCCCGCAGTCGGTGACCGACCGGCTGCCGCTGGCGGGCGCCGAGGGGTACGCGGCCATGTGGAACCAGCGCCGCAGGCTCGCCAACGAGTCGGGGCTGCACCGTTCGCGGATCACCCACCTGCTGCGCCGCTACGGCACCATGATCGACGAGATCCTGGGGATGATGGCCGAGCGCCCCGACCTCAAGGAGCCGCTGACCGGCGCCGACGACTACCTGCGCGCCGAGATCGCCTACGCGGCCGCCTACGAGGGCGCCCGCCATCTCAACGACGTCCTGGCGCGCCGGACCCGGATCTCGATAGAGACCTGGGACCGCGGCATCGCCGCGTCGGAGGAGGCGGCGCGGCTGATGGGCGAGCAGCTGGGCTGGAGCGAGGAGCACATTGAGCGCGAGGTGGCCTACTACCGCAAGCGCATCGAGGTGGAGCGCGCCGCCCAGGAGCAGGACAACGACAACGAGGCGGACGCCGTCCAACACGGAGCCCCGGAGATCGTCCCCGCGGCGTCGGTGGGAGCCGGAGTGAGCTGAGGGAGGCCACAGCCCCGGAGCCGCTCGATCGAGGTTCGGTCCGGAGGTCCAGCAAACTGCCCACCGGAAGCTCCACCGCAGCGGGCCGTCACGACGTCGACCTGGTCGGCTGCCCCTGAAAGGGGGGATCACGATGCTCGATACGACCCACGAGCCGATCACGCCTGGTGAGACCCTCGTGAACGACTCCCTCAACCCCCTGGGTGTTTTCCGGTACCGCCTGGCCAAGACGATCGGGGTGCCGGCGCCGGATCAACGAGATCGTGCTCGGCAAGCGCCGGATCACGCCAGAGACCGCCCTGAGGCTGTCCAAGGCATTCGGTTGAGCGAGCGGTTGGCTCAACGTGCAGGCCGACTACGACATCGAGGTCGACAAGGACCGCCACCAGAGTGAGGTCGACGCCGTTACGCCACTTACGGCGTGATGGAAACACCGTTCGTCCACCTTGGAGCTTGACTGGCGCCTCGCCGGAGACCGGCGGGGCGCCAGAGCTGTATGGGTTGGGCGTGTGGCGGGGGTGGTGAGGGTGGCGGGTGGTTGGGCCCGGCGGTCGGCGGTTCGGGTGCGTGTTGGTTGGGCGTGCGGCGGGGGCGGCGAGGACGGCCGGTGGCTGGGCCCGGCGGTCGGCGGTTCGGGTGCGTGTTGGTTGGGCGTGCGGCGGGGGCGGCGAGGACGGCCGGTGGCTGGGCCCGGCGGTCGGCGGTTCGGGTGCGTGTTGGTTGGGCGTGTGACGGGGGCGGCGAGGACGGCCGGTGGCTGGGCCCGGCGGTCGGCGGTTCGGGCGCGTGTTGGTTGGGCGGGCGGCGAGGGCGGCGGGTGGTTGGGCCCGGCGGTTACCGGTCCTGGTGCGCGCCGGCGGGGTGCGCAGCGGGGCAGCGAGGACGGCGGTGGCGCGGGGCTGCGGGCATCGGATCGGGCCGCGGGAGACCTTCCTCGGCTGATGGGGCAGTGCCAGGGTGAGCTGAAGTGGACATTTCTGCCATAAGGGGCTTTTGGCGGTCGTGTGAGGGGCGCGGTGACCGCTCAAACAGGGAGGCGGCGCCACCCTCCCCGCACTATTTTGCAATGCGGAAAAATTGCGGTCGGTTCGTACGATTTGCCCGTTTTTCGGGATGCTATGGCGACCTGAGGTGCGGCGAGTCGGGCGAAAACCGCGTTCTGAGGCCCTTCAGGCATGCATTTGGCGGGTTTCGTGGCTGTGGGGGTCCTGTGGGGCGTTCAGCCTGCGGTGTATTTCGGGCATCTCGCCATGTTTCGCCCCGTTCGAACGGGCAGTGCGGCCTGTTGGCGTAGTGATGCCTGCATAAGGCCGGTCTCGTCGCCCTCCCGCTCGCGCACCCTGCCCTGAACGCCCGATTTATTCGACTTATTCGCTGTCTTCCATCGCCCGACCGCGATCGCCGACTTCGGTGGCCGTGGAACTCGGCGGTGAGGCCGCCGCCTCGTCGGGTGGTCCACCGGCGAGCACGGGACCGATGACCGCCGAGCCGAGCCCTCCGGTGTCCTCGCTGCCTCGTTGGGTGGGGACCGGCGCGTGCCGGGACCGGTGATCGCCGGGCCCGACCCTTCGGTGTCGTCGCTGCCTCGTCGGGTGCCCGGCCGACGAGCATCCGGCTCGTTTACCGCTGTGGCGAGCCGTCCGCTGTCTTTGCTGCCTCGTCGGGGACCGGCGCGTACCTGGGCCGATGACCGCCGGGCCCAGCCGTCCGCTGTCTTGCTGCCTCGTTGGGTGGGGGACCGGCGCGTGCCGGGACCGGTGATCGCCGGGCCCGACCCTTCGGTGTCGTCGCTGCCTCGTCGGGTGCGTGAGCGGCGGTATCAACCCGTTGCGCTGTCGGTCGCGGCCGCGGCCGCGACCGCGACCGCGGCTGCGGGACATTCGACATCCACTTCCATCACTCAACAGGCCCGCTCAGCCTGGCAAGGTGTCGGAAAATGGTGCGCCGGGGAACGGTCTCGCGGACGGGACGAGGCCGGTCCCCGGCGCTTTGGGGGGATGGTGGTGGTGCGCTCAGGTGGGAGATCTCCTGGCGCCCGTTGTCTTGTGGGGTCGCTCTGCCTGTCGGACATTAGGCCGATCCATGCACCGGTATGCATCGACCCGTACGCCGGACCGTACGCCGGTTCGTCTGCCAGGCCGCGCGTCGGGCAGTACCTCGATCCGTACGCCGCTCCGCACCTCGCTCCGCACTCGATCCGTACGTCGCTTGGCACGTCGGGCCGAAAGAGCCCGGCGCCAGGGGCGCCGACGCCGAGCCTGCCGGCGGCTTTCTGCCCTGCCGACGAGCTACCCGGATACCCGCCGGTATAGCAGGCTCCGCCGGTTGTTCCGCGATGTGGGTGGATCGAAGCGCCGTTCCGGCAGGTGAAGGGAGTCGTTGCGGCTCTTGGAAAAGTTTCTCCGACCGCTGTCCGGCACACCGGTCCCGGTTTCGATCCCGGTCCTGATCCCATTCCCGGCACTGATCCCGCTTCCGCTCCCAGTCACCGACCGCCGACCGCCGACCAGCCGCCTGGCGCGATCACTCCGCTCCGGTCCGCTCTGTTCTCCCCCTGCCCCGGTTCCCCTCCGGCCGCGGTCTCCTGCGGCCCCGGCTCCCTCCGGCACCCCCACCCACCCCTTGACCTCAATTCACCTCAAGTGGGAGGCGCCGTTGACGTCCAGTACCGCGCCCGAGGTCCATACCGCCTCCGGCGAGGCCAGGTAGGCCACCGCCGAGGCGATCTCGTCGGCCGTCGCGACCCGGCCGAACGGGCTCTGCCCGCGGATCGCGTCGCCCTCGTCGGCGTCCAGCCGTGCCTCGACCCGCGGGGTCGAGGTGAATCCGGGAGCCACCGAGGCGACTCCGATGCCGTGGGGGCCGAGAGACACGGCCAGCGACTGGCCCAGCGAGTGCAGCGCGGCTTTACTGGCACCGTATGCGGGCATGTCGGGCTCACCCCGGTAGGCGCCGCGCGAGCCGACGTTGACGATCCGCCCGGCGGCGCCGCGTTCGATCATGTGCCGCGCCGCGCAGTAGCTCAGGTTCGCCGCTCCGAACACGTTCACGCCGATGATGCGCTGCCATGCCGCCTGCCATTCGGCATAGGAGGTCTGGGGCAGGGGGTGCGGGATGACCGCGGCGGCGTTGTTCACCAGGACGTCGAGTCCGCCGAGCCCCTCGACGGCCGCGGCGACGACGGCCTCGGCCGCGGCGGGGTCGGCGACGTCTCCGCGGACCAGCACGTGCCCCCAGCCGTCGAGGGACTCCAGGGTGGCCTCGGCCGCATCCCTGCTCGACGCGTAATGCACGGCCACCCGGTCGCCGTCGGCGGCGAACCGCCGGGCGACCGCCCGCCCGATGCCTCCCGAAGCCCCGGTGACCAGGACACCGCGGCTCTGCCGCGCGCTCACGCGGCGCTGCCCTCGTCGTCGAAGGCGGCCGGGCGCGTGATCGTGGCCATGTGCCGTCCCTTCTCCGCCGATCCGCCGATCTCTGCCGATCTCCGCCGAAACCGCGATGCCGGCGCTCTCCGCTGACACTGCCATACGGCGCTCCGGCGCGGTACCGCACCGCCGGCGCCCCGCAGGTGGGGGCGGTCGCCTGGTCGCGCCGCCCGCTCGTGCCGGCCCGTACCGACCCCTGCCGTGAACGGGTGGGGGCCGGTTCAGAGGCCGCAGCGCCCCGCCCCCGGGCGGGGCGCACCCCGTCCGTCGCGCACCGGCCGCGCCGGGCTACGCGGTCGGCTCCTCCCCGTCGCGCACGGGAGTGGCCACAGCGGGGCTGCGGACGTGCTCGGGGCGCAGGCCCATCATCATCACGCGGGCGACCACCTTCGACCAGGGGCCGGTGCCCCCGATCACCCGGAGCAGGGGCGGCAGGTCGGCGTCTGTGTCCAGCGCCTTGCTGATGACCTGGCGCTGCAGCAGCTGCTGGAACGCCTGGGTGCCGACGGTGGGCATCCGGCGGCGGCGCTGCACGCGGGCCAGCAGCTCGGGGTTGAGCGTCTTGGCGAACCGGTCGGGGTCGCTCTGGGCCTCCAGCAGCGGGCGGGCGAGGAGGTTGGCCGTTGCCACGGCGTCCTGGACCGCCAGGTTGATGCCGACACCGCCCACGGGCGTCATGGCGTGCGCCGCGTCCCCGAGGGCCAGCAGCCCCGGGCGGTACCAGCGCTCCAGGCGGTCCTGCGTCACGTTCAGAAAGGCCACCTTCGACCAGTCGTCGACGTCGCGCACGTTCTCGCCGAGGAACGGCAGCAGCCCCAGCAGCTGCTCCTGGAAGGTCTCGATCGGCTGGCTGCGGGTGGCCTCGTAGCCGCCCTTGGGGATGACGAACGCGACCTGCCAGTAGTGCCCGCGGTCAATCCCCACGGCCATCGCGCCCTGGCCCAGGTTGCCGTTCATGCCGCTGGGGTCGTCGGGCTTGCGGGGCACCCGCAGCCACAGCACGTCCATCGGTGCGCCCAGTTCGGCGGGGACCATGCCGGCGGCGTCCCGCAGTCCGGAGTCGCGCCCGTCGGCCGCGATGCTGAGCACCGCCCGGAGCTCGTGCTCCTCGTCTCCGGCCTGCGACGGCGCGTCGCCGTCGCTCCGCCGCCGGTAGCGGATGCCGCGGACCGCGCTGTCCTGCTCGACGACGCCGGTGGCCTCGGCGTTCATCAGCAGCCGGAACCCGGGGTAGGTGCGCGCGTGGTCGGTGAGCATGTCGAGGAAGTCCCACTGCGGCATCATCGCGATGTAGGGGAACCGCCCCGGAAGGTCGTGCAGGTCCGCCTGGACGATCGGGTCGTCGCCGCGCCCGACCGTCAGCGTCTCGACCTTGCGGTGCGGCCGCTCCGCCAGCCGATCGGCGAGGCCCAGTTCGTCGAGGATTTGGAGCGTGGAGGGGTGGACGGTGTCGCCGCGGAAGTCGCGCAGGAAATCGCCGTGCTTCTCGAGCACGGTGACGTCCACGCCGGCCCGCGCCAGCAGCAGGCCGAGCATGATTCCCGCCGGGCCGCCTCCCGCGACGGCGACGGTGGTGTTCTCGGTGTGCGACATCGCAACCTCCTGGAAGAGGGCGGCGCGGAGTCCTCGGCGGCGCCCGGAAGCCGGCTTCGTTGAGTGCGATCCAACGCCGCACCGTGCCGGACTGTCCAGCAACCGCAGGGGCAATCGTCCCCAGAGGCGGGTTCCGTAACCGGACCGCGCATCGGTTACCGGCGGGTAGTCAATTCCGGTGACGTGGATTACGCTCCCGCCATGGACACCGCTACGAGCACCTCCGGTCGCTCCGCGTCGCCGGCGGGGCTGGAGGACGTCGTCCCCCGGCTCACACGCCGCGTGGCCGCCGCGTCGGGCAAGACGACGCAGACCGCGGCGCCCTTCACCGGAGCGCCCCTCGCCGAACTCCCCGAGTCCTCCGCCGCCGACGTCGCCGCCGCCTTCGAGCGCGCCCGCGCGGCGCAGCGGTTCTGGGCCGCACTGTCCCCCCGAGAGCGCGCCGAGCCGTTCGTGCGGTTCCACGACCTGGTCCTCTCTCGCCAGCGCGAGATCCTCGACCTCATCCAGTGGGAGACCGGCAAGGCCCGCCGACACGCCTTCGAGGAGGTCTACGACGCCGCCGGCGGCACCCTCCACTACGCCCGGCAGGCGCCCCGCCTCCTGCGGACCCGGCGCATCCCCGGCGCCGTGCCCGGTGCGACCCGGACCCACCACCGCCGCCTGCCCCGCGGCGCGGTCGCCGTCATCAGCCCGTGGAACTACCCCCTGACCCTGCCCGTCGCCGACGCCGTGCCCGCGCTGCTCGCCGGCAACGCCGTGGTCGCCAAGCCCGACACCCAGACCTCGCTGACCGCGCTGTGGGCGATCGAGACCGCCGTCGAGGCCGGCCTGCCCGAGGACCTGTGGATCCCGGTGATCGGCAGGCCCGAGGAGATCGGCGACGCCCTCGTCGACAACGCCGACTACGTCTCCTTCACCGGCTCCTCCGCGGTGGGCGCCGAGATCGGCCAGCGCGCCGCGCGCCGCCTCATCGGCTTCTCCGCGGAACTAGGCGGCAAGAACCCCGCCGTCGTCTGCGCCGACGCCGACATGGACTGGACCGTGGAAGGCCTCCAGCGGGCCGGTTTCAGCAACGCCGGCCAGCTGTGCATCTCCATGGAGCGCATCTACGTGCACGACTCGGTCTACGACGAGTTCGCCGAGCGCTTCGCCGATGCGGTGCGCGGCATGGAGCTCAACGCCGCCTTCGACTACTCCGCCGACATGGGCTCGCTGACCTACCGCAGGCAGTTCGACCGCGTCAGCGCCCACGTCGAGGACGCGCGCGCCAAGGGCGCCGAGATCCTCGCCGGCGGCGGCCCCCGCGACGACGTCGGCCCGCTGTTCTACGAGCCCACGGTCATGGCCGGGGTGACCCCGACCATGGACGCCTGCTCCGCCGAGACATTCGGCCCGGTGGTCTCCCTCTACCGCTTCTTTGACGAGGACGAGGCCGTCGACGCAGCCAACTCCACCGACTACGGGCTCAACGCCAGCGTGTGGACCCGCGACACCGCGCGCGGGCGCCGCCTGGCCGAGCGCATCGAGGCGGGCACCGTCAACATCAACGAGGGCTACGGCGCCGCCTGGGCCAGCTACGGCGCACCCATGGGCGGCATGAAGCGCTCCGGCGTGGGCCGCCGGCACGGCCCCGAGGGGCTGCTGCGCTACACCGAGTCCCAGACCGTCGCCAGCCAGCACTACATCGGCCTGGGCGGTCCTCCAGGTATGGACGCCCGGACACTCTCCACGGTGATGACGGCCGGTGCGCGGCTGATGAAGCGGTTCCGCATCCGCTGACCGCCCCGCCGCGCCCGCAGGCCCCGGCCGACTCCGGCCGGGGCCGAACCGACGGCGCGCGCGACCGTCTTCAGGTCGCTGACCTCGGGTTCCTTGCGCGCGGAAGTCTCGTGGAGACGCCTCCGGGGCGCAGTGAACTTCCACACTCCGTTCCGCTCCCGCAAAAACCGGGAATCTCCTGCGCCGGGCGCCGCCCGGGCGTAACCTGCGCTTCACGTGGCCGCCGTACGCCTCTCCCCTGACCCTCGAAACCGGCGACGGCGGTATCCGCGGAAGCCAACGGAGGGACGATGCGAGTAGCGGACTCGACCATTCGGGACGGCCGCGGCGGCGTGACCCGCCGCCCGTCGCTGAAGCGGCGGCCTGTCCGCCGCCCCACCGCACCGACCCGGACCCCTCGCCTGGGCACGCGGGGCGCGGTGAGCTGTGCTCGCCGGTGAGCTGTTCGGCTCGATCACCCGCGCTGTGAGCGAGCCGATGCTGCTGGTCGGGCTCTCCGGCGAGATCCTCGGCCGGAACGCCGCCATGCGGCGGCTGTGCCCGGAGGCCGACACGGGCGCCAACCTCTACGGGCTCAGCTCCGACAGCCCCGAGCGGACCGGCGACACGCTGCGCCGATGGGCCAGGTCGGGCGAGCCGATGGCCGGGGTGCTGTGCCTGGTCGACCCCGACGGGCGGCCGCGCCGCTGTCCCGGGTTCGGCAGCCGCGCGGCCTGGGCCGACGCGGGCGAGCCCGCGGTGCAGATCCGCCTGGTGCCCGCGTTCGACCGCGACGCCCCCGATGCCCCGGGCGCCTTCGGCGACCAGGAGGGACGCATGCGCGCGCGGCTGGAGCGCGAGCACGAGATCGCCCTGGGCCTGCAGCGCAGCCTGCTGCCGTGCCGCGTCGCAGGCGCGCCGCTGGAGGTCGCGGCCGAGTACGTGCCCACCGCCTACGGCGCCGAGGTCGGCGGCGACTGGTACGACGTGTTCGCCATCCCCGCCTCCGACCGCATCGGCCTGGTGATCGGCGACGTCGCGGGACACGGGCTGCCCGAGGCCACCGTCATGTCCCAGCTGCGCAGCGTGCTGCGCGCCGCCGCGCTGGAGGAGGGCGTGCGCCCCGACCGGGTCACCGCGCGGCTCGACGCCTACGTCGACACCTACCTGCCGGAGAACATGGCCACCATGTGCTACGCGGTCTACGACCCGGGCGCCGACGAGCTCGCCTACGCCAACGCGGGACACGTCCCCCCGATGCTGCTGCGCGGCGGCGGGGAGTGCGAGCGGCTGGAGTCGGTCGTCGACCCGCCGCTGGGCTGCTCGCTGGGCGGCGAGCACCGCACCGCCCGCGTCGCGGTGCACCCCGGCGACATGCTGGTCTGCTATACCGACGGGGTGGTGGAGCGGCGCCGCGAGTCGCTGGACACCGGGCTGGGCCGGCTGTCCGCGCTGCTCACCGGGTTCGACGCGCCCACACCCAAGGACGTGTGCACCACGGTCATGGCGTGGTCGGCGCCCACCGACCACGCCGACGACCGGGCGGTCCTGGTGGCCGGGTTCTGAGGCCACGGGGAGGATCTAGACTGAGAAGCGGTCCGATCCCCGTGCGCTGCACACTCCTACCTGCGGGAAGGCTTCTTCCGTGTCCCCTTCCGACGCCGGCGACTCCTCGTTCGACACCGTTCTCGTCGTCGACTACGGCGCGCAATACGCTCAGCTCATCGCGAGGCGGGTGCGCGAGTGCCATGTCTACAGCGAGATCGTCCCCTCCACCATGCCGGTTGAGGAGATGCTGGCCAAGCGGCCGAAGGCGATCATCCTCTCCGGCGGCCCCTCGTCGGTCTACGCCGACGGCGCGCCCCAGGCGCCCGCGGGGATGTTCGAGACCGGTGTGCCGACGCTCGGCATCTGCTACGGCTACCAGGCGATGGTCCAGGCGCTCGGGGGCACGGTGGCCCGGACCGGGCGCAGCGAGTTCGGCCGCACCCGCATGCAGGCCGGCACCGACACCGTGCTGTTCGCCGGCCTGCCCGCCGCGCAGACGGTGTGGATGTCCCACGGCGACTCCGTCGCCGAGGCGCCCGAGGGCTTCCGCACCACCGGCAGCACCGAGAGCACGCCCGTCGCCGCCATGGAGGCCCCCGAGCGCGGGCTCTACGGCGTCCAGTTCCACCCCGAGGTGCTGCACAGCGAGCACGGGCAGGCGGTGCTGCGGCACTTCCTCTACAACGGCGCCGGGTGCCGGCCCACCTGGACGATGGTCAACATCGTCGACGAGCAGGTCGAGCGCATCCGCACCCAGATCGGCGGCAAGCGCGCCATCTGCGGGCTGAGCGGCGGCGTCGACTCCGCGGTGGCCGGCGCACTCGTCCAGCGGGCCATCGGCGACCGGCTGACCTGCGTTTTCGTCGACCACGGGCTGCTGCGGAAGGGCGAGGTCGAGCAGGTCGAGAAGGACTTCGTCGAGGCCACCGGCGCCGTGCTGAAGGTCGTCGACGCCCAGGAGCGGTTCCTCGACGCGCTGGCGGGGGTCAGCGACCCCGAGGAGAAGCGCAAGATCATCGGCCGGGAGTTCATCCGCGTCTTCGAGCAGGCCGCCCGCGAGGTCGTCGCCGAAGGCGGCAAGGAGGGCGACGACGTCGAGTTCCTGGTGCAGGGCACCCTCTACCCCGACGTCGTGGAGTCGGGCGGCGGCACCGGCGCCGCCAACATCAAGTCGCACCACAACGTCGGCGGGCTCCCCGATGACCTGCGGTTCTCGCTGACCGAGCCGATGCGCGAGCTGTTCAAGGACGAGGTCCGCCGTGTCGGCGAGGAGCTGGGCCTGCCCGCGGAGATGGTGTGGCGCCAGCCCTTCCCCGGGCCCGGCCTGGGCATCCGCATCATCGGCGAGGTCACCCGCGAGCGCCTGGAGATCCTGCGCGAGGCCGACGCCGTCGCCCGCGAGGAGCTCTCGCGCGCGGGACTGGACCGCGACATCTGGCAGTGCCCGGTGGTGCTGCTGGCCGACGTGCGCTCGGTGGGCGTGCAGGGCGACGGCAGGACCTACGGCCACCCCGTGGTGCTGCGCCCCGTCAGCAGCGAGGACGCGATGACGGCCGACTGGTCGCGCCTGCCCTACGACGTGCTGGCGGCCATCTCCAACCGGATCACCAACGAGGTCCGCGAGATCAACCGCGTCACCCTCGACGTCACCAGCAAGCCGCCCGGCACCATCGAGTGGGAGTAAGGGGGCCGGTGGCCCCGCCCCGCGCGGACGGGAGCGCGCCCGGCGATCCGGGCCGCCGGGCCGCCGGCGGTTCCGCGGAGCGGACCCGGGAACCGCCGCCCGCTCCGTGACCGCACCCGGTCACCTGCGTACACAGGCACCGGATGAGTTGGTGTTCCGTTCGGCACTCCCTTAGGTTTGGGCGACGACATCCGCCGCGACGAACAGTGGGAAGCCGCCGTGCACCTCTTGGAGCCGATCCTGTGGAACGCGCCGTTCGTCGTGATCCCGCTCCTGGGATTCATAGCCGTCGCGCTGGCGGCCCGAGGGCGCCGCATGCTGCCGGCCTTCGGACTCGCGCTGATCCTGATCGACGGGATCGGTGACATGGTCCTCGGCGTGATGACGTATCAGGCGGCCATCATTCCGATCGACGTGTGGCCCTCGCTGGTCCGGCACGCACTCAACCTGCTGCTCGCCGCGGGCTTCCTGCTGCTGCTGATCGGGCTGGTCCGGCGTGTCGGGACCGCTTCCGCGCCGCCGCCCGATCCGGCCTGGTCGGCGCCGCCGCCCGCGGCGGCGCACGGTCCGGTCCCGCCCGGCCACGGCGGCGAGCACCCGGGTCCCGGCCGCCACGCCTACGCCGGTCCCTCCGGCCCCCAGGCGCCGGCAGACCCCTCCGGGCACGGCCCCGGAGGCGAGCCGGGTCCGCAGGGCCCGCTCCCCTGGGAGCACGGACCAAGCGCTCACCAACGGCCCCCCGGCCCTCCGCCCCAGACCAACGGTTGAGTCCCGCCGACGACACGGAGCACCGCAATGGATTCGCTGGATTCCCCGGCATTGCTCATCTCCAACCCGTTCGTCTCCCTGGCGCTCCGGTTCCCGCTGGTCATCGTCGGCGTACTCGCGCTGGCTCTGGCCGGTCGGGCGTCGGCGATGCGCGGGCTGATACGTACCGGGGGCGGGCTGCTGATCCTGAGCTGGATCGTCGGCCTGGCGTTCAGCGTTTTCATGGAGTTCGGCTCGTTCCAGGGCGCGCCCACGTTCGTGGTCACGGTGTTCAACGTCGTCAGCATCCTCACCTTCTGCGCCGCTCTGATCCTGCTGCTGATCGCCCTTGCGGGCAGCGGCCGCGCTTCCGCGCAGCGGGGTGCGGCGCCGCCGCACCCCGCGGGCGCCGGGGGGTGGCCGCCGCAGGGCAGCCCCGGTGCGGGGCAGTATGCGCAGGTTCCCGGGCCGGGCCGGGGTCCGGCCGATCCGGCGGCCGGGCGGCACGGCGCCCAGCCCGGCCCCGACGGACAGCCGCCTGCGCCGGGCGGCCCCGGCGGAGCGCAGTACGCACCCGGCCACGCCCAGCCCTACGGCCCCCCGCCGCCCGGCGGGCAGCAGCCGGGAACGGGGCCGCAGCAGCCTCCCGCCGGGCACCCCGGACCGCGGGAACAGCCCGGTCAGCCGCCCGCGGGCCCGCCTCGCGCGCAAGACCCGCGGACCTGAGCGCCCCTCCCGTGTCCGGTCCGCGCCCGGCTCCCGGGCCGGAGCGGGGTCAGCGGATCTGCCGGGCCAGCTCGTCCAGCTGCGGCAGGACGGTGTCGCGCCCTGCGGAGTCCACGCCGAAGAACACCCGGCCCACGCCGGCCTCGGCGTAGGCGTCGACGGTCTTCTCGTCGGGAACCGCGTAGTACATCGAGACCGGAATCGTGCCGCGACCGGCCTCGGCCGCGAGCCGCTGCAGCCGGGTCACGCGCTCGCCAAACTCGGCGGCGGTGTCGAGCGTGACGCCCTGCGGCATCCACTCGTCGCCGAAGTCCACTACGCGCTCCTCCACCGTGGGCCCGTTGCCGCCGACGATGACCGGTGGGTGCGGCTTCTGGGCGGGCTTGGGCCAGGCCCAGCTCTTCTCGAAGTCGACGAACTCGCCGTGGAACTCCGCCTCGTCCTTCGTCCACAGCTCCTTCACGGCCTTGACGTTCTCGGCCATGCGCCGCATGCGCGTGCGCGCGTCGGTGCCGTGGTCGGCCATCTCCTCGCGGTTCCAGCCCGCGCCGACGCCGAACAGGAACCGGCCGCCGGAGAGGAAGTCCAGGCTGGCGGCCTCTTTGGCGGTATGGATCGGGTCGCGCTGGGTGACCAGGCACACGCCGGTACCGATACGCAGCGTGGTCGTGGCCGAGGCGGCGTAGCTCAGCGCCACGAACGGGTCGTAGGTGTGCAGGTACATCCGCGGCAGGTCCCCGCCACCGGGGTAGGGAGACCGGCGGCTGACCGGGATGTGGCTGTGTTCGGGGAACAGCAGCGACTCGAAGCCCCGGTCCTCCGCCTCGCGCGCGAGGGTGGCCGGATCGATCGCGTCGTGTGTAGGGAACATCAGAATCCCGTACTTCATAAGCTCTGCGTCTTCCTATGTATGCGCCTGCAAACGCCTGGAGTCTACGCCGGGCCGCGACGCCCGGCAGGCAGGCCGCTACCCGCGCCGGTCCGCGCGTACCGCGCTCCCGATTACCGGCTCGCCGCTGGTGGTACTACAGTCTGTCGTAGACAATCGCGCCCGGTCCGCCGGCGCGCCCGGCGGCGCGCGGACCGAGCCGGGCGCAGCCGCACCAACCCGGGTGGAGGACTCCCGTGGTCGAAGCGCTGACCACCACCATCCAGGTCGCGTCGCTGGTCCTGGCCGCATGGTGCCTGATCTCGACCTTCCGAGACCAGCCGATGGTCGTGCCCCACCTGGTCGCCATGGGCGTGCTGTGGCTGGCCCTGATCGCCCAGGCCGTGGTGTCCGGTGTGCTGATGGCGGGGGGCGAGCGGCCCGCCGAGCCCCTGGTCTTCGTCAGCTACCTGGCCACCGTCGTGCTCATCCCCCCGGCGTGCGCGGTGTGGGGCTTCGTCGAGCGGAGCCGGTGGGGCCCCGCGGTGATCGCCTTCGCCTGCCTCATCCTGCCCGTGATGATGGTCCGCCTCGAACAGCTATGGGACCCCGCACGTGTCTGACTCCCTCGCCCGCAGCGGTCCCGGCCGCGTCCTCGTCGCCGTCTACGCCGTCTTCGCCATCGGCGCGACCTCGCGCGCGGCCGTGCAGATCCTCACCCGCTTCCATGAGGCGCCGCTGGCCTACGTGCTCTCGGCGCTGGCGGGGCTCGTCTACATCGTCGCGACCGTGGGCCTGGTGGCCGGAGGGCGGACGTCGCTGCGGGTCGCGGCGGTCTCGTGCACCGTCGAACTGGTCGGCGTGCTGGTCGTGGGCGCCTTCAGCCTGCTCGACCCGGCCGCGTTCCCCGATGACACCGTCTGGTCGCGCTTCGGCAGCGGCTACCTGTTCATCCCCCTCGTGCTGCCGGTCCTGGGCCTGCTGTGGGTGCGACACGTAAGCCGAGCGCGCGCCGCCTAGGAGACCGCTCCCGCCTCCGCCGCACCCGGGTAGCTTGCACCCATGGCAACCGATCAGAACGCGCCCGCACTGCCCGTCGTCGTCTCGCCGGAGTGGGCCGCCGCGCACGCCGGCGAGGTGCTCTTCGCCGACGTGCGCTGGTACCTCGACGGCCGGTCCGGGCGCAATGCCTACCTGGAGGGGCACCTGCCCGGTGCGGTGTTCGCGGACGTCGACACCGACCTCGCCGCGCCGGCGACCGAGGCCGGCGGCCGCCATCCGCTGCCCGACCCGGGCGACTTCGCCGCCTCCATGGCCGCTCTGGGCATCGGCGACGGCACCCCGGTCGTCGCCTACGACGACAGCGGCGGATCCACCGCGGCGCGGCTGGTGTGGCTGCTGCGCGTGCTCGGCTCGCCCGCGGCCGTGCTCGACGGCGGCATCGACGCATGGCCCGGCCCGCTGGAGAGGGGCGAAGTCGAGCCGGTCCGGCGCGAGCGCACTCCGATGCCCTGGCCCGCCGACCGCTTCGCGGACACCGCCGACGTGCGCGCCGAGGCCGGCGACCCGCGCCGGCTGCTGCTCGACGCCCGCGCCCGCGAGCGCTACACCGGCGCGGCCCCCGCTCCCGTGGACGCCCGCCCCGGGCACATCCCCGGCGCGCGCAGTGCCGCCTGGGCCGGCAACCTCACCGAGGACGGGCGCTTCGCCCCGCCCGAGCGGCTGCGCGAGCGGTTCCGCGCGCTGGGCGCCGACAGCGCCGAGACCGTCACCGCCTACTGCGGCTCGGGTGTCACCGCCTGCCACGACCTGCTCGCCCTCGAACACGCGGGGTACGCCGGTGCCCGCCTCTACCCCGGCTCCTGGAGCGCATGGGGGGCCGACACCGCCCTGCCCGCGGAGACGGGGGAGACCGGCGGGGGCGGGGGGACGGGGGAGTGCGACGGGGGTGCGTAAGCACCGCGTGGCCCTGATCCCAGGGTCAGTGGGCGGCCACGCGGCTGATCGGAAGAGGGTGCGGTGCACACGCGTGCACCACGGACGGCACGGGCCCGGCGACGGTGAAGCCCTGGGTCCATGGTGCGGCCCCGGTCCCGATCGCGGCGTGCGGCACGCCGATGTCGCCTGTTCGAGGTCGGTGGGTAGCGGTACCGGCACGATCGCCACCGCCGACACCGCCTGCGGCGGCGGTTCGCCGCCCGGAGACTCTCCGCCACCTGGACGGAGTTGCTGCAGGGCGCGTTCTCGCCGCCCGTCGCCGTCGGAGTGGAACCGCGTCGAAGGGCGCTTCGCGCGCCCACCGCCACCCGAACGGGGTCTCGTCGAGACTCGTTTTGCCCGCCCGTCGCCCACCACCGCCCGAACGGGGTCTCGTCGAGACTCGTTTTGCCCGCCCGTCGCCCACCACCGCCCA
>NZ_BAABIK010000010.1:0-39551 GCF_039542725.1 Streptomonospora halophila | reverse complement strand
GCCCGAACGGGGTCTCGTCGAGACTCGTTTTGCCCGCCCGTCGCCCACCACCGCCCAAACGGTGTCTCTTCGAGACGCATTTTTTCTTCTGTCTCACCGCTGTCTAACCTCGGCCGCCGATCGTTGTCGGTAACAGGTCGAGCATCCGGAGGAGCAAATGAGTGCCAGCGACCCAAGCAAGGGCTTCCCCACCGGGGACCACGGAGGAGAAGGCCGTCCGGCCGATCCGCCCGAGGTGTCCGCGGACCCCGCCCGGTCCGGTGCCGATCCTGCGTCCCCGGCCGGGCCCGCCGATACCGCGCAGCAGTCCCAAGCCGCCGCTCGCGCCGGGAGCGGTGCTGAGCCCGTACCCGGCGAAGCCCCCGACGGGGCGGTAGCGGCGCGGGCCGAGGACGGCGGCCCCGAGACCACCGGACCGTGGCGGTCCGCGGTGGCCAACCGGCCGCCGCGCGCGACCCCGGACGAAGCGGCCGGAGCCGAGGCGCCGACCCCGGCGCCGGACCCCGGGCCCCGGGAGCAGGCGCAGCCTCCCCAGGCCGCCCAGCCCGGCGAACACGCCGCTCCCACCTCCCCCACAGATCCCGTCCGGCAGCACGGCCCTGCTCAGAACGCCCAGGGCTCATATCCGGGCGGGCACGGCCAAGGTCCGCACGGTCCGCAGCCGGGACAGCACTCCGGCACCGCCGAATCCGCGGTCTGGTCCGGGGCGGCCGCCGGTGCCGCGGGCGGGGCGGCCGGCTCGTCGGTCCCGTACGGCACCCACCCCGGCCAGGACGCCGGCGCGCACCACGCCGGTGGCTGGCACTACGGCGGCGGCCACCCCGGCGGTCCCGGCTACCCCGGTGGCCCCGGTCACCCGGGCGGCCCCGGCGGCTACCCGCCGCCCCCGCACGGCGAGGGCCACCCGGGCGAGCAGCCCCGCAAGCCGGGTCTTCTGCGGCGGAACGCCGTCGTGGTGGTCGCGGCCGTCACGGCGCTGGTCACCAGCCTGATCGTGGGCCCCGCCGCCGCGGCGATCACCGCCTACCTCGCCGACGAGGGCCAGGGAGGCACGTCAGCGCTGACGGACGGCTCCGGCGGCTCCGTCTCGACCGGGGACGTCAGCACCGTCGCCGAGAAGGCCCTGCCCAGCGTCGTCTCCATCCAGGCCGGCCAGGGCGCCGGCAGCGGCGCGGTCATCAGCTCCGACGGCCAGATCCTCACCAACGCCCACGTCGTCGCCGCGGCCCAGGGCGACACGGTCACCGTTTCGTTCAACGACGGCCGCGAGGCGAAGGCCCGCATCCTGGGTACCGACCCCGTCTCCGACCTCGCCGTCATCAAGGCCGAGGACCAGAGCGGGCTCACCACCGCCAAGCTGGGCAACTCCGACAAGGTCGAGGTCGGCGCCAACGTGGTCGCGATCGGCTCCCCGCTGGGCCTGCAGGGCACCGTCACCAGCGGCGTGGTCAGCTCCCTCGACCGCCCTGTCAACACCGGCGCCACCGGCCGGCAGGAGCAGCAGCCGGACAACCCCTTCGGCCTGCCGGAGGAGCCGGAGCAGGGAGAGCAGCAGCTGCAGACCTCAACGGTCATCAACGCCATCCAGACGGATGCGCCCATCAACCCGGGCAACTCGGGCGGACCGCTGATGAACATGAGCGGCGAGGTCATCGGCATCAACACCGCGATCGCCTCGACGAGCTCCACGGGGGGTCAGGCCGGCTCCATCGGGCTGGGCTTCGCCATCCCGATCAACCAGGCCAAGCCGATCGCCGAGCAGCTCATCAAGGACGGCCAGGCGAGCTACGCCGCCATCGAGGCCACCATCACCCAGAGCAACAAGGAAGGCGCCACGGTCGTGGAGACCACCGACGGCGGCGCCGCGGCCGAGGCCGGCCTGAAGCGCGGCGACCGCATCACCCACGTCAACGGCGAGGAGGTGGAGGGCCCCAACGCCCTCATCGCCGCGATCCGCTCCCACCAGCCGGGCGACACGATCACCATCGGCTACGTCCGCGGCGGCGAGGAGCACGAGGCCGACGTGACGCTCTCGGCGCAGTCGTCCAACAGCCTCGGCAGCTGAGGCGGCGCACCGCGAGACCTCTTCGGGAGCGGGGATCCTGAAGGGAACAGGGGGACGGGGCCCGGCGCGTGCCGCACGCGCCGGGCCCCTGCCTGCCGCCGCCGGTCCCGGCGACCGGGGTGTGGGGTGCGACACCGGTCGCCGGCTCGACGCGTTCGCCGGGGCGGAGGGTATCGTTCCCGGCACTGTACGGCGATCGGCCGTGCGCCCGCGGTGACGACCCCGCCGTCCCGGCAGGCCGGCACCGCGGAGCCGACGGCCGAACCGGACAACCGACCCGCGAGCACGGTGCGGTCCGTTCACCCGCGCCTCGATCTGGAGACCTGACAATGGGCGAAGCCCCTTCCGCACTCCCGGGCCGCCGTCGGACGCAGAGCGGCACCCCGCACGGCGCCGGAGGACCGCCGGCGCGCCTGCGGGTGCTCATCGGCTCCGACACCTACCCGCCCGACGTCAACGGCGCCGCGCTGTTCACCGCGCGCCTGGCGCACGGGCTCGCCGACCGCGGCGCCGACGTGCACGTACTGTGCCCCTCAGCGGACGGACCGCCGCACGTGGCCGAGACCGGCGGCGTCGTCGAGCACCGGGTGCGTTCGGCTCCGTCGCTGGTGCACGAGACGGTGCGCCTGGCAGTGCCCGCGGGCCTCGCCGGGCACATCGACCGCCTCCTGGCCCGGCTGCGCCCCGACGCGGTACACATCCAGAACCATTTCATCGTCGGCCGCCTGCTGCTGCGCGCGGCCCGGAGGCACGGCATCCCGGTCGTGGCCACCAACCACTTCATGCCGGAGAACCTGTTCACGTACCTGCACTGCCCGCCGGCGCTGCGCTCGGCACTCGGCGACCGCGCCTGGCGCGACTTCGTGCGCGTCACCTCCGGGGCCGACCACGTCACCACCCCCACGCGCATCGCCGCCCAGCTGCTGCTGGAAAAGGGCTTCGGCCGCACCGTCGAGGCGGTCTCCTGCGGCACCGACCTGCACCGCTTCCGGCCGCTCGGCGGCGGCGCTGCCGAACGCGCGCAGGCCAGGCGGCGGCTGGGCCTGCCCGACCGGCCGACGCTCGCGTTCGTGGGGCGCCTGGACACCGAGAAGAACATCGCCGACCTGGTCGAGGCGCTGCCGCACGTTACGGTGCCCGACGCCCAGCTCGTGGTGGCCGGCGCCGGGCCGCAGCGCCCCCACCTGGAGGAGCTGGCGGAGAAGCGCGGCGTGGCCGACCGGGTGCACCTGCTCGGGTTCGTCCCCGACACCGACCTGCCCGGCGTCTACCACGCGGCCGACGTGTTCACCATCGCCGGGACCGCCGAGCTGCAGAGCATCGCGACGCTGGAGGCCATGGCCAGCGGGCTGCCCGTCGTGGCCGCCGACGCGATGGCGCTGCCCCACCTGGTGCAGACCGGGCGCAACGGCTACCTCTACCCGCCGGGCAACCCGGGCGATTTGGCCAAGTATGCCGGCGAGATCCTCGCGGGCGGCGAGGAGCGCGACCGGATGGGCGAGGAGAGCCGGCGGATGGCCTCCCGGCACGACCACCAGGCCTCCCTGGCGCGGTACGAGGAGATCTACCGCGAGCTGTCGCCGGGCCGAGCCGGGTGAACCGCCCAATCCGCGCGGCCGCCGCCCACTCCCCGCTCGGCGGACGGGCCGCGGCCCGGGCCGGGGCCGCGGCCGAGTTCGGGGCGATGCCCCGCGCCGCCCGCGGACCCGCCGGCGGACCTGAGGGGGCGCGCAGACGGGTCGCGCCTGCGGTGCGTCCCCTCGGCCGGCCGCTCATCATGCGACCAGACGTGCCGTTCGGAGTCCCTACCGTGGGGGGCGGATGCCGCGCTGCCGCCGACCTGCTCGCTGGTGACACCCTTGCCGAGCCGAGCGGTGCCCTGCACGGGCGGTGCGGGGGCGGGACGGCTGGCGCGGGCCAGCGTGACCACGCCGACGACGAGCAGGACTGCGGCGGCGGCCGCGATCGTGCCGTCCACCGGCCCGGTCGGGATCCGCTCGTCGAAGAAAACGACACCGATGACCGCGGCCGAGAGCGGGTCGCTGATGAGCAGCGTCGCGTAGGCGAGCGCGAAGTGCCCGCTGCGGTAGGCGTTCTGCACGACCACGGCGCCCGACAGCCCGATCGCCAGGCCGACCAGGCTCAGCGGCTGCACGATCGCCAGCACGTCTGAGACGGCGGCCGACCCGATGACGCGGGCGAACGCCGACGTCGCGCCGTAGGCGACGCCGCCGGCCAGCGCGAGGGTCCAGGCCCGCGTGACGGGGCCGGTGAACCGCGCGGCCGCCAGGCACGCCAGCATCACGCCGGCGCAGCCCAGGGGCATGAGGAACGTCTCGGCGCGGGTGGGCACCGGCGCGCCGGCGTGGTCGGGCAGCGTGGCCAGTAGCCCGGCCAGCGCCGCGGTGACCGCGAGCGAGCCGATGACCTGGGCTTTCTCCAGCCGCTGGCGGCGGAAGAACGCGGAGAGCATCACCGCGAACAGCAGGCCGCTGACACCGATCGGCTGGATGATGATGAGGGGCGCGCTGCTGAGAGCGGCCATGTGCGCCACGACGCCGGCCACCGTCAACAGCGTGCCCAGGCACCAGCCGCGGCTGCGCACCAGGAAGGCCAGCAGCCGCAACTGCCCGAGCCGGGGCGCCCGCACGACCGACCTCTCCTGGAAGGCCGCCCCCGCCGCGACAGCGAGCGCACCGGCAATGGCGATGACCACTGGCAACGACATGTGCTGCTGCGCCCTCCTTGCGTCTCACCCGCTTCGGCGGGTGCGGCGGTACGTCGTTCGGTGGTGCATCCGGCGGGCGGGCGTCGGAGTTCTCTCCGTTTCCGATCGGGATGTCGTGCGCGGCCGGGGCGGGAACGGCGGCCCGTTCTCCGCCGCCTCCGGGCGCGGCCGGGGGACGTCGAATTGCGGATATTCCCGAACAATCCCGACCACCCAGCCGAGTGTGACAGGTACCACGTGCGCGGGGTGAACCGCGGTGGCCCCGACGCGCTCCACGGCAGGAGCCCCCGGCCCCCGGGCCGCCGCCCGCGCGGGCGCTTCCGGCCCGGTGCCACACGGGGGGCCATCCTCCTGGCCTGGGGATTCTGCTATACGAAAGGTCAAGATCCGATAAACGAGCCGAAACAGGCCGCCGGGAGCCGACCGCGGCCTCCAGGCTCACCGGCCGCGGCGATGCGGCGCGGTCCCGCCCGCAGGCCGCCGCCCACCGGAGACGCGTCGCGTCGCCCGCCCCTCCCCGGGCCCCGAGCGCGCACCGCGATCCGCCCCGGGGCGGAGCCCGCCCGGCTCTCCGGGCCACCTTATCGGTGCGCGGCCTGACCGCGGCCCGCGCGACCGGGCACGCGGGCCGGTCGGCGCGCCGTCCGTGTCCGCCACCCTGCGGCGCGGGAGCCGCCGCGCGGTCAGTCCCGGCGGTCGGCCGCGGGGTCCCCTTCGCTGCGTGGCGGCAGCCAGAACCCGACGACGGCGCCGCCGCCGGGGCGGTTCGCTGCCAAGACCCGTCCGCCGTGGGCGCTGACGATGTCGTGGACCATCGACAGGCCGAGCCCCGATCCGGGCATGCTCCGCGCCGAGGTCGCGCGGAAGAAGCGCTCGAAGATGTGCTCCAGCTCCTGCTCGTCGACGCCCGGGCCCCGGTCGCGCACCTCGACCCTGCCCTCCCGGACGACGATCTCGACGGGCTCCGCCCCGTCGGGGTCGAACTTCGCGGCGTTCTCCACCGGGTTCGACAGGGCCCGCTCCAGCGCCCCCGGCCTGCCGTGCACCACTGTGCCGTCGGCGTCGACCGTGACCTCGCGCCCCGTTCGCCTTCGGGTGCGGGCGGCGACGCGCTCGGCCAGGGCGCCCAGCTCCACGTCGGTCGGCTGCTCGTCCTCACGGCTGTCGGTGGCCAGCTGCACCAGCTCGTCGACGAGGTCGGTCAGCTCGCGTGTCTCGCCCTGGAGGTCGTCGAGGAGCTGCTGCCGGCCTTCCGGGGGCAGCTGCTCGAAGCGGCGCATCACGCTGACGTTGGTGCGCAGGCTCGTGAGCGGGGTACGCAGCTCGTGCGAGGCGTTCTGCACCAGCCGCCGCTGCTCCTCCTTGGACCCGGCCAGCCGGGCCAGCATCGCGCTGAACGCGTTGCCCAGGCGGCCGACCTCGTCGCCCGCCGCCTGCCGGGCGGCGGGCTCGCCGCCGGGTACGGGGTAGTCGAGCCTTCCGGTGGCGCTGACGTACTCGGCGGCCTCGGTCAGCCGCACCAGGCGGCCGGTGACGCGACGGCCGATCAGCCACCCGGCCACACCCGCTCCGATGAGCACCGCCCCGCCGACGCCCAGCATCTGAGTGGCAAGGCTGTCCAGCATGCTCTCGGTCGGCGACAGCCGCTGACCGATCTGGATGGCGCCGCTGCCGCCGCCGAGGGAGACCGTCGCGATGCGGTACTCCTCACCGTGGGCGGCGTCCTCGCGGGTGTGCACGACCCCGGCCTGCTCCTCGGCCGCGATCTCGCGGTCCTCGTCGGTGACCGGCAGGAACCGCACGGGCTGCCCGCCGCGCACCTGCACCTGGAGTCCGCCGTCGGGGGTGATGGCCTGGTAGGTGAAGGAGTCGGAGTGCAGGAGCGTCGGCCCGTTTCCGCCGCTGAACGGGTCCATCGCCGGTCCGCGCAGGTCGCGCGAGAGGCTCTCGACGGTGGTGTCGAACTCCGTCTGCTCGTCGGTGCGGATCAGAAACGCGGCGGTGTTGTAGGCCAGCGAGCCGACGAGCGCGATCACCACGGCCGCCACCAGGGCGAACGACACGGCGAAGCGGGTGCCCAGGCGCCAGTCGCGCACCGGCACGACGCGCTCCTTGAGAAGGTCCACCATCCGGCGCGGGTTGCCGGTCATCGGATCACCCCGCCTCCCGCGGCCGGATCGTGTAGCCCACGCCCCGCACGGTGTGGATCAGCGGCGGCGTCCCCTGGGGCTCCAGCTTGCGGCGCAGGTAGCTGATGTAGACGGCCAGGTTCTTGGACTCCGGGCCGAAGTCGTAGCCCCAGATGCGGTCGTAGATGGTGGGATGGTCCAGCACGATCCCGGTGTTGCGGACGAGCAGCTCCAGCAGGTCGAACTCGGTCTTGGACAACTCGACCTCCTGCCCGCCGCGCCACACCCGGCGCGCACCGGGATCGAGCTGCAGGTCGCCGACCTCCAGCAGTGCCGCGGGGGATCCGTCCTCGTCCGTGGGCGCCGCACGGCGCAGCAGCGCGCGCAACCGCGCCAGCAGCTCGTCCAGCTCGAAGGGCTTGGGGAGGTAGTCGTCGGCGCCGGCGTCCAGTCCGGCCACCCGGTCGGAGGTCTCCACCCGCGCCGTCAGCATCAGGATCGGGGTCCGGTCGCCCTCCTTGCGCAGGACGCGGCACACGCCCAGGCCGTCAACGCCGGGCATCATCACGTCGAGCACCAGCAGATCCACCGGCTCGGCGTGTACGGCCGCGAGGGCCTCGACACCGTCGCCCGCAGTACGCACCTCGTAGCCCTCCAACCGCAGCGCCCGATCCAGCGAGTCGCGGATGGCGCGGTCGTCGTCGGCGATCAGGACGCTGCTGGCTCGGGTCATGGTGCCAATGGTGGCGCATCCGGGTTAGCCGCCGGTAAGAGCAACACGAAGTGGGAGTGGGCACGTGGCGGTGGGGAGGCGGCGGGGGTCCGCGGGGTCCGGGCGGAACCCGCGGGTCTACGCGCGGCGGGCGGCGCGCAGGGAGCCGACCGCCGCCACCGCGCCGGAGACGAGCAGCACCGCGCCCGAGAGGACACCGCTGACGATCGGAACCAGCGGCGTGTGGGCCAGGCCGACGAGCGCGAAGCCCGCAGCGCCGAGCAGGGTGAGCCCGACACCCGGCACGAGGACGGAGGCCTCCCGCCACACCGCCGCCAGTGCGGCGAAGTGCAGGCCCACGATGAGCGCGATCCAGGCGACGTTGGCCTCCGCGGGCGCGCCCAGCGCGTGCAGCGCCGGGAAACCGCCGAAAAGCAGCACGGCTTCGGCTGCGACGACGGCGGCGTAGCCGCGGCCGAACATCGCCGGTCGCCCGCCGGCCGAGCCGGCGCCCGGGGCGTCCGGGGAGCGGTCGGCCGCAGTGCTCCGGGCCGCCAGCACCGCCGGCACGGCGGCAGCCGCGAGGGCGAGCACCGCGGCGGCGCGCGCGAAAGCGACCAGGCCCGGCCCCATCGGGGCGCCGGAGTTGACGAAGACGAACACGGCGCCGAAGACGCAGCCGATCAGGATTCCCGCGAGCCGTCGGTGCATGGGCGGGGCCTCCTCCTTCTGAAGGGGGGACGTGTGTGGTGGAGGGGCGGCACAGGGCTCATCCGCCGTCGTGGCCGTCGGCGGCGCTGAAGCGCTGCCGGTCGGCGGTGTGGGAGATCCCCGGCCCGACGGCTCCGCCGCCGATGCCCGCCAGGAGGCCCGCAGCCGGGTTGTCGACGGCCGCGCCCACCGCGCCGCCGCCGGGCACAGCAGGAGCCCGACCGCGACGTGCGGCCTTCTCACCGGCGCCGGACCCTCCGTGCGCCGTCGCCGCTCCGGACGGCCGGACAACGGCCCCGCGGCTACGCACCGTCGCCGTCGCCGCTGCGGCCGCCTTGTTGGAAGGCGATCCCGAAGGCGATGCCGATCCCGATGCCGAAGGCGATCCCCAGGCCCAGGTTGTCCAGGGCGACGCCGATGGCGGTTCCGACCCCTATGCCGATGGCGAGTCCGGAGAAGGCGGAGGTGTTCCACTTCATCGGTGCCTGCCTCCTCTGCCGGCCGTTGCGGACGGCGGACGTGGTGGACGATGCGGAAGATCGGACGCGGTGCGGCGCCCGCGGGTTCCCTCGCCCGGTCCCCCGGACCCCCCGAGGGCGAGCCGGCCCGGCGCCCGGCCGGTCACAGCTCCAGCTCCCAGGTCTGCGCCGTGAGGTCCCGCCCGAAGGCGCGCTCCTCATGCGAGGAGACGAGGCGGAACCCGGCGGCCTGGTACAGGCGCCGCGCCTCGGCGAGCACCGAGTACGTCGCCAGCACCATGCGCCGGTAGCCGGCGGCGCGTGCGAAGTCCAGGCATTCCCGCATCAGCATCGAGCCGACGCCGCGGCCGCGCGCCTCGGGCTCGACGAGGAACAGCCGCAGCCGCGCGGTGCGCTCGTCGTCGGCCACGCACGCGATGCACCCGGCGCGGCGGCCGCCGGCTTCGGCGATCCACAGGCGCCGGCCCGGCCCGTCGGGCGCCTGCGCATAGTCGGCGACCAGGCGCGCCACCCAGGCCTCGAACGCGGAGTCCCAGCCGTACTGGGCGGGGTAGAGGGCGCCGTGGCGCTCGACCACCCAGCCGAGGTCGCCGGGGCCCGGCTCGCGCAGCGACGGGCCGCCGGGTGCGGCGGCGGAACCGAGGGCGGCATCGGTCGCCGCGCGATCGCCGCCTCCAATGTGGGCGGGATCGTCGAACAGCCGCCGCACGGTGCACATCGCCTCGATGAGCCGCCGCCGCTCGGCCGCGGACAGGTGCGAGATCAGCCTGACGACCTCTTCGTTCGCGCGGTCGTCCAGCACCTCGGCGGCGCGCCCGCCCTCCTCGGTCAGCTCGACGACCTGCCGCCGCCCGTCCTCGGGGGAGGGCGAACGGGTGATGAGCCCGCCCCGCTCCAGCCGGGTCAGCACGCGGCTGAGCTGCCCGGCGTCCATGTCGAGCTCGCGCCGCAGGTCGAGGGCTTCGGCCCGGGGGCGGTGCCGCAGCTCGTACAGGGTGCGGACCTCGGTCAGCGACCACGGGGAGTCGAGCAGACCGGGTTTGAGCACGCCGACCCGGCGGGTGAAGAAGCGGTTGAACGAGCGGACCGCGGAGACGTCCTCGATCGGGACGCCGGTGTCGGATTCGAGCTTGCCCATGGCCATCTCCACTGCTGCTCCGCCTCCGCGGCGTCCCCGGCCGCCGCCGAAGCACAACTGTTTGACTCTGACAAACAATCTAGCGCGGGGAGGGGCCGGTTGGAAAGAAGCCCCTTGGAGGCGCCGCGCGCCTCAGGCCTCCCCGCCGGACTCCGGCGTGCGGCGCATGCCCGCTGCGCGGCCCTTGCCCGCCACCGCCAGCGCCATCTTGCGGGAGGCCTCGTCGAGCATCTCGCCGCCCAGCATCACCGCGCCGCGCCGCTCCACGCTCGTGGCGTGCTCGTAGGCCTCCAGGATGCGCTCGGCGTGGTCGTAGTCGTCCTGGCCGGGCGTGTACACCTCGTTGGCCGCCGCCACCTGCGACGGGTGCAGGACCCACTTGCCGTCGAAGCCGAGGGCGGCGGTGCGCCCCGCCGAGCGGCGGAACGCATCGACGTCGCGGATCTGCAGGTACGGGCCGTCGATCGCCTGGAGCCCGTTGGCGCGCGCGGCCAGCAGGATGCGCATCAGCACGTAGTGGTAGGCGTCGCCCACGTCGTAGCCGGGCGGCTGCTCGCCGACCACCAGCGTGCGCATGTTGACCGAGGCCATGAAGTCGGCGGGCCCGTACACCAGGCTCTCCAGCCGGGGCGAGGCCGCCGCGATGTCGTCGGCCCGGGAGGCGCCGCGGGCGTCCTCGATCTGGGCCTCGATCCCGATCCGGCCCGGTTCGAGGCCGGTCGCCGCCTCGATCTGGGTGAGCAGGGTGTCCAGCCAGCGCACGTGGTCGGGCCCGGTGACCTTGGGCAGCACCAGGCAGTCCAGCTCGGCGCCGGCCGCCTCCACGACCTCGATGACGTCGCGGTAGGTCCACGGCGTCTCCAGGTCGTTGACGCGCACCGTGCGCACCTTGGCGCCCCACCCGCCGGCGTTGAGTGCGGCCGCGGCGTTGGCGCGGGCCGCCTCCTTCTCCGACGGAGCCACGGCGTCCTCAAGGTCGAGGAAGAACGCGTCGGCCTCCAGGCCGCGGGCCTTCTCGATGAACCGGGCGTTGGACGCCGGAACCGCCAGAACCGAACGGCGCGACCGCGATGCCACCGCACCCATGGTGCCTCCCTTGCTCGACCGGACTCGGCGCCCCGCCCGCCCGCGGGCGGCAGGGGACGCCGCCGGACATCCTCGCAAACCGGCGCCGCCGGACGCGCGCCCGCCCGCGGCTCCGCCGTGAGGCATGCCGCAGCGCCGTGCCGCCCGCGCCCGATCGGGCGGTGCATAGAGTGCTACCAGGCACGGAACGAGTACGGGGGTGCGCAGAAGCCGGTGCGCGGGCGGGTCCCCGGGGGAGCGAGGCCCGATGGACGAGCCCGACGAGCACACGACCAGCCACCCGACCAGCGCGCACTGGGGGACCTACGACGTCCTGGTCTCGGGCGACCGCGTCGTGGGGGTGCGGCCGGGCGCGGACGACACCGACCCCTCGCCGCTCATGCGCAACGCCCCCGCCGCCCAGCACCACCGGACCCGCGTCGCCGCTCCGGCGGTGCGGCGGCGGTGGCTGGAGAACGGCCCCGGCCCCGACAGCCTGCGCGGCGCCCCCGGCGACGAGTACGTCGAACTCGGCTGGGACGCCGTCCTGGACCTGCTCGCCGCCGACATCGACCGCGTCCGGCGCGAGCACGGAAACGCCGCGATCTTCGGCGGCTCCTACGGCTGGGGCAGCGCCGGCCGGTTCCACCACCCGCAGAGCCAGGTCCACCGCTTCCTCAACTCCGTCGGCGGCTACACCCGTTCGCGCAACACCTACAGCCACGCCTGCGTCGAGGTGCTGCTGCCGCACGTCGTCGGCCTGGGCGGCACCGCCGACCTGCTCGAACGCGCGCCGACCTGGGAGGCCGTCGCTCGGCACACCGACCTGGTGGTGACCTTCGGCGGGCTGCGGCTGTCCAACACCTGGAACTCCTCCGGCGGACGGGCCCGCCAGACCGCCGCCGAGGGCATGCGCGCGGCGGCCAAGAACGGCGTGCGCACCGTGTCCGTCAGCCCGCTGCGCGACGACACCATCGAGGAATCGGGCGCCGAATGGCTGCCGGCCGACCCCGGCACCGATACCGCCGTCCTGCTTGCCCTCATCCACACCCTCTTCGACGAAGGGCTGGCCGACCACGGCTTCCTCGACCGCTACACCGTCGGCGCCGACGTGCTGCGCCGGTATGTCACGGGCGAGCAGGACGGCGTCGCCAAGACCCCCGAGTGGGCCGAGGGCCTGTCCCGGCTTTCCGCCCGGACCCTGCGCGACCTCGCCCGGCGCATGGCCGCCGGCCGCACCCTGGTCAACGTCGGCTGGTCGGTGCAGCGCACCCGCTTCGGCGAGCAGCCGCTGTGGGCCGGGGTGGCGCTGGCCGCCTGCCTGGGCCAGATCGGGCTGCCCGGCGGCGGGTTCGCCACCGGCTACGGGTCCTCGGGCAACTATGCGGGCGGCTCCACGCCCTCGGGGCTGCCGCGCTTCCTGCAGGGCGCCAACCCCGTCGACTCCGTCATCCCGGTCGCCCGGATCGCCGACACGCTGCTGCACCCCGGCGAGTCCTACGACTACGACGGGCGGCGGCGCACCTACCCCGACATCCGCATGGTGGTGTGGTCCGGCGGCAACCCCTTCCACCACCACCAGGACCTCGCGCGGCTGACGCGCGCCTTCGGCCGCCCCGAGACGGTGGTCGTCGCCGAGACCCACTGGACCGCCACCGCCCGCCACGCCGACATCGTGCTGCCCTCGACCACCACCTTGGAGCGCGACGACATCGGGGCCAGCCAGGGCGACCTGCGGGTGCGCGCCATGCCGCGCGCGGTGTCCGCGCACGGCAGCGCCCGCGACGAGTACGACGTCTACGCGGACCTCGCCGAGCGGCTCGGCGCGCGTGCGGAGTTCACCGAGGGGCGCACCTCGGCGCAGTGGCTGCGGCACATCTACGAGCAGTGGCGCGCCCGGTACTCCACCCGGCGGCCGCCCGGCTTCGACGACTTCTGGGCCGCCGGCGCGGTCGACATCCCCGACCGGGTCGAGGACACCACCCTCTTCGGCGGCTTCCGCGCCGACCCCGGCGCCCACCCGCTGGCCACCCCGAGCGGGCGCATCGAGCTGTACTCGCGGACCGTCGACTCCTTCGGCTACGACGACTGCCCGGGCCATCCCGCCTGGCTGCCTCCACCGGAGCGCCTCGGTACCGAGCGGGCGCGGCGGTGGCCGCTGCTGCTCGTCGCCAACCAGCCGCGCGGCCGCCTGCACAGCCAGCAGGACATGGGCGCCTACAGCCGTTCGCTGGAGATCGCCGACCGGGCGCGAATGCGCATGCACCCCGGCGACGCGGCGGCGCGCGGCATCGCCGACGGCGACGTGGTGCGGGTGTACAACGACCGCGGCAGTCTGCTCGCCGGGGTCGAGACCAGCGCCGACGTGCGGCCCGACGTCGTGCAGCTGTCCACCGGTGCCTGGTACGACCCGTCCTCGCCCGCGGCGACCTGCGTCCACGGCAACCCCAACGTGCTCACCGCCGACATCGGATCCTCCGCCCTGAGCCAGGGCACCACCGGCCAGCACGCGCTGGTGGAGGTGGCCCGCTACGAGGGCGAGCCCCCGCCGGTGCGCGTGTTCGAGCCCCCGCGGACCAGCGCGCCGTAGCAGCGGGCGGGTCGGGGGCCGGGCGCCCCGGCGGTCGGCCGGTCGGCACTGCCGCGAGGGCTCCGCGCCCGCCCGCACCTGCGCCGACGGGAGACGCCGCTCACCGTCGGGTCCCACTTCCGCCGAAATAAGGGGATAGGTTAGCCTCTACTAAGTTCGAGTGGAACGTGGAACCGCCCCGGAGGAACAGTGCTGCCCCTGCCCGCGCGCCGCACGGCCGGCGGAGCGCGATGAGCCTGGAACGGCCGTCCACCGCCCTGGACACGGGCGACGACGCCGATGCTCCCGACTCCGTCGTCGCCGCCCAGGCGCTCGACCGCCGCACCAGCGCCGCCGCGCGCACCCACCTCCTGCGCACCACCGGTCTGCTCGCGCTGATCGCGGCCCTGGCCGGCTGCGCGGTGCTCAGTATCGCCGTCGGTGCCAAGGCCATCCCGCTGGGCAGCGTCCTCGGCGCGCTGCTGGACCCCGACGGAAGCTACAACTCCAGCGTCGTGTGGGAACTGCGGCTGCCGCGCACCGTCCTGGGCGTGTTCGTCGGCGCGGCCCTCGGGCTGGCCGGGGCGCTCATGCAGGGGCTCACGCGCAACCCCATCGCCGAGCCCGGCATCCTGGGCGTCAACTCCGGCGCCGCCGCCGCGGTCGTCACCGCGATCTTCGCATTCGGCCTGACCGGGGCGGACACCTACATCTGGTTCGGGTTCCTCGGCGCCGCGGTCGCCTCGGTCCTGGTCTACGCCCTGGGCTCGCGCGGACGCAGCGGCGCCACACCCGTCCGCCTTGCCCTGGCCGGAACCGCGCTGGGGGCGGTGCTCCAGGGCTTCGTCTACGGGATCACGGTCCTCAACGAGAACGTCTTCGACCAGATCCGCTTCTGGCAGGTCGGCTCCCTCGTCGGCCGCGACCTGGACATCTTTCTGCGCCTCTGGCCGTTTCTGACCGCGGGCATCGTGCTGGCCCTGATGCTGGGGCCCGCGCTGAACGCCGTCGCGCTCGGCGAGGACCTCGCCGCCGCGCTCGGCGCCCGGGTCAACCGCACGCGCGCGTTCGTGGCCCTGGCCATCGTGCTGCTGTGCGGCGGCGCCACCGCGGCGGCCGGCCCCATCTGGTTCGTCGGCCTGATCGTGCCCCACCTCGCGCGCTCGTTCACCGGGCCCGACCAGCGGTGGCTCCTGCCCTACTCCGCGGCGACCGGTGCCGTACTGCTGACGCTGGCCGATACCGCCGGACGCGTCGTCACCTCCAGCGGCGAACTGGAGGTCGGCATCGTCACCGCCCTGATCGGCGCGCCCGTCTTCATCTACCTCGTGCGGCGGAGAAGGATGGCCCAGCTGTGACCCTCACCCCCGCCCGCCCCGGCACGGGCTCCGACGCAGCGGCCGGCGGCGCGCCCGGCGCGCCGCCGGGCCGCCCTCGGCGCTTCACACGGGCCGTGCGCCTGGCCGGCGGCCGCGTCAGCTTCGCGGTGCGCCCGCGCGTCGCCGCCGTCTACGGCGGGCTGCTCGCCGCGACCGTCGTCGTCTTCGCCGTGTCGCTGTCGGTGGGCGAGTACGCCATCCCGCTGCCGCGCGTGCTGTGGGCGCTGGCCGGCGAGGGGGAGCGCCTCGACCTCTTCTTCGTCCGCGACGTCCGGCTGCCGCGCGCGTGGGTGGCGGTGCTGGTCGGCGCGGCCCTGGGCATCGCCGGAGCCGTGTTCCAGAGCATCTCGCGCAACCCGTTGGGCAGCCCGGACATCATCGGGTTCACCGGCGGCGCCTCCACCGGCGCGGTGGCCGTCATCCTGGTGTTCGGCGGCAGCGTGCTGCAGGTCTCGCTCGGCGCCGTGGTCGGCGGTGTTGGCACGGCGGTGGTGGTCTACCTGCTGGCCTTCAAGCAGGGCGTACAGGGTTACCGGCTGGTCCTGGTGGGGATCGGCATCAACGCGCTGCTGCTGGCGGTGCGCGACTACCTGATGACCCGGGCCGAGCTGACCGAGGCCATGACCGCCCACATCTGGATGATCGGCAGCCTCAACGGGAGCGGCTGGGGCGAGGTCGTCGCGGTCTCGATCGCGGCGGCCGTGCTGGTTCCCGTCGTCCTCGCCCTGGGGCCGCGGCTGCGCCTGATGGAGATGGGCGAGCAGTCCGCGCGCGGACTGGGCGTGCCCGTGCAGGGCACCCAGGTTACGGTGATGCTGGCGGCGAGCGCGCTGACCGGCGCGGCGATCGCCGTCTCCGGTCCCATCAGCTTCATCGCCCTGGCGGCGCCCCAGTTGGTCCGCCGCCTCGCGCGCACCAACGGCACCGCGCTCCTGGGCGCGGGGCTCATGGGCGCGCTGCTGCTGGCGGTGGCCGACCTGATCGCCCAGCAGGCGCTGGCGCCGACCCAGCTGCCGGTGGGCGTGGTCACGGCGGTCATCGGCGGCAGCTACCTGATCTGGGTGCTGTACCGGGAATGGCGTACCGGCCATGCCTGACCCCGGCCGCGCGACCCACCGGACGCCCAACACGAGTCGGACGCGGCAGACGCGTCGGACGCCTGAAGGAGAGACGATGCCCGAACCGTCCCGGCTGTGGGGAGAGAACCTCACTCTGGCCTACGACCAGAGTGTGATCTCCCGCGACCTGGGGATCACCATCCCGGACAACTCCTTCACCGTGATCGTCGGGCCCAACGCCTGCGGCAAGTCGACGCTGCTGCGCGCGCTGTCGCGGATGCTCAAGCCCAGCAGCGGGGCGGTCCACCTGGACGGGCGGCTGATCGGCTCCTACCCCTCCAAGGAGGTCGCGCGCCGCCTGGGGCTGCTGCCGCAGTCCTCGATCGCCCCGGACGGCATCAGCGTCGCCGACCTCGTGGCGCGCGGGCGCTACCCGCACCAGAAGTTCCTCAAGCAGTGGTCGCGCACCGACGAGAAGGTCATCAACGAGGCCATGGAGGCTACCGGGATCGTGGACCTCGCCGGTCGCATGGTCGACGAGCTGTCGGGCGGCCAGCGCCAGCGCGTGTGGCTGGCCATGGTGCTGGCCCAGCAGACGCCGCTGCTGCTGCTCGACGAGCCCACGACCTATTTGGACATCGCCCACCAGATGGACGTCTTGGACCTGTGCGCCGAGCTGCACCACGAGCGGTCCTACACGCTGGTCGCGGTGCTGCACGACCTCAACCACGCATGCCGGTACGCCACGCACCTGATCGCGATGAAGGACGGCCAGGTCGCCGCGGAGGGCGACCCCGCCGACATCGTCACCGAGGAGCTGGTGGAGGACGTCTTCGGGATGCCGGTGCGCGTCATCCCCGACCCGGAGACCGGTACGCCGCTGGTCGTCCCGGTCGACCGCGGCGGCCGCATCGCCCGGCGCAGGGAGCCGGGCACCGTGGAGCGGCCCGCCGCGCGCGCCGAGGAGGCGCGCAGCGCCTGACGCGCAGCGCCGCGCCGACGGTACCGCTCCGGCGGGGCCCGCCCGGCACCCACCGGGTACCGGGCGGCCGCCGCTGGCGGCCTCTGCCTCAGGCCGTCGCGTCCAGCACCACCAGGTCGACGCGCTCGGCGGGTTCGCGCTCGCAGGCGCCGGCGTCCGCTGTGTAGGCGCGGGTGGCGGCGTCGCCGTCCGGGGTCGGCGACATCCGGCACGTCCACTCGCCGACCTCGGCGACGTAGCCCGCCGCCTGCTGCTCCGCCTCCGGGATCGCGAGGTACTCCTCCACGACCGGCCGGACGTCGTCGCAGGCCAGGTCGCCGCGTGTCGGCACCAGGTAGGCGCGCTCCACGTCCGGAACGTCCTCGACCACCCCGCAGATGCCGCTCTCCAGGCCGCCGAAGCCCGAGTAGTGCCAGTTGTGCTCGGTGCCCCCGGCGGTGTAGTCGAGGCGGAGCGGATGCCCGTCGGCGTCGGTCCACAGGTCGAAGCGGGCGCCGGAGTGCCGCTCGCCGTCCGCTGTGGGATCGAACCTCCCGCTGACGTGCAGGGCCGACGTCCCGTTCAGGCGGCCCTCGATGCGCTCGTCCACCCGCATCGTCTCCATCAGCTCCTCGAACGGCCGCACCACCGGGGAGCGCGAACCGAGCCGGTCGGCCGCCGACGCGTCCGGAAGCGCCGCCGCGACGTACTGGCCCTCGACGCCGCCGCCGAAGTCGCGCCGCAGCAGGAGTTCGGACTGCGGCCGGTAGACGTAGGCCGTGCTTCCTGCGGCTGGCGCCTCGGGATCGCCCAGCAGGGTGGCGTTCTGGAAGAAGGGCTCGCCCTCCAGGGTCGTGAGGACGTGCGCGCGGCGCTCGGCGGTGGGCATACCCCCGCCCTCGACGTCCTCGACCGCGCGGTAGCTCTCGCCGGTCTTCAACGCGGCCGCGGCCTCGGACACGGCCTTCTCCGCCGAGCCGAACGGGGACTCGGGCGACGGCGCGTCGCTTGGCGCGGCCTGCGGCTCGCCGGCGAAGGAGGCGGCGGTGAGGAAACCCCCGGCGCCGAGCACCAGCGCCGCGGCCATGCTCGACACGGTCACGACCGCGGTCGCCAGCGCCCCCGCCTGCCCGGGGCCGGGCGCGTCGGCGCTCGGCCCGGCCGCGTGCGCGGGCCCACCGTCGCCGCCGGGGTCCCCGGTCGCCGCCGCGCCGGCGGCGCCCGCCGACGCGCCGGCGGCCTCGGCGCTCCGGCCGGCGGCGATGATGGCGCGCAGCCGGTCGGCCAGGTCGCGGGTGGGCGTCTGCGAAGTGTCCTCGGCAGAGGCGTAGGCCACCAGGCCGCGGTAGGCGCTCTCCGCAGTCGGCCGGGAAGCCGGGTCGGCGACCAGGGCCAGCCCGACCAGTGGAGCCAGCTCGCCCGGTACGCCGTCGAGGTCGGGGCCCCCTTCGCGGACCCGCAGGTGCGGGTCGGCCCCCTCGTCTGCGGCCCCGGCGGGCAGGAACGGGTGTCGACCGGTCGCGGCGTAGGCGACCAGGCAGCCCCATGAGAAGACGTCGCCGGACGCGGAGGACGGGGCGCCCTCGGCGGCCTCGGGACTCGCCCACTCGGCGCGGTCCATGGGGATGTCCGCTGCGGCGAATGCCGACCCGCCCGTCCCCCCGAGCGCATCCAGGCCGATGAGGCGCGGACCGTCCGGAGTGAGCACGACGTCGTCGGGGGTGATCGCCCCGTAGGCGAGGCCGGCCGGTTCGGCACCGGCGAGCGCCTCGGCCGTGCCCGCGGCCAGCGCGAGCAGGGCCTCGCTCGGTAGCGCTCCCCGCTCCTCGACCCGGGAGCGGAGCGTGGGCCCGGAGGGGGCCCCGGTCGCCACCCACGGATGTTCGGCACCGGTGTCGGCGGCCAGGACGGGCAGAGCGCAGACGCCCGCCACGCCCTGAAGCGCCGCGACTCGGCGCTCGAGCGCGGAGCGCCCCCCGGAGTCGCCGGCGAGCCGCTCGCCGGCGACCCGGACGGCCACGGGTGCGCCCAGGGAGTCGGTGGCGCCGTAGACGACGCCCGTGCCGTCCTGGGCCAGCCGCCCGGTCAGTGTGTAGGGCCCGACCGACTCGGGGTCGTCGTCGGCCAGCGGTCGCAGGTGAGGGGAATGGGGCACGTCACGTGCCCCGTGCTGCGCGCTCATACTTGCTTCCTTCTGCTCGCGAGCCGGCGAAGCGGCTTGCTTTCGGGGTCGGCGATCTTCGGCACAGGACGGCGACCTGCTCGTCCTCGCCGTGGTCGCGGAAACCCGGTCGGGGGTGTGGCGGGGCGGCCCGCGCAGGCCGTACGCGCTGCGGGGCGGGAGCGGCCGGCGCCGCACCGGCGGACCGGTCGCGCACGCCGGAGAACCCGGTGCCGCCGACCGGTCCGTGCGGCGGATTCCGCGGGGAGCGCGGTATCCGGACGGAGGGGCGGACGCTCCGGCGCCCGTCCCCTGCGCCGACGGCGTAAAGGGCACGGATTCCTCTGTGTGGCAGGGTATGCGCTAAGGAGCGCATTCGGCGAGGCAGGGCCGGTGATTCACACCCGTCCCGCGCGCCCCGCACATAGGCAGTGCTCCGATCGGGCGGCGCGCGGCGCACCGCTCGGCGCGGAGCGGCGGCCGCAGCGGCTCCCATACGGGTGCGGGGCGGACGCCGGGCACGCACCCGCCCCGCACCCTTCTCGCAGTGGGACCGCGCCGGCCGGTCCGGCCGACGCGGGTCGGCGCGAATCCACTCCTTCGCCAGCTTCGCCCGCTTCTCGGTGCCGCCCGCGGCGTGCCACCCGCAGCGCGCGGATCGCCTCCACGATCCCGTCGCGGGTCTTGGGGGTGCCGGCGGCCCGGCCCGAGGCCACGGCGGTGGCGGCGGCGCAGGCGTCGATGGGGTCGGACTTTCCTTTCATCCGGGGCATCTTGCGGTCGGGCCGGTCGACCTCCGCCACATCCAGGCCCGCGCCACGCAGAACACGGGCCAGCTCGGCGCCGTAGGCGCCGGTGCCCTCCACTCCGACCGCGGTCACGGTGCCGAACGAGCCCAGCCAGGACAACAGTTGCCGGTAGCCCTTGGCGGTGGCGCCGAACCCGCGGTCGCCCAGGTGGCGGCCGAGGGGGTCGACGATTGCGGCGTGGTGGGTCTGGCCGTGGGTGTCCACACCCGCTGTGACTTCCAGGGCCTGGTTCGTCATGCTGGTCACTGCCGTCTTCTCGCTGGTTCCGGTGGGGCGGCACGCGCCGGCCGGGCGGGCGGACAAGACAGTGGCGGGGCTTCTGGACCGAGCTCCTATTAGGTCACGAGCGCCCGTCCGGTCGCGTGCGGTGGCTCTCCGCACGGACCGACATATCCGGTAAAGGACAGCCCATCGGCGTCGGTCAGTCCGTGAGTCAGATCCAGCGGAGAAGCCACTACACATCCTCACTGTCAGTCCAGCCTGAGGAAGTCGACCCGGTCGGCGGCGCCCAGCTCCCCGGCGTAGCAGGCGCCGGCGTTCTCGCTGGTCCGCTCACGGACCTCGGCCTCCGGACTCAGACCGCAGGTCCAGCCGCCGTCGACCTCGGCGACGTAGCCGGTGCCCTCCTTCTGCTCGTCGGGCACGGCCAGGTACTGCTCGACCGCCGCACGGGCGTCGCCGCAGGCGATGCCGTCCGAGGTGGGCACCAGCAGGGCGCGGTCGACACCGGGGACCCCGTCGACCGTGCCGCACAGGCGGGCGCCGAGCCCGTCGAACCCGGCGTAGGTCCAGCTGCGCGTGAACCCGGCCAGGGGGTCGTCCTCGGAGGCGTACTCGTAGTCGAGCCGCAGCGGCAGCCCGTCCGGCCCGGTCCACAGCTCGAACCCGACCCGGGGGACCTCACCTGCGCCGGAATCGGCGCCGGGGAGCTCGAACGTCCCGGTGACGCGCACGGCCGGGGTCCCCTCCAACTCCGTCTCGGTGCGCTCGGTCTCCTCCATCGAGGCGGCGAGGCTCTCGAACGGCGCGAGGAGGGGCTCTCGTGAGTACAGGGACTCCAGCGCGCCGTCCGCCGGGTCGGGCACCGTCGTGTGGAGGGTGCCCGCCGTCGCCGTTCCGACGTTCCACGTTCGCTCGATCAGCCGCTCCCGCTCCGGGCGGTAGAGCCGGTCCGCCATGAACTCGGGGCTTTCGCGCGTGCCCGCGATCTCCACCACCTGGAAGACCGGCTCGCCGCCGGCCGTCGTGTGGACGTACTCGTACCAGGAGGGGAGCCCGTCGTTGCGCGATGTGGACTCCATGGCGCGGTAGCTGTCCGCCGCCTCCAGGTTCTCGACGATCCCGGCGACGATCTCCTGCGGTGTGCCGAGTGTCGGCGAGGGGGACGGCGAGGGGCTCGGCGAGCTGCGCGGCGCCGGGGAGTCCGTGAGCAGCGGCGCGGCGAAGTAGCCGCCCGCGCTGATACCGCCGACGACCAGCACCGCCGACGCCGCGATGGCCGCGACCTTGGTCCCTCCCGCCATACCCGCGGCGGTCATGGCCGCGCCCGCGCCTCCGGCCCCTGTGGACCCGCCTGCCGCGCCCGCGCCGCCTGCCGCGCCCGCGCCGGCGACCGCCGAGCCCGCGGCGAGACCGGCGCCGCCCGCCGTGGCGAGGGCGGGGACGGCGGCCAGCCACAGCGCCGGGTCGTGCCAGCTGACGTCGATGTCGGGCCAGCTGCGGGAGACGAGGTCGCGCAGCCGGCCGCCGAGGTCGCGCGTCTGGACCTGCGAGGTGTCCTCGGCGGTGGCGAAGTCGATCAGCCCGCGGTAGGCGCTCTCCGCAGTGGGGCGTCCGGCGGGGTCCCTCGCCACGGCCAGCTCGACGATCGGCCGCAGTTCCGCGGGAACGCCGTCGAGGTCGGGGCCTCCCTCCAGCACGCGGCTGCGCAGCGCCTCCTTGCCGCCCTTGCCGAACGGCGGGCGGCCGGTGGCCGCGTAGGCGACCAGGCAGCCCCACGCGAACACGTCGGCGGGCGGCCCCGGCTCGGCCCCCTGGTAGCGTTCCGGGCTCACCCACCCGGGCGAGCCGAACACCCGGCCGCCGGAGTGCCCGGCCTCGCTCCGGCTCACCGGGCGCGCGATGCCGAAGTCCAGGATCCGCGGCCCATCGGGGGTGAGCATCACGTTGCCGGGCTTCACGTCGCAGTGCACGATCCCCGCCGCGTGGACGGCGGTGAGGGCCTCGGCGGTCCCGGCGGCGAAGGCGAGCAGCGCGCCCGGCTCCAACGGCCCCTCGCGCTCCACGCGGGCGCGCAGGGTCAGGCCCGGGACGAAGTCGGTGGCCACCCACGGCTGCGCGGCCTCCGTGTCGGCCGCGTGCACGGCGGCGGTGAAGACGCCGCGGACCCGCCGCAACAGCTCGACCTCCTGCGCGAAGGCCGAGCGGAACGCCGGGTCCTGCGCGTACTTGCGGTGGACGACCTTCACCGCGATGCACGCGCCGTCGCCGTCGAGCGCGCCGAAGACGGTCCCCATGCCCCCGGCCCCGAGCCGCCCGACGACGGTATAGGGCCCGATCCGCTCCGGGTCGCCGGAGGCCGACGGCTGCAGTTCTGGGGGAAGGGGCGCCTCGGCCCCGGACCGCGCACTCATTGCGATTCTCTCTAGTCGCCGACCGACGGGAAGATCCTAAATGTTCCGGTCGGGGCCCCGCGTGCTCGGCTGCGCGCTCCCGCGGCCGCGACACGCGCTCGCAGCGTCGCACCGCTCGCATCCGGAGACCTCCCGGTGGCCGGTACCGGCCGTTCCGGACACGCGGCGACGTCGGAGCACAGGCATCTTCCGCGGGCCGGCGCTCCCCGCTCCGGCCGAGCCCCGTCCCGCCCTCTCCGGGCCCCGTCCTCCGGGCGCACGGAAGGCGCACGAAGGACGGGGAGGACCGTCTCCGGCCACCGCGGCTACCAGGCCAACGAGACGCTGACTCCGTCCGGGACGATGCGGGGTTCGGACTGCTCCTGGCCCGCGGTCGCGACGAGGGCGCCCGTGCAGTCGGGGCCGGAGTACACGCCGGCCGCCGCGGGGATCCCGGGGCTGCCGTAGGTGTTGGCGATCGACCGGATGGGGGTCTTCAGGTTCACGCAGCCCGCTCCGGCTTGGAGGGGGACCAGTTCACCGCCGAAGTCGTATCCGGTGTATCCGCAGATGCTCCCGGGGTCGCAGCCCGGCGGCCGCGCGGTCGAGGAGTCGTCGGCAGCGGCGGTCAGGGGAGCGGCAGCGAGGGCGGCGGCCGCTACGAGAACGGCCGCACGAAGGGTTCCGCGCATGGGGAATCGCCTTTCGGGTCGAGCGGCCTCGCAGCCAGGGTGCCCCAGGCGCAGGGCCGTGTCGACGGGCCCGCCGCCGAATGCCGGATCCGGTCACGGGCGCCGCCGGCCGCCCCCGGCGGGCGGTGCCGACAGGCGCGGGGCCCCACCCGACCGCCGCTCGCCCCACCGGTTTCGACCCGGGGCGGCGCCCGCCTCAGCTCCTCCTGCGCCTGCTCCGCCTGGTGCGCCTGCGCAGCCAGCGGAAGACGATCGCGAGCAGCCCCGCCGCCCCGATGGCCGGAAGCGCGCGCTTGAGCAGCGGCAGGCCGACCGTCGAGACCAGGTCGATGCTGTCGTCGCGCGACCGCAGCCCGGGGCTGTCGGACCGCGGTTCCCGCTCCGGCCGGACCTGCGCATCGTCGGACTCCTGCGCGCCCGGCTCGCCGGAGGTCCCGGCCCGGTGCTCCTCCTCGCCGGCCTGCGGCGGCACGACCGCGTTGGCCGTCGTGCCCGCCTCGGCCGTGGCGGTGCCCGCCGTCGCCGCCGAGGAGCGCGAGCCGTCGCCGCCCCGGTCGGCCGTCCGCCCGCCCTCGGCCGCTGCGGCCCGGCCCCCGGCCGCCTGCCCGCCCTCGGCGCCCTCCAGTTCGGCGGCGAGGTTGTCGGCGAACCGCTGGACCAGCTTGGCGCTGACGTCGGCCATCACGCCGCGCCCGAACTGGGCGACGCGGCCGGTGACGGTGAAGTCGGTGTCGACGGTCACCTCGGTGGTCCCGTCGTCCTGCTCGTGCAGGCGGGCGGTCACCGTGGCCGAGGCGGTGCCGGAGCCGCGGGCCTCCTTGCCGCCCGCGTGCAGCTCCACCCGGTGCTCCGCGGCGTCGACCTCGGTGAAGTGGGCCTCGCCCCGGTAGGTCACGCTGATCGGTCCCACCTTCACCCGCACCTTGCCGGTCATGGTGTCGCCCTCGACCGATTCGAGGGTGGCCCCCGGCATGCACGGTGCGACGCGCTCGACGTCCATCAGCACGTCCCAGGCCTGGTCGACCGGCACCGGAACCGTGAACCGGTTGTTCAGCCGTGTACTCATTCGCAGCGCCGCCTTCCTGCCGCGTTCGGCGTCATCGGCTCGCCCTCCATCTGCCCCGCGTGCGGGCGCCTCGAACCCAACCCCTTACTACCCGGCGCGAAGCCGGCCACCCGCCGCTCGGGCGCGGAGAGCGGGCCGGCCGCCGAAGCGGCCGGCCCGCTCCGCCTGACCGCCGGGCCGCGGCCCGGCGGTCTGCCCGACGCCTCAGACACCCGCGGCCCGGGCCAGCGCCCGGCCGGTCAGGACGCGGGCCAGATGGCGCCGGTAGTCGGCCCGCGCACTGAGGTCGTTGGGCGGATCGGTGCCCGCATCGGCCGACTGCGCGGCCTCCCGCAGGGCGTCGGTGCGCGCCGGGACGCCCCGGCAGGCCTCCTCCACCTCGCGGGCGCGCACGGGCGTGCTGCCCATGTTCGTCAGCCCGACGCGCGCCTCGGCGACGGTGCCGCCGTCGAGGCGGACCGCCGCGGCCACCCCCACGATCGCCCAGGCCTGCGCGGCCTGGGAGAACTTCTCGTAGTGGCAGGACCAGGCGCCCATCTTCGGGAAGCGCACCGCGGTCAGCACGTCGCCGACGTCCAGCACGGTGGTCAGGTAGTCCTGGAAGAACTCCGACGCCGGAACAGTGCGCTCGCCGTCCTCACCGCTGATCATGAACTCCGCGTCCAGCGCGGCGGCGACCGCGGGCAGGTCGCCCGCCGGGTCGGCGTGGGCCAGCGACCCGCCGAGCGTCCCGCGGTGGCGCACCGCCGGGTCGGCGACGGTGCGCGTGGCCTGCGCCAGCAGATCGCAGTGCTGCGCCACCATCGGGTCGCGCATCACCTCGTCGTGCGTGGTCATCGCGCCGACGCGCAGCCACTCGCCGTCGTCGGTCACACCGCGCAGCTCGGCCAGCCCGCTCAGGTCCACCACCACGTCCGGGTAGGCCAGCCGGAACCGCAGCAGCGGAGTCAGACTCTGCCCGCCCGCCATGACCTTGGGCTCCTCGCAGTCGGCGAGCACCCGCACCGCCTCGGCGACGTCGTCGGGGCGCACATAGTCGAACTGTGCCGGGATCATCGCTGTCCTCCCTCGCTGCGCTCGGCCGCACGGGCCTCGGCGATCGCCCGCCACACCCGCTGCGGCGTGCACGGCATCCGCAGGTCGCGCACGCCGAACGGCCGCAGCGCGTCGACGACCGCGCCGACCACCGCCGGAGTCGAGGCGATCGTGCCCGCCTCGCCCACGCCCTTGGTGCCCAGCGGGTTGGTCGTCGACGGCGTGACCGTGCGGTCGGTGGTGAAGTCCGGCAGGTCGGCCGCCGTCGGCACCGTGTAGTCGGCCATGGTCGAGGTCACGAGGTTGCCGTCCGCGTCGTGCACCGCCTCCTCGTACAGCGCCTGCGCGATGCCCTGCGCCAGGCCGCCGTGCACCTGCCCGTCGACGATCAGCGGGTTGACGACGGTGCCCACGTCGTCGACCGCCGTGTAGGCGCGGATGTCCACCTCGCCCGTCTCGGTGTCGACCTCGACGGCGCACAGGTGGGTGCCGTGCGGGTACGAGAAGTTCTCCGGGTCGAAGGTGGAGTCGGCGTCCAGCGACGCCTCGGTGCCCTCCGGCAGGTCGTGTGCGGCGAACGCCGCCAGCGCAATCTCCTGCACGGTGGTGGCGGGGCGCTCGGTGCCGCGCACCGTGAACCGCCCGGCGGAGAACTCCAGGTCGCCCTCGTCGGCCTCCATCATGTGCGCGGCCATCCGGCGGGCCTTCTCGACCACCCGGTCGCAGGCCTCGACCACCGCCGTGCCGCCCACGACGAGCGAGCGCGACCCGTAGGTGTCCATGCCCTTGGGCGAGACACGGGTGTCGCCGTGCAGCACCTCGACGTCCTCGAACGGAACCCCGAGCCTGTCGGCGACGATCTGGCTCCAGGCGGTGGCGTGGCCCTGCCCGTGCGCGCAGGAGCCGGTGACGACCTCGACCTTGCCCGTGGGCAGCATCCGCACCGAGGCGTTCTCCCAGCCGCCGGCGCCGTAGGACAGCTGCCCCAGCACCCGCGAGGGCGCCAGCCCGCACATCTCGGTGTAGGTGGAGATCCCGATGCCCAGCTGGACCGGGTCGCCGCTGTCGCGGCGGCGGCGCTGCTCGGCGCGCAGCCCGTCGTAACCGAACAGCTCCATCGCGCGGTCGGTGGCCGCCTCGTAGTTGCCCGAGTCATAGGTCAGGCCGGCCACCCCGGTATGCGGGAACTCCTCGTGCCTGATCCAGTTGCGCCGCCGCAGCTCCATCGGGTCCATCCCGATCTCGTTGGCGAGCTCGGTCATGATCCGCTCGATGGCGTAGGTCGCCTCGGGACGGCCCGCACCGCGGTAGGCGTCGGTGGGCATCTTCGTGGTGAAGACCCCGGTGCAGCTGAACGAATAGGCGTCCATCTTGTAGATGCCGGGGAACATGAACGCGCCCAGGACCGGCACGCCCGGCGTCACCAGCATCATGTAGGCGCCCATGTCGGCCAGGAGGTCCACCTTGAGCCCGCGGACCCGGCCGTCGGCGTCCGCGGCGATCGAGATGTCCTGGATCTGGTCGCGCCCGTGGTGGGTGGTCTGGAACCCCTCCGTGCGGGTCTCGGTCCACTTGACGGGCTTGCGCAGCCGCCGTGCGAGCAGCAGCGCCAGCACCTCCTCCGCGGTCACCTGCAGCTTCGATCCGAAGCCGCCGCCGACGTCCGGCGCGATGACCCGGATCTTGTGCTCGGGCACGCCGGTGGTCATGGCCAGCATCAGCCGCAGGATGTGCGGGACCTGCGTGGCCGACCACAGCGTGAAGGAGTCGCCCTCGGGCCGGCAGACCACCGAGCGGGGCTCCATCGCCGCGGGGATCAGCCGCTGCTGGTGGTAGCGGCGGTTCAGCACCACGTCGGCGCCGCCGAACGCGGCGTCGACGTCGCCCGCCTCGAACGGCCACACGTAGGCCTTGTTGCTGCCCTGCCCCTGGCCCGAGCCCGCGTGCACCAGCGGGGAGTCCTCGGCCAGCGCCGCCTCCATGTCGACCACGGCGGGCAGCGGCTCGTACTCGACGTCGACGGCCTCCAGCGCGTCGGCGGCCGCGTAGGCGTCGCGCGCCACCACGCACGCCACGGCCTCGCCGACGTAGCGCACCTCGTCGACCGCCATCGGCGGGTGCGCCGGCAGCGCCATGTCCTCGGTGACCGGCCACGCGCACGGCAGGCTGCCCTGCTCGCCCGCGAAGTCGGCCCCGCTGAACACCGCCGTCACGCCGGGCTGCTTCATCGCCGCCGAGGTGTCCACCGCGGCGATGCGGGCGTGCGCGTGCGGGCTGCGCAGGAACGCCACGTGCAGCATGCCGGTCTGCTGGATGTTGTCGGTCCAGTTGGTCTGCCCGGTGATCAGCCGGGCGTCCTCCTTGCGCAGGCGCGGGCTGCCGACCTGGTCGGTGCGCGGCGCCTCAGGTGCTGTGGTCATGGCTAGGCACCCCCGCTGGTTGCGTGCGGTGTGGGCTCCTGCTCGCGCACCATCTGGGGCGGGACCCCGTGCGTGCGCGGCTCGGACTCGGCGGCCTCCGCACGCATGGCGGCCGCGGCCCGGCGCACCGCGTGCACGATGTTGACGTAGCCGGTGCACCGGCACATGTTGCCTTCGAGACCCTCGCGGATCTCCTGGTCGTCGGGGTCGGGATTGTCGCGCAGCAGGTCCAGCGCCGCCATCATCATGCCGGGCGTGCAGTAGCCGCACTGGAGCGCGTGGCTCTCGTGGAAGGCCTGCTGGATCGGGTGCAGTTCGCCGTCGGAGGCCAGCGCCTCGACGGTGGTGATCTCGTGGCCGTCGGTCTGGCAGGCGAGCACCGAACAGCTCTTCACCGACTGCCCGTCCATCAGGACGGTGCAGGCGCCGCAGTTGGTGGTGTCGCACCCGACAGGGGTGCCGACCTTGCCCAGTTGCTCACGTAGGTAGTGGACGAGCAGCCGGCGGGCTTCGACCTGGTCGTCGTAGCGCACGCCGTCGACTGTTACGCGGATGTGTGGCATGGGGCCAAGACCTCCTCAAGTAGTGGCCTCAGTCAGTTACTACTGGTCATGGGAGGTCCGACCACGGTAAAACACGAGGTGTGGGCTATCCAGGCCCCTTTCCGCAAGTTCTTTGGAAAGGCCGCGGCGCGTCCCCGGCGTGTCCGCGTGTCGAGCGGGCCCGGCCCCGGACGCCTCAGGACGGTCCGGGATCGGTGTCCGAACCGCGGTGCTCATGGCGCTCGTGCTGGTCGCGGCGGTCGCGCGAGGCCGCCAGCGCTCGGGCGATCCCGGCGATGCCCAGGCCCACGGCCAGCACGGGGACGATCCACACGGCCTCGAAGCCCCACCGCGAGGGGCCGGAGACGACGAACGCCGTCCCCAGCGCGATGAACAGCAGCCCCGCGATCAGCGATCCCCAGTCGGTCCTACGTCGCCGCACGCCGCACCTCCAAGTCACCGAACCGCGAGGCGAGGTCGACCACGATCGTGGGCGGTCCGCCCTGCTCGTCCTTCCCGCTCCGGCGCGCTTCCGCCGAGGCCTCCGCAGACCCGGACTCGGACCCGCCGCCCGCGTCGTCGCCGCGGCCGGCCGCCGCCGGGGCAGGCTCGATCGTGTGGCGCACGTCGAGCCCCGTGCCCCAGCGCATCGTGTCGGCGATGCGGATCTCGCCGAACGAGGCCCGGCAGCGCACCTGCACGCGGGCGTCCGCGGGGACCAGCACCGTCAGCGCGCCGAAGCCGACCTCGGCACCGACCCGCACGCGCTGCCCCGGCTCCAGCGGCAACCGCGTGAGGTCCAGCCGCGCCTCCCCGCCCGTCAGCTCGTAGGGCCGCCCGGCCGCGGCGACGGATTCGGGGCGCCAGTTCAGCGAGCCGAAGCGCAGGGTCGACGCGTCCACCGCGACCGAGCACACCAGCAGCAGCGAGGCGACGGTCCCGACGGTGATCAGGCCGCGGGGGTCGCCGATCCAGGCGCCGGCCACGGCGGCGATACCCACGATCACGACGACGCTCCCGAGAAAGGTCGGACCTGTCTGCGGACCGAACAGGGCCTCGACGAACGGAGTAGGGGTCGCCGCCAGCGTGATCGCGGCCGCGGCCACCACCGCCCACCAGACGATGCCGAGCAGGCGGAACCCGCGCGCCCGCCGGCGCTCCCGCCTGCGCACGCGACGGCTCCTGCGCCGTTCGCGCGCCCGTGTGCGGCGCTCCCACGCGGAGCGCAGCCGCGTGTCCGCCGACCGCGGGCCGGCGCAGGACGGGAGCGGATCGGGGACTCCTTCGTCGTCGCCGCCCTCCCGCGAAGCGCCGTCCACTCCGCCGGCGGCGTCGGCGCCGCCGGCCTCCCGGGCGTCCGCGCCGGCGTCCGCTGCGCCGGCCCGGTCGGGATCGGACACCACCGCCAGGTCCACCGGCCCGCTCGGCGCCTGCGCCCACGGCTGGGCGGGGTTGTAGTAGGCCGGTTTGGGCTCGGGGGCCGGGGTGGCCGGCGGAGGCTCCGCCGACCGCAGCAGCCGGGGCAGCTCCCGATAGGCTCCGCGCAGGTCGACGCCGCGGTTGTGCGCGACCAGCGCACCCAGGATCAGCGGGGTCGCCAGCATCAGCGTGCCCCAGCTGACCCCGCCGATCAGGCTCAGCGCCACCGCCACGGCCACGCCCAGCCCGAGCAGCGCGGGCACCGCGCGGTCGTCGATCCGCCGGTTCAGCAGCTGCTCGAACATGGCCGGGCCGCGGCCCGCATCCCGCATCGCCATCCACGCGCCCACATACAGCAGCACTCCGGTGAACCCGGCCAGGCCGGTGATCGCGAAGCCCACCCGCCACACGATCGGGTCGATGCCGGTATAGGCACCCAGCCCGGCGCACACACCGGTGGCCAGCCCGCGTTCGTTGTCGCGGATCAGCTCCGGGCGGTCCGGCTCGCCGGCGGGCGCGAAGGAGGACCGGGGCGGGGTCGGCGGGACGGTGCCCGCCGGCTCGGAGGACCCCGCGGCAGGACCGGCCGCCGGCGGGGAGTCCCCGTCGCCGGGTCCGCGCGCCGCGCCGTCCGCTCCTCGTCCGCTCTCGTTCACCGCGCCCTCTCCGCCTTCGGCCGACAGCTCCGCCGGATGGTCCCATCCTCCCCCGCCACGTGCTCGAACGCCCATCGGGAACTACCCGGACCCGACCCTGAGGCGCTGCCGGCGAGTCCCGGGGCGGGTCCCTGATGCCCCGACGCGCCCGGTAGGGGCATCCTGGGTCACACGGGCGCGCTCACCGTTCCGCCGCCCCGTGCTCGGCGCGGCGGAACGGCCGCCCCGCCCGACGCGCGCGCCTGCAGGACGCGCGCCGAGCAGTTGAAGGGAAGGCACGGACAGCGTGACCGAATCGGCGGGTCCGCGGACCCCGACGCCGCCCCTGGTGCGCCCGCGCGATGGGCGGCTGGTCGCCGGAGTGGGCGCCGGGCTGGCGGCGCACCTGGGCATCGACGCCGTCGTGACGCGGCTGGCGCTGCTGGCCCTGTGCTTCGGCGGGGTGGGCATCGCGGTCTACATCGTCCTCGTGCTGTTCGTCCCGGTCGAGGAGCGCGCGACCGACGACGTCTCCGCCGCGGGCGAGGACACCCCCGAGGACACGGCCAAACGTAAGGGCCGCGACATCAGCCAGCTGCTGGCCTACTGCGCCCTCGCCGGCGGGCTGGGCATGCTCGCCCTGCTCTTCGGCGGCTGGTTCCAGCCGGTGCTGTGGTTCATCATCTTCGGCGCCCTGGGCGCCACCATCCTCTGGCAGCAGGCCAACCCGGCGCTGCGCGAGGAGTGGATGTCGACCTCGGTGCTGGGCCAGAGCAACAAGAGCTGGCTGCGCACCGGCGCGGGAATCCTGCTCGTCGTCATCGGCGCCATCGGCTTCCTCGTCTTCCAGCAGCAGCTCAGCGAGGCACGCGCCGGACTCACCTTCGCGGCCACGATCATCGCCGGGATGTGCGTGATCGCGGCGCCGTGGATCGTCGGCCTGGTGCGCGAGCGCGACCGGGAGCGCCGCGAGCGCATCCGCAGCCAGGAGCGCGCCGAGCTCGCCGCCCACATCCACGACTCCGTGCTGCACACGCTCACCCTCATCCAGCGCCGGGCCGAGGACCCGCGGGAGGTCCAGCGCCTGGCGCGGGTGCAGGAGCGCGCCCTGCGCAGCTGGCTCTACCAGCGGCCCGCCGACGCCGAGACCACCGTCAAGGCGGCGCTGGAGCGCGTGGCCGCCGAGGTCGAGGAGGCCCACGGCGTGCCCATCGAGGTGGTCTGCGTCGGCGACGGCCCCATCGACGACGGCGTCCACGCCGAACTGCGTGCCGCCCGCGAAGCCATGGTCAACGCCTCCAAGTACGCCGGGAGCGACGCGATCTCGGTGTTCGGCGAGGTCGACCCCGAGGAGGTCCTGGTCTTCGTCCGCGACCGCGGCGCCGGGTTCGACCTCGACGCCGTCCCCGAGGACCGGATGGGCGTACGCGGCTCCATCCTCGGCCGCATGGAGCGCCACGGCGGCAGCGCCCGCATCCGCACCGCCCCCGGCGAAGGCACCGAGGTGCAGCTGCGCATGCCGCGCGAGCAGGATCAGTCGGCCTGACCCCTCCGTTCGTCCGCGCGTGGCCGGACCCGGGCACCGGCGCCTGCGGCCGGGAAGCTGTGGGTAGAGTCCGTGGTGTGGAAGACGAGAACACCGCGACCTTCGCCGAAAGCGGCACCCCGCCCCGCGTCGTCATCGTCGACGACCACCGGCTGTTCCGCAGCGGCGTCCGCGGCGAGCTGGGCGACGCCGTGGACGTGATCGGCGAGGCCGGCGACGTCGACAGCGCAGTCCAGGTGATCGCCGAGAAACAGCCCGACCTGGTGCTGCTCGACGTCCACCTGCCCGGCGGGGGCGGCAGCGAGGTCCTGCGCCGCGTCCTGTCCCGCCACCCCGAGATCCGCTTCCTGGCGCTGTCGGTCTCCGACGCCGCCGAGGACGTCATCGGGGTCGTGCGCGGCGGCGCCCGCGGCTACGTCACCAAGACCATCTCCGGGCGGGAGCTGGCCGACGCCATCGTCCGGGTCGCCGACGGCGACGCCGTGTTCTCGCCGCGCCTGGCCGGGTTCGTGCTCGACGCGTTCTCCGCCACCGACGCCCCTCCCATGGACCCCGAGCTCGACCGGCTCACCCAGCGCGAACGCGAGGTGCTGCGGCTCATCGCCCGCGGCTACGCCTACAAGGAGTGCGCCAAGGAGCTGTTCATCTCGGTCAAGACCGTCGAGACCCACGTCTCCTCGGTGCTGCGCAAGCTCCAGCTCTCCAACCGGCACGAGCTGAGCCGGTGGGCCACGGCCCGCAAGCTCGTCTGAGAGACGGTCGGGTGGCTGACGGGAAACCGTCAGCGATCGCCTCGAACACCGGTCGATCACGTGTCGCCGGGTAACCCGGTGCCGTCGGCATCCACGCCCGCAGCGCCCGGTCGGCCGCCGCTCTCGGGCCCTCGTCGCGAACCGGCGCGACCGGCCCGGCGCGCAGCCCCGCGGCTTCAGGCGTGCGGCGCCGTCGCCCGGATACCGCCGAGTACCACGTCGACGATGCGCTTCGCGTCGGCGCGGGTGAACGGGCGCACGCCGCGGTTGACGATGAGGTGCATCGGACCGGAGATCATCTCGGCGAGGAATGCGCTGTCCACCCGGGGCAGCTCGCCCCGGTCGGCGGCGACCTCCAACCGCCGCCGTATGGCGGCCACTCGCTGGTCGAAGATCCTGGTCAGTACCTGCTGGGCGGGGGGGCTCTGCAGGGTCGGCTGAAGGGCCTGTTCGAGCGCCCGGCCGAACGGTGTTCTCAGACCGTCGGCCAGGGCCACCAGGAAGTCCGCGAGGTCCCGGTGTATGTCGCCGGTGTCGGCGACCGACGCGAGGTCCTCGGCGTAGCTGAGCAGGGTGTCGGCGACCAGTTCCTCGCGGTCGGGCCAATTGCGGTAGACGCTGGTCTTGTGCACGCCGGCGAGTTCGGCGACCTCCTCGTAGCGGAAGCCCACGATGCCGTCCCGCGCGACGAGTTCGGCGGTCGCGGCGAGGATCTGTGCTCGCACCCGCGCGTTGCGGCCTCCGGGGCGCCGAGTCGGCGATCGGTCGGCCACTCCTGATCACCCCCTCGCTCGCGCTGGCGTACCGATTGTCGCCACCTCGGCATTGCGGTGCAAACCGTTCGCACGTAGACTCCTTTAAAGCAACAGGTCGTTGCTTTAAAGGTCGGGAAGGCGCAACCGCCCCCGTTCACGACCGCACCGCTCTGCATTCCCGTGCTCACAGTGGACCGCGGCCAGGCGCACCGACCCGCACCGCCAGCTACCCTTGGAGCGCACAGCGTGAGAATCCTCGTCTCCGGAGCCGGGATCGCCGGCCTCGCCGCAGCACTCGAGCTCGGCGAACGCGGCAGTGAGGTCACCGTCGTCGAGTACGAGGACCAGCTCCGGCTCGCCGGCACACCCATCGACATCCGCGGCGACGCGAACGAGGTCGTGGAGCGCATGGGCCTACTCGCGAAGATCCGCGAACGGCGCCTGCGGATGACCGAATCCACCTGGTTCGTCGACGGCGACGGCGAGCCGGTGGCCCGCGTCCCCGTGGACCAGATCAACGACTCCGACGACGACATCGAAATCCTCCGTGCCGACCTGGTGCGCGTGCTCGCCGACGCGCTCCCGGACACCGCGGCGATCCGCTTCGGCGACTCGATCGAGGCCCTGGACGACGACGGCGACGGTGTCGGCGTGCGCTTCGCCTCCGGCCGGACAGGGCGCTACGACCTCGTGCTCGGCGCCGACGGCCAGCACTCCGCCGTACGCGGGCTGGCCTTCGGCCCTGAGGAGGACTTCCTCCGGCACCTCGGCGTCTACATCGCAATCGTCCCCCTTCCCGGCGAGGAGCGGTCGGAGGGCGTCAACGCGATGCACAACGTTCCCGGTCGGATGGCCGCCGTCTTCCGGTACAAGGACACTGCCGTCGCCGTATTCCAGTTCCGCTCGGAACCGCTCGAGTACGACCGCCGCGACCTGGACGCCCAGAAGCGGATCATCGTCGACGCCTTCACGGGCCACCGGTCGTGGAGGATCCCGGAACTGCTCGACGCGGTCCGCACGGCCCCCGACCTGTTCTTCGACTCCGCGAGCCAGATCCATGCGCCTTCGTGGCACCGCGGCCGCGTCGTCCTCGTCGGGGACGCCGGGTACAGCCCGGCCTTCCTCTCCGGCAGGGGCACGTCACTCGCGCTCACCGGCGCCCGCATCCTCGCCGAGGAACTCGACCAGTGCGCCGGCGACCACGCCGCCGCCTTCGAACGGTACGAAGCCCGGCAGCGCCCCTACGTCGCCCACGCCCAGGACGGCGCCGGCGGCGGCCGCGACTTCGTCCTGCCGGCCAGTTGGGAGGCCATCGAGGCGCGCAACGAGGCCCTGCAAGCGGGGAGCACCGACGTGCTGTGACACCGCACGCGGAAAACCTCGGCATCCCCGCCGGGTTCACCGGAGCGTCAGCGCAGCGCGTCGGTCATCCGCTTGAAGAACGCCTCGCCGTCCACGTCGCCCACCAGTGTCACGGCCGGGCGCCCGTCGGTGCGGTCGCGGTTGAGGCGCAGGTCGGCGACGGTCTGGCCGCGCGTGTGCTCGCCGCGCAGCTCCACGCGGACCGGCACCTCGACCGCGTCGGTCACCAGCGTCGGGTCGATCAGGACGGCCGCCGCAAGCGGGTCGTGCATGGCGCACTGGCGTACGCCGAACATCCCCGAGTACCAGTCGGTGTAGAAGCGCAGGATCGCCGCGGTGGTCTCGGCCCGCCGCCCCGCGACGCGGTCGAGCCCGTCCAGCCAGTCCCCGTCGGCCACGGTGCGCATCGTGACGTCCAGCGCGACCAGCGTGGTGTCGAACCCGGCGCCCAGCACCACGTCCGCGGCCTCGGGGTCGGAGGCCACGTTGGCCTCGGCCAGCGGTGCGGTGTTGCCGGGCGCGCGCACCGCGCCGCCCATGACCACCACGCGGCGCAGCAGCCGCGGCAGGTCGGGCTCGATGCTCAGGGCGAGGGCGATGTTGGTCAGCGGCCCCAGAGCCAGGACGTCGATCTCGCCCGGCGCCGACCGCGCGCTGCGGACCAGCGTCTCGGCGGCGGAGAGCTCCACCGGTGCGGCGGCCGGCTCGGGGAGCTCGACCTCGCCCAGGCCGTTCTCGCCGTGGACATGCAGGGCGGGGCGCGGCGGCTGCGCCAGCGCGCGCCCGGCGCCGCGCGCCACGGGGACGTCCGGGCGGCCGTAGAGCTCCAGCAGCCGCAGTGCGTTGTCCGTGGTCGTCGGCACGAGGTTGTTGCCGAAGACCGAGCCCACGCCGACCAGCTCGACATCAGGCTGGGCCGTCACGTAGGCCAGAGCCAACGCGTCGTCGATCCCCGGATCGCAGTCGACGTAGATTCGCACCGTCCAGCCCTTCTGCCGTGTGGTTTCCGCCGCCCCGGCCGAAGCGGACCGCGCTCGCGCCGGGAACGGGTGTTCGCACGGACAGCCTAGAGGCCGTGCGGCGGCCGTCGGCTCCGCCGGTCAGCGGGTGCGGACCCCGGTCGACTCCCCGGCCGGCATCGGGGGAGCGCCGTCAGCGGGCCGCTCGCCGCGCAGCCGCGACAGCACGCGTTCCGGCGCCGGTGCCCCCAGCAGCCGGTCGGCCGCCACCAGCACCAGGCCCAGCACCAGGAAGGCGGTGCCGTAGAGCAGCACGCTGCGCCCCAGCCCGGCGTAGCCCAGCAGGGACACGTCGACGAAGAAGTAGGGATAGCCCGCGCCGGATAGCAGCGCGCCCCGCAACGTGGTGAACACGACGTAGACCAGCGGGTACACCAGCCAGACCGCGGCGTGGTACCAGCGCAGCCGCCCGTGCCGGTCGAACAGCGCGAAGTCGGCCGCGGCCGCGATCGGCGCCACCGTGTGCAGCAGGTCGCTGGAGTCCACGACCCACCACGGCCGGCCGACCAGCTCCCCCGCGCCGGCCGGTGGAACCTGCGTCGGGCCGTCGGAGAGCACGAAGTTGAACACCAGCCCGGTGATCAGGATGTAGAGGGTGGCCGCGCCCTTGAGACCGCCCGGCGGCCCGGCCCGGCCGCGCCACACCGACCACGCGGCGAAGGCGAAGCACACGGCGAGCACGCAGTTGCTCTGGATGGTGAAGTACACGAACGGGTGCGGCGACTCCGAGCGCGCCACCTCCATGGTGATCCCGGCGACGGCGACCACGGCCACGGCGGTCCGGTAGAGCGCGACGGCGATCGGCATCGGCACGTCCCCCTTTCCCGATGCCCGACGCTACCGCCCGCGGGCACGGCCGCCGTCGCAGGTCGGCGCGCCGCCGCGGCGCCGGCACCCGGCCGCCCGGCCGACGCGGGTACGGGCGTCCGCCGACCGCCGTAACCTGGGAAGCGTGTCGTCCTCCCAAGAACAGCTCCTCGAAGGCCTGAACGCCCCGCAGCGCGAAGCCGTCACCCACGCCGGCAGCCCGCTGCTGATCGTCGCGGGGGCGGGGTCAGGCAAGACGCGTGTCCTCACGCACCGCATCGCCTACCTCCTCGCCGCACGCGGCACCCGCCCGGGCGAGGTGCTCGCGATCACCTTCACCAACAAGGCGGCCGCCGAGATGAAGGAGCGTATCGAGGCGCTGCTGGGCGGCCGGATCGCGGGCGCCATGTGGGTGATGACGTTCCACTCCGCATGCGTGCGCATCCTGCGCCGCGAGGCGGGGCGGCTGGGCTACCCCAGCGGGTTCACCATCTACGACGCCGCCGACTCGCGGCGGCTCATGCAGCTGGTGTGCAAGGAGCTGGACCTCGACCCCAAGCGCTTCCCGCCCAAGTCGTTCTCCGCTCAGGTGTCCAACCTCAAGAACGAGCTGGTCGACTACGACACCTTCGCCGAGCAGGCGCAGAGCGAGCAGGAGAAGAAGCTCGCCGAGGCCTACGCGCTCTACCAGCAGCGCCTCCACGAGGCCGGCGCGATGGACTTCGACGACCTGATCATGATCGCGGTCAACCTGCTGCAGATGTTCCCCGACGTCGCCGAGCACTACCGGCGGCGCTTCCGGCACATCCTGGTCGACGAGTACCAGGACACCAACCACGCCCAGTACGAACTGGTGCGGCTGCTGGTGGGCGAGGACACCCCCGAAGCCGCGGTGCCGGCCTCCGAGCTGTGCGTGGTGGGCGACGCCGACCAGTCGATCTACGCGTTCCGCGGCGCCACCATCCGCAACATCCTGGAGTTCGAGCGCGACTACCCGCAGGCGCGCACCGTCCTGCTGGAGCAGAACTACCGGTCGACGCAGAACATCCTCACCGCGGCGAACGCCGTGATCGAGCGCAACCCCGACCGCCCGGCCAAGAACCTGTGGTCCGAGCAGGGCGTGGGCCCGGCGATCACCGGCTACGTCGCCGACAACGAGCACGACGAGGCGGCCTTCGTCGTCCAGGAGATCGACCGGCTGACCGACGAGGGCGGGTGCACGCCGGGCGAGGTGGCGGTGTTCTACCGGACCAACGCCCAGTCGCGCGTCTTCGAGGACGTGTTCATCCGCACCGGCCTGCCCTACAAGATCGTCGGCGGTGTGCGGTTCTACGAGCGCAAGGAGATCCGCGACATCCTGGCCTACCTGCGGGTGCTGGCCAATCCGGAGGACACGGTCAGCCTGCGGCGCATCCTCAACGTTCCCAAGCGGGGGATCGGCGACCGCGCCGAGGAGACCATCGAGCTGTTCGCGGCGCGCGAGCGCACCTCGTTCTCGCGTGCGCTGCGGCGCGCCGGCGAGATCGAGGGGATGGCCAAGCGCTCGCTGAACGCCGTGCGCGACTTCGTCGCGCTGCTGGAGGAGCTGGAGCGGATCGCCGAGGAGGCCTCGCCGTCCGAGGTGGTCGAGGCCGTGCTGGAGCGCACGGGCTACCTCTCCGAGCTCGCCAACTCCAAGGACCTGCAGGACGAGAGCCGGGCGGAGAACCTGGAGGAGTTCGTCGAGGTCGCCCGCGAGTTCGAGAACAGCTTCACCGGGCCGCTGTACGAGGAGGAGCCGGGAGCCGGCGAGGCCGGCCCGGACACGCCGGCCGCCGAAGGGGACCGGGGCGCGGGCGGCGCGCAGGAGGGCGCCGCGGCCGTGCCCGAACCGACCCTGGTGGACTTCCTGGAGCAGGTGTCGCTGGTGGCCGACACCGACCAGATCCCCGACGCGGACGGCTCCGGCGGCGTGGTCACGCTGATGACGCTGCACGCCGCGAAGGGACTGGAGTTCCCGGTCGTCTTCCTGACCGGCATGGAGGACGGCGTCTTCCCGCACATGCGGACGCTGGGCGAGAAGTCGGAGCTGGAGGAGGAGCGCCGCCTGGCCTACGTGGGGATCACGCGGGCGCAGGAGCGGCTGTACCTGTCGCGGTCGGCGGTGCGCAGCGCGTGGGGTGCGCCGTCGTTCAACCCGCCGTCGCGCTTCCTCGACGAGGTGCCCACCGACCTGGTCGACTGGCGGCGCGCGGAGTCGGCGCTCGCGGCGGCGGCCCAGCCGCGCGGACGCACCCCGTCGCCGGGTCCCAGGAAGGGCAAGAGCGAGGTGCCCTCGCTGACCCCGGGCGACAAGGTCAACCACGACTCGTTCGGCATGGGCACGGTGCTGCTGGTCGACGGCGCGGGAGACAAGACCAAGGCCCGCATCGACTTCGGAGCGGACATCGGGGAGAAGGACTTCCTGGTGAAGTTCGCCCCGATCGAGAGGCTCTGACAGGGCGACCGCCCGGCGGGCACCGGACGCGGGTCGGAATCGGAACGGGTGGCCGGTCGCCGAGCGGCGCCGCGCCGCACCGCGATCGGGGCCGCGGAGCGTGACGGGCACTCCGCGAGTGCCTGTAGGATGGACTCACCGACACAGCGGGCGCCGAGTGAAACCGGCGGGCGCGTCGGTTCCTCCACTCGATTCACCGGAACGGTCACGAGCACTCGCGGCGGCCGGTAGAGTGGAGACCAGCTTCGGAAAAGGCGGCCCGTCCTCGACGGGAAGCCCGGAGAAGCGAAACCGCCGAGTTCGCGCCGGTTCGGAATTCTGCTAGAATTCAGAAAAGGCCGCGCTATGCGGACAAAAACGTAAAGCGGAGTTCGCGGGACGTGGTCCCGAAGACTCCGCCGGGAGATTCCGTCTCTTGGGAAGAGCCTGAGCGGGCCCGCAGGGTTGCG